>NZ_JAHHZF010000003.1:161051-515156 GCF_018729455.1 Prosthecodimorpha staleyi | reverse complement strand
CGCCCTCCCCCCCCCCCCCTCCCCCCCCGGGGGGGGGAGAGGGTGGCCGAAGGCCGGATGAGGGGGAGGGTACCGCCGCCGGAGGAAACTCGCGGTCCAAGCCCGGAAGCCCCGTCCCAGGACGCGGTCGCTTCGGGCGAAACCGCCGCATCAACCCCCTCATCCGCCCTTCGGGCACCGTCTCCCCCCCTGGGGGGAGAAGGGGAAGGGGCCGGAAATTCTGTGCCTGCAGCAGAGCAGAATGAGCGTCTCTCTCCCTCCCTTCTCCCCCTGAGGGGGGAGAAGGTGGCCGAAGGCTGGATGAGGGGGAGGGTACCGCCGCCGGAGAAAACTCGCGGTCCAAGCCCGGAAGCCCCGTCCCCGGACGCGGTCGCTTCGGACGAAACCGCCGCATCGCCCCCCTCATCCGCCCTTCGGGCACCTTCTCCCCCCCTGGGGGGAGAAGGGGAAGGGGCCGGTCGGGGGGATTTCGAGGCGGATTCGGATCCTGCGGCCGCGACACGGGACACGGCAACCGGCTTCATGGAACGCGCCTTCGCGCAGGCGCGGGCGGCGGCGGAGCGGGGGGAGGTGCCGGTCGGGGCGGTGGTGGTGCGCGACGGGGTGGTGCTGGCGGCGGCGGGGAACCGCACGATGGCGGATCGCGATCCGACCGCGCATGCCGAGATGCTGGCGATCCGGGCCGCAGCGGCGGCGATCGGGTCGGAAAGGCTGATCGGCTGCGATCTCTATGTCACGCTGGAACCCTGCCCGATGTGCGCCGGGGCCATCGCCTTCGCGCGCATCCGCCGGCTCTATTACGGCGCCGGCGATCCGAAGGGCGGTGCGGTCGATCACGGCGTGCGGCTCTTTGCGCAGCCGACCTGCCATCACGCCCCGGATGTCTATGGCGGGATCGGCGAGACGCAGGCCGGCGATCTCCTCCGGGCCTTCTTTCGGGACAGGCGCTGATCCGGCAGCCGCTGTCCGCTGGGCGGCGGCGCGCTTTTAGAGCGCGGGGCGCCGATCGAATACGGATCGCTGTCGCCGGGCCGGATGGCCGATGATCACGCCTCGTGCCCGGTGGTGACAGCCCGCGTCCGGCGCAACCGCCCGGCCGCTTTCGGCTTCGGCGGCGGCAGGGCGACCGGTTCGGCCGGATGGGCGGCGATCAGGCGTTCCAGCCGGCGCTTGACCTCGTCCTTGGTGGCGTCGGTCGCCTCCAAGATCTCGCGGGCGCGCAGGAAGTCGAGCACGCGGAAGCCGGAAACGGCGGGTCGGATCAGGAGATCGGGCGGGCGCTTCTCGAACTTGCCCTTGGCGACCGCCTGCATCAGGATTTGCGACGCGCCGAAAATGGTCTCGAGAGCGCCCGGCAAAGCCTTACCGTCGACCGGCTCCGGCTGGCCGATGACGTCGACGGCGATCACGAAATCCAGGCCGTCGGGAACATGGTCGACCGGCACCGGATTGTGCACGCCGCCGTCGATCAGGACCCGGCCGTCGTGCAGCACCGGGCGGAACACCACCGGCAGCGCGATCGAGGCCGCGACGGCCTTGCGCAGGTCGCCGGAGCGCAGCGCGATCTCTCCGGAGGCGTAGAAATCCGTCGCCACGATGGCGGTCGGGATGACGAGATCGGCGAAGGTCGGCGCGATCGCGTCGCCGACGAAGACCGACAGGATGCGTTCCGCGTCGAGCTGGCCGAGCGCCAGCCCGCCGGGGGCGAGGATGTCGGCGAAGCGGCGCGGGCGCAGATCCCAGAGCTTGCCGAGGGCGGCCGCGCGGTTGCCGAAAACCTCCAGCGTCCGCTCGCGGATCTCCCGGCCGGTCAGCCCGCTGCCGCGCGATGCCCCCATGATCGCGCCGATCGAGGTGCCGGCGATGGCGGCGGGCACGAGGCCGAGTTCGTCGAGCGCCTCGATCACCGGGATATGGGCGAAGCCGCGCGCGCCGCCGCCGCCGAGCACGAGACCGATCCGGGGATCCGACATGGCATTGTTCCTCGTGGGGGCTCAGGTTCGGGCTACGAAGGCCAAGTCTATGGCGCCCATGTGGCCGTTCGGGCGGCGGGCGCCACGCCCGTGGCCCGGCGATCCGGTCAGGCGACGAACTGCAGGCGCGGTGCGGCCAGCGTCTCGGTCAGGAAGCCGACCAGCGGACCGGCCAGATCGGCGCGCGCGCCGTCCTCGCCGATCAGCACGATCTCGATATCGGGCAGCGGCGGCCAGCCCTCGGCGGCCCCCAAGATGTCCAGGCCCGGCGCCACGAAGGAGCGGCCGAGCACGGTGGCGCCGAGGCCGCCGCGCACCGCCGCCTGGATGCCCATCAGGCTGCTGGCCGTGCAGGTGACCTGCAGGCTGCGGCCCTGGTCGGCAAGCGCCGCCTCGGCGATGCGCCGGTAGCTGCATGGCGCCGGCAGGGCGACCAGCGGCACCGGTCGGTCGGGCTCGGCGCGCCAGCCGGCGGCGGCGATCCAGACCATCGGCTCGCGCCACAGGAGCCGGCCGGTGGCTCCGGTGGCGCCGCGCTGCGCGATGGCGAGGTCCAGTTCGCCCCGAGCCATCGCGGCGACGAGGTCGCAGCTCATGCCGGTGCGCAGGTCGATATGAATGCCCGGATGGTGCCGGCGGAAACGGGCGAGCAGGCCGGGCAACTGATGCGGAATGAAGTCGTCCGCGACGCCGAGCCGGAGCGTGCCCTGCGCCTGCGGCGTGCGGAACAGGCGCACGGTCTCGTCATTCAGATCGAGCAGGCGCCTGGCCGGTTCCAGGAGCCGGCGGCCGTCCTCGGTCAGCGCCAGACTGCGGCTGGTCCGGTCGAACAGACGGGTGCCGATCAGGTCTTCGAGCCGGAGGATCTTCTGGCTGACCGCCGACTGCGTGCGCCCGACCACGTCCGCGGCGGCGGTGAAGCTGCCCGTCTCGGAAACGGCCAGGAAGGCGCGCAGGAGATCGAGGTCCAGGTCGATCCGCATTCATTAGCTCTCCTACTGAATGGGATTAGAGATATTCGCTTCTCAGATGGTCGGCAAGCCGGCATGGTCGCGGTCATGCAACCCCCAGCCGACGGCGCGAAGCGACGACTTGCTGAACCGGCGGCACCATCCAGGAGACGACCCATGCAGGCGATCGGCTATCGCAATCCCGGCCCGCTCGGCGCGGACGGCCCGCTCGTGTCTCTCGACGTGCCGGAACCGGACCTGCGCCCGCGCGACCTCCTGGTGCGCGTCCGGGCGGTCTCGGTCAATCCGGTCGACACCAAGCAGCGCGCCAACGCGGCGCCGCCGTCGGGCGCGGCACGCATTCTCGGCTTCGACGCGGCGGGGATCGTCGAGGCCGTCGGGTCGGAGGTCCGGCACTACCGGGTCGGCGACGCGGTCTGGTATGCCGGCGCCATCGACCGGCCCGGCAGCAATGCCGAATTGCAGGCGGTCGACGAGCGGCTGGTCGGGCACAAGCCGGCCAGCCTGGACTTCGCAGACGCTGCGGCGCTGCCGCTGACCGCCATCACCGCCTGGGAACTGCTGTTCGACCGGCTCGGCCAGCCGCATGGCCGCAAGGCCGCCGGCGGCACGCTCCTGATCGTCGGCGGAGCCGGCGGGGTCGGCTCGATCCTGATCCAACTCGCCCGCCGCCTGACCGGCCTGACGGTGATCGCCACGGCCTCGCGTCCCGAGACGGTCGCGTGGGTGAAGAGCCTCGGCGCCCATCATGCGATCGACCATTCCGGCCCGCTCGACGAGGCGCTGAAGGCGATCGGCGTCGACGGGGTCGAGATGGTCGCGAGCCTGACGCAGACCGAGCGCCATCTCGACGCCATCCTGCGCGCGCTCAAGCCCCAGGGCCGGCTCGCCGTGATCGACGATCCGAAGAGCCTCGACATCGTGCCGTTCAAGCGCAAGTCGCTGTCGGTGCACTGGGAACTGATGTTCACCCGGTCGCTGTTCGGGACGCCCGACATGGACGAGCAGCGGCGGCTGCTCGACGAGGTTTCCGCCCTGGTCGATGCCGGCGTGATCCGCACCACTGCGACCGACCGTCTCGGCGTGCTCTCGCCCGAGACGCTGACCGAGGCGCATCGCCGCGTCGAGAGCGGGCGGACCATCGGCAAGATCGTGCTCGACGGGCTGTGACCGCGGGGCCGGGACCGGCGGGGCGATCCCGCCGGCCGCGGATCAGCGCGCGACGCGGGCCAGGAAGGGCTGCATCAGGGCCAGCGTCGCCTCCGGATTCTCCTCGGCGAGGAAGTGTCCGCCCTCGACCGGGCCGCCCTCCAGGGTCTCGCACCAGTCGCGCCAGACCGTCAGCGGGCCGCTCTCGCGCGCCTTGGCATCCGCCGGCAGGCCGACCGAGCCCCAGATGATCTGGGTCGGCACGGTGATGCGGCGTCCGGCGCGGCGGTCGGCCTCGTCATGTTCCACGTCGATGGTCGCGCCGGCGCGATAGTCCTCGCAGCAGGCGGCGATGCGGGCCGGATCGCGAAAATAGGCCCGGTAGTGGGCGAGCGCGCCCGGATCGAAGGCGGACAGGTCCTTGTCGACGGTCCATCCGGCCAGCGTCTGAAACAGATGCTCGATCGGCGCCTTGGCGATCAGGGTCTCCGGCACCGGGGCGGCCTGGGCCAGGAAGGACCAGTGATAGACCTTGCGCGAGAAGGTCGCGTCCATGCGCTCCCACATCACCGGGGTCGGTACGATGTCGATCAGCACCAGGCCGGTCAGCCGTTCAGGCTGGTCGAAGCCGAGCCGATAGCCGACGCGCGCGCCGCGGTCGTGGCCGACGAAGGCGAAACGCTCGGCGCCGAGTTTCGCCATCAGGGCGACGATGTCGGCGCCCATGCGCCGCTTCGACATCTGGGCGTGGCGTTCCTCCGGCGCGGGCACGGAGGATTGCCCGTAGCCGCGCAGGTCGACCACCACAACCCGCAACGTCTCGGCCAGTTTCGGGGCGATCCGGTGCCACATGGCGTGGCTCTGCGGATAGCCATGCGCCAGCACCACGGCCGGCGCGCCGATCGGCCCGCCGACCCGGGCGAACAACGTCACCTCGCCCACATCGACCGTGACCGTCTCGAAGCCGGGATAGAGATCGGGCAGCGACATCCGTTTCCTCCACGCCGGGTCGGGGCCCTGCGGCTTCGACGGAAACCGCAGGGCCCGGCCGTTCTTCTGAGGCGCCCGGCCGGTCGCGCCGGCCTCCCCGCGCGCCCTGCCCGGCGCGACCGCCCGGAGCGCCGGACAATGGCGAGGCGCGGGCAGGCAGGCAAGCGCTCCCTTCGCCGCAGGTCCGCCGCCCGCACCGGAGCGATCGGCCGGAGGCGTCAATCCTCGCCCTTGAGGAAGGGGACGAGCGCCGCCAGCGTCGCCTCGGGGTTTTCCTCGGGCAGGAAATGGCCACTGTCGATGGGCGCGCCGCGCAGGTCGTCGGCGAAGGACCGCCAGGCCGCCAGGGGCCCGTCCTCGACGGTCCCCCCGTCTTCCATGGTCCCAACGTCCGAGGCGGTCCCGCCATCGGCCGGGATGCCGGACGAGCCCCACAGCACCAGGGTTGGGCAGCCGATCGTGCGCCCGGCGGCGAGGGTCTCCTCGTCGAGCGCCCGGTCGATGGTGGCGCCGGCGCGGTAGTCCTCGCAGGTGGCGTGCAGGCGTTCGGGCACGCCGAAGAAGGCGTGGTAGTGGGCGAGCGCGCCGCGGTCGAAGGCCGACAGGTCGCGCGCCTTGGTCCAACTGGCCAGCGTATGGTCGAGATAGGCGGCATGCCGGCTGCCGATCAGGGTTTCGGGCAGGGGCGCCGGCTGGGCCAGGAACAGCCAGTGATAAACCTTCATGGCCAGCCTGGCGTCCATGCCGGACCACATGGCGGCCGTCGGCACGATATCGAGAAGGGCGAGCCGGGACAGCCGGCCGGGATGGTCCAGAGCCAGCCGATAGCCGACGCGCGCGCCGCGGTCGTGGCCGACATAGGCGAAATGGACATGGCCGAGCTTTTCCATCAGCCTGACGATGTCTTCCGCCATCGTCCGCTTCGAATAGGCGGCGTGGCCGGGCCGGTCTGGGGGGACCGACGACCAGCCGTAGCCGCGCAGGTCCGGCAATACGATCCGGAAATCCTGCGCCAGCGCGCCGGCGATCCGATGCCATTCGACATGGGTCTGCGGATAGCCGTGCACCAGAACCACCGGCGGCGCATCGTCGCGGCCGCCGACGCGGCAGAACAGCCGCGCCTCGCCGACATCGATGGTTTCGGCGGCGAAGCCGGAGAAAAGGTCGGGCAGGTCCATTGTCGATTGCAATTTTTTACCCTCCGAGTTCCAAAACCCGCGAGACAGGATCCGCCTCCGGCTTTATGTTGCCCTAAGGTCAAGGCGTGGGGGCGATTCACGGCGCGGCTGCCGGTCAGCAGGAAGAGTCGAGGCGGAAGACGATGCGAATCCGCGATCTGGAAGCGGTCATTACCGTCTATCAATGTGGCTCGTTTTCCAAGGCCGCCGAGACGATCGGGACATCGCAACCCGCCATTTCGATGGCCGTTCAGCGGCTTGAGCGCGAGCTCGGGGTTCTGCTGTTCGATCGCACGGGTTCAGGCGCGCGGGCCACAAGGCAGGGGGCGGCGGCCATCAAGGCCTTCATGAAGATCGCCCAGATCGTCGACGGGTTGCACGAGACGGCCGAAACGATTCAGGCGCTCAAGATCGCCGTCACGCCGCTCCTCAGCGGTCGGGACGTGGTCAGCATCCTGCAGAAGGCCATCCCGGAGCATGCCGGCGGCTTCGATGTCGAGTTCCTCGAGTCGAGCGAGATCCATCAGCGGCCGGACAACGATGTCCGCATCTCCCTGCCGTCGCTGCGCAAGAAGTCAGCCTTCTGCGTCGAGCTGCCGACCGAGTGGATCGGGGTCGACAACGGCGTCCTGATTCTGTGCAATCAGGAGATGGAGATCTGGCAGCGCGCGCGCTCCGTTCTGATGAACAGCGGTCTGGCGGTGCGCAAGGTGATCACCGTCAACGATTGCGGCTATGCCTACCATATGGCGGTCGCCGGGGCCGGCTTCACGCCCTGCGTGATGACCCGCAACATCGCCTTCCGGGGCTTCGTCCTCGACACCCTGCCGCCGCTGGCGCCGGTGCGGCTCGACATCGTCGCCCCCTACGCGATCGCCGGCGAACTGCGCCGGCTGATGGCCGAAGAGGGTTGACGCCCGTCCGGTGCCGCGCTCAGCGCGCGGCGGCCGCCTCGCGGGCCAGCGCCGCATGGCCGATATCCGTCCGGCAGAAGCCCTCCGGCCAGTCGATCGCCGCCACCGCCGCATAGGCGCGCGCGCGCGCTTCGGCGACGCTCGACCCGCGTGCCGAGACGTTCAGCACCCGGCCGCCGGCGGCGACCAGCTGGCCGTCCTTCAGTGCCGTGCCGGCATGGAATACCTTGACGCCCGGCAGGGCCGCGGCGGCCGCGACGCCGCGGATCGGCGTTCCCTTGGCGTAGGCGCCCGGATAGCCGCGGGCCGCCATCACCACCGTCATGGCCGCCTCGTCGCGCCAGCGGCAGGCGGCGGAGGCCAGCGTGCCGTCGCGCGCGGCCTTGAGCAGGGCGACCAGATCCGCGTCGAGGCGCAGCATCAGCACCTGGGTCTCGGGATCGCCGAAGCGGACATTGTATTCGATCAGCTTCGGGCCGCTTTCGGTGATCATCAGGCCGGCGAACAGCACGCCGCGGAACGGCGCGCCCATTTCGGCCATGGCGGCGACGGTCGGGCGGATGATCTCGGCCATCACCCGTTCGGTCATCGCTTCCGTCATCACCGGAGCGGGCGAATAGGCGCCCATGCCGCCGGTATTCGGGCCGCGGTCGCCGTCGAAGGCGCGCTTGTGATCCTGCGCGGAGGCGAGCGGCAGCGCGAAGCCGCCATCGGCGAGGGCGAAGAAGCTCGCCTCCTCGCCGACCAGGAACTCCTCGACCACCACCTCGGCGCCGGCCGAACCGAAGATGCCGGCGAAGCATTCGGCGACCGCCGCCAGCGCCTCGTCGAGCGTCATCGCCACGGTGACGCCCTTGCCGGCGGCGAGGCCGTCGGCCTTGATCACGATCGGCGCGCCCTGACTGCGCACATAGGCTTCCGCCGCGGCCTGGTCGGCAAAGCGGCCATAGGCGGCGGTCGGGATGCCGTGGCGGGCGCAGAGATCCTTGGTGAAGCCCTTGGAGCCTTCGAGGCGGGCCGCGGCCGCGCTCGGTCCGAAGGTCGCGATGCCCTCCGCCTCGAGCCGGTCGGCGAGGCCGGCGACCAGCGGCGCCTCCGGCCCGACCACGACGAAATCGATCGCCTCGGCGCGGCACAGCGCCACGACCGCATCCTGGTCGGCCGGATCGAGGGCGACGCAGGTCGCCGCCTCGGCGATGCCCGGATTGCCCGGCGCGGCGATGAGGCGGGTGCAGAGCGGGGAGGCCTCGAGCGCGAAGGCGAGCGCATGCTCGCGCCCGCCCGAACCGATCAACAGGATGTTCATGCCGCCCCGCGCTGTGGAATGAGGTCTGGCGCGCGGTTTAGCAGGCATGGCCGGCGGGTCAAGGCAAAGCGGGCTCTGGCGCCTCAGGCCAGCATCCAGACGCCGCGCGCCGCCATCGCAAAGCCGAGCAAGAGCACGATGCCGGCCGACAGATAGGGCAGCCGCGCGCCCCAGCGGTCCAGCCCGGCCCAGCGCGCCCGGGCGGCGCCGGCGCCCCAGGCGGCGGCCACGCCGACCGCCACCATGGTGATCGCCAGCCCGGCGCTGAAGGCGAGCACCATGCCGATGCCGAGCGTGAAGGCGCGCATCTGCAGGCAGATCAGCAGGACCGCGATCGCGGCCGGGCAGGGCAGCAGGCCGCCGGTGAAGCCGAACCACAGGATTTCGCCGGTACCGACCGAGCGACGGCCGGCGAAGCGCGTCCGGATCTCGCGCGCATGGGCCGCCGCGTGGGCATCGAGCCCGGCATCGGGATCGGCGGCCGGGTGATGGTCGTCGTGGGCGTGATGCGGGTCATCGTCGGGGCCGTGACGGGACTCCGGCCGATGCCCATCGTGGTGATGATGGTGGCCATGCCCCGAACGGTCATGCCCCTCGTGGCCGTGCCCGTCGTGCTTATGGCCTTCGTGCCCGTGACCATGCTCGCCTTCCGTCTCGGTGCCGATCAGGCCGACGATGCGCAGGGCGAGGACGGCGACCAGGAGCCCGGAGACGATCAGCAGCCACGGCTCGGCCTTGTCGAGGATCAGCCGGTCGCCGAGCCAGAGGCCGACCAGTGCGATCGCCCAGACCACGATGGTATGGCCGAGCGCCGCCGACAGGCCGAGCAGGATCGCCTGACGGGGCGTGCCGCGCACCGCGATGATGAAGGCGGCCATCATCGACTTGGAATGACCGGGTTCGAGCGCATGCAGGGCGCCGAGCAGGACCGCGAGCGGCAGGTAGAACCAGGGATTGGTCGCGCCCGATTGGATCAGGGCGGTGATGTCGGGCATCGGGGGGCTACCTCAGATAGGTCCGCACCACCTCGACCAGATCCTCGGCGCCCTGCCGGCGCAGGGCGGGATCGTCGACATCGAGCACATGCTCGGTGAGATGGTGCTCGATCAGTTCGGCGGTCAGCCCGTTCACGGCGCCGCGCACCGAGGCGACCAGCTGCAGGACGTCCGCGCAGCCGATCTCGCTCTCGACGGCACGCTCCAACGCCTCGACCTGGCCGCGGATGCGGCGGACGCGGGCGAGCAGCTTCGGCTTGTGGGTGATCGTGTGGCTCATGCCGTTCAGTATAGGGTAGGGGGGTATACTATACAAGTCGACCGGGCGTCGCCGCGATAGGCTCCGCCTTTCGCGCTTGACCGCGCGCCCCCGCCGCGTCACCACCATGGTCATGATCACGACACCGCCGCCCGGGGCGCCCGCCCCCGTCCCGTCCGGATCGCCGGCCCCGACGCCCGACATGACCGTCGCCGACGCGGTCCGGGGCCATTGGGCCGACCGGTTCATTCCGCCCGGCCTGCGCCCCTATGCGCGGCTTTCGCGGTTGGAGCGGCCGATCGGCTGGTGGCTGCTGCTCTGGCCCTGCTGGTGGTCGGCGGCGCTGGCCGCCGGGGCGGCGGGCGCGCGCTGGCCCGACCCCTGGCATCTCCTGCTGTTCATGATCGGGGCGATCGCCATGCGCGGCGCCGGCTGCACCTATAACGACATCGTCGACCGCGATATCGACGACAAGGTCGCCCGGACCCGCTCCCGGCCGATCCCGTCGGGCCAGGTCAGCGTGACGCAGGCCAAGCTGTTCATGGTCGCCCAGGCCCTGGTCGGCTTCCTGGTGCTGATCCAGTTCAATCTCTTCGCCATCCTGCTCGGCATCGCCTCGCTCGGCGTGGTGGCGGTCTATCCGTTCATGAAGCGGATCACCGACTGGCCGCAATTCGTGCTCGGCCTGGCCTTCTCGTGGGGCGCGCTGATGGGTTGGGCGGCGGTGTTCGGCCGGCTCGACGGCGCCGCCTTCGCGCTCTATGCCGGCGCGATCCTGTGGACGATCGGCTACGACACGATCTATGCGCATCAGGACAAGGAGGACGACGCGATCGTGGGCGTGCGCTCGACGGCGCGTCTGTTCGGGCGCGCGACCCGGCCGCTGCTCGCCCTCTTCTTCCTGGCGGCGGTGCTGGCGCTCGGCCTGGCCTGCCGTCTCGCAGGCGCCGGCACGGCGGCCTATCTGGGCCTTGCCCTGTTCGCCGCCCATCTCGCCTGGCAGGTCGTGCGGATCGATATCGACGACCCCGATCTCTGCCTCAGGCTGTTCCGCGCCAACCGCGATGCCGGCTGGCTGTTCTTCCTCGGCCTCGTCGCCGATGCGGCGCTCGGGCGCCTGTGAGCCTCACTCCCAGGCGGTGATCTCGCGGCCGACGACGAAGGTCGGCACCTCCGGGATGACCGGCACGCGCCGGCGGACCAGGAAGCGCGGACGGCGCTGGGCCAGGATCGAACGGCGGCGGCGCGGACGCGTCGGGCGGATGTCGATCGCGCCGAGCCGCGCCTCGACCGGCCGGTAGGAGCCGTCGGCCTCGACCACCAGCAGCGGCAGCGACAGGGCCCGCCCCCAGTTGCGCCAGTCGGCGACGACATCGTCCATGTCGTCGACCACCGCCAGCGGTAGCGACAGGTTCGGGTCGCGGTGCAGCAGTTCGAGCACCACCTTCATGGTGTCGCCGTCGTCGCCGGGTGCGAAGCGCACCGCAACGCCCTCGAAGGCATGCATGGTCATGCGCATCGCCATCGGGATGCCGGACGGCAGGCGGCGGCACACCGTCGCCATGGTGCGGTCGAGTAGCACGGCGGCCTCCGCGGCGTCGCCTTCGAGACCGGTGCGATACTTGTAGCGATGCGGGAGAGCTTGCGGGTCCAAGCGTATCGCCTTGTCGAACGTCTGTTCGTTCGGCTCCAAGTTCGTCGAAAGCTTATTTCCGTTACGTCCCAACACGTCACCCTCCACAAGAGCCAAAGCACTCGTGTCTTTGTTGGGAGGACGATACTCAGTGCCGGTCGGCGTGCGCTTAAGAAAGCTGGTTAATCTTTTGTGCCAGCGGTCACGGTTACCGAAACCTCTCCGAGGCACTGATGAAACGTCAACGTTTCCCCATCGTGGTGCGGGCGCTGGTGGTTCGATCGAGACGGATGGCCCCCTCCGTCTCGTGACTCCGAACCACTCACTTTGGGACCACGAGGCCGTCGTCGCGGCGGTCCTTCGGCCGGGCTGGTTCGCAGCGACCTTGTGCCGGAGGGGCGCACCGCATAAATCGGGGAGGCCCTCCCGCCTGCCGCGAGATCCCGATGACCGATCTGCTCGACCAGTCCGCCCTTCTCGATCAGGCCCACCGCCTGGTCGAAGCCGCCCGGCGCGCCGGGGCGGACGCGGCCGATGCGGTCGCGGTGCGCGGCATCGCGCTCGGCGTCCAGGTCCGGCTCGGTGCCGTCGAGCAGAGCGAGCGCTCGGAGGGCGACGATTTCGGCCTGCGCGTCTTCGTCGGCCGGCGCAGCGCGATCGTGTCGGCCAATACGGTCGGCGATGCCGACCAGCTCGCCATGCGCGCCGTCGCGATGGCGCGCGCCGCCCCGGAAGATCCTTTCGCGGGCCTTGCGGAGGAGCATCTGTTGGCGCGCGAATTTCCCGCGCTCGACCTGGTCGATGCCGCCGTGCCGGATGCCGACCAGTTGCGCTTCGCCGCGCTGGCGGCGGAGGAGGCCGGCCGCGCGGTCGCGGGCGTGACCAATTCCGGCGGCGCCTCGGCCTCCTGGGGGCTCGGCGGCATGGTGCTGGTCACCTCGCACGGCTTCGTCGGTACCTGGCTGCGCTCGTCGCACTCGATCGCCATGACGGCGATCGCCGGCGAGGGCACCGGCATGGAGCGCGACTGGGAGGCGTCCAGCAAGATCCATCGCGCCGAGCTCGAAGATCCGGAAGCGATCGGCCGCAAGGCCGGCGAGCGCGCGGTGCGCCGGCTGAAGCCGCGCCAGGCGGCGACCGGCCACGCGGTCGTGATCTACGATCCGCGCGCGGCGACGAGCCTCGTCGGCCACCTCTCTGGCGCCATCAACGGGGCGGCGGTGGCGCGCAAGACCTCGTTCCTGAAGGATCGGATGGGCGAGCGGTTGTTCGCCGAGGGCATCACCATCTCGGACGATCCGCACCGCCGGCGCGGCCTCGGCTCGCGGCCCTTCGACGGGGAGGGCGTCTCCGGGCAGCGCCTTGCCGTGATCGAGGACGGCATCCTGCGCCACTGGCTGCTCGACAGCGCCTCGGCGCGCGAGCTCGGCTTGGTCACGAACGGGCGTGCCGCGCGCGGCACGGGGCTGCCCTCGCCGAGTTCGACCAATCTGACGCTGGAGCCGGGTTCGGTCAGTCGCGCCGACATGATCGGCTCCGTCGAGAGCGGGCTCTACATCACCGACATGATCGGTTCGGGGGTCAACGGCGTCACCGGCGACTACAGCCGCGGCGCCTCCGGCTTCTGGATCGAGCAGGGCGAACTGACCTATCCGGTCGCCGAGATCACCGTCGCCGGCAACCTCAGGGACATGTACCGGCGCCTGACGCCGGCCGACGACCTGGAATACCGGTTCGGCATCAACGCGCCGACCGTGCGGATCGAGGGTTTGACGATTGCCGGACGCTGACCGGGGCCAGGGGGGCGACCTCGGTCCCGACCTCGGGGCCGACACGGAATTGCTGGCCGCCGCGGTGCGCGAGGCCGGCCAGCTGGCGCTCGGCTATTTCGGCAAGGAGCCGCGCGTCTGGATGAAGGCCGGCGACTCGCCCGTGTCCGAGGCCGACATCGAGGCCGACCGGCTGTTGCGCGGCCGCCTGCTCGGCGCCCGGCCGGACTATGGCTGGCTCTCCGAGGAGACCGCCGACAGCGACGACCGGCTCGAGCGGGACCGCATCTTCGTGATCGACCCGATCGACGGCACCCGCGCCTTCATCGCCGGCAATCCGCTCTGGACCGTCTCGGCGGCGGTGGTCGAAGCCGGCCGGCCGATCGCGGCCGCGCTCTACCAGCCGGCGACCGACGACCTGATGCTGGCCACCGCCGGCCGCGGCGCCTGGCGCGGCCGGCACCGGCTCGGCGCCAGCCGGCGCGAGGGGACGCTGGCCGGCGCCCGCGTCTCCGGGCCGCACGGCTATCTGGACCGCAGCCTGTTCCAGCGCGAGCGGATGGACGTCCGCCCTTCGATCCCCTCGCTCGCGCTGCGCATCGCCCAGGTCGCCGACGCCCGGCTCGATCTGGCACTGGCCAGCGGGCGTGCCCACGATTGGGACCTTGCGGCGGCGGATCTTTTGGTGCAGGAAGCCGGCGGCCGGCTGTCGACCGACCGCGGGCATCCGGTCCGCTACAACGAACGGGTTCCGCGCCATCCGCCGCTGTTCGCGGCGGCGCCGGGCCTGATCGCCGCGACCCGGACCCTGCTGGCGGCGCTGGCCAAGGCCTGACGGCGCCGGCCGTCGGGCGCAAGCCGAAAGGTTCGTGGGTTCGCCTCGGCACTGCTCTTGCATGCCGGGGCGCATCGTCCACCAGAAGGGTCGTCGCCATGGCGAAAGCCGCCAAAGACAAGCAGCTTCTGCATCTCGTGTTCGGCGGGGAACTGACCGATCTCGACAAGGTCGAGTTCAAGGACCTCACCCATCTCGATATCGTCGGCGTGTTCCCGAACTACGCCACCGCCCATGCCGCCTGGAAGGCCAAGGCGCAGGCGACGGTCGACAATGCCCATATGCGCTACTTCGTCGTTCACCTGCACCGCCTGCTCGACCCCGACCATCCGGACAAGGATTGAGACCGTCTCCGCCGGAGATGGTGACCTCGGGGGCGTTCGGCGGTACATGTTCTTCCCCGTTCGCGTGACCGCCGAGGACAAACTGCGCCCATGACTGGCATCTTATTCGACGACCGGTCGGCCGATCGGCGTGAACAAGACGCAGACGGCGGCTTCGCGGTGCCGGACATGTCGACCGTCGCGGTGATGCGGCGGATTCTGCGCGACCATGTCGTGCCCCGGCTCAAGCTGGTTCTGCTCACCGTCCTCGCCATGACCTTCGCGGCGGCCGGTACGGGAGCATTGCCGTTCCTGATGCAGTTCGCGGCCGACGAGATCTTCATCGCCAAGAACGAGACCTTCCTGCTCGGCCTGCCGCCGGTGATCATCGTGGTCATGGTGGCACGCTCCTGGGCGGAATATTTCGCCCGCGTCTCGCAGGGCTATCTGTCCAACCGGATCGTCGCGGATCTGCGCAGCCAGCTCTTCGAGAAGCTGGCTTTCGCGGATGTCGGCTGGTTGCAGTCGACCCATTCCGGCCGCTTCGTGTCGGTCTTCATGAACGACGTGACGACCATCAACACCGCCGCCTCGCAGACCATCACGGCGGTGGTGCAGAATTTCATGCAGGTCGTGTTCCTGTGCGGCGCGATGATCTGGATGGACTGGCGGCTGGCCCTGATCACGCTGGCGGCGCTGCCGCTCGGCGGCTGGTTTGTGCGCCGGCAGAAGACGCGGGCGCGCCAGTCGGTCTCCTCCGCCCTGCAGGAGGTCGGTGCCCTCGGCACGATCGTGTCGGAGACGCTGAAGTCGATCCGCGTGGTCAAGGCCTATCATCGCGAGAGCCATGAGACCAATCGCGCCCGGCACATCATCGAGCGCACCCTGCGCCACATGATGGAGACCGTGCGCACGCGGGCCGCCTCCGGACCGATCACCGAGGCGCTCGGCGGCGTCGGCATCGCGGCGGCGATCTTCTACGGCGGCTGGCAAGGCATCAGCGGCAATGTGACGCTCGGTCATTTTATGGGCTTCATGACCGCCGCGCTGCTCGTCTATCAGCCGGTCAAGGCGCTCGCCTCGCTGCACAACCAGCTGATCGAGGGGACTGTCGCAGCCGCACGGGTCTTCGCCATCCTCGACCAGGACCAGCGCGTGACCGAGGTTCCGGACGCTCGGCCGCTGGTGCTCGCCGGCGGCGCGCTGCGCTTCGAGGGCGTGACCTTCGGCTATGAGCCCGACCAGCCGGTCCTGAAGAATTTCGACCTCGACATCCCGGCCGGGACGCGCGTCGCGCTGATCGGCGCCTCGGGGGCCGGCAAGTCGACCGTGATCAACCTGATCCTGCGCTTCTTCGATCCGCAGCAGGGCCGCGTGCTGATCGACGGCCAGGACGTGCGCACCGCGACGATCGCCTCGGTCCGCCTCGCCTCCGCGCTCCTGACCCAGGAGCCGGTGCTGTTCGACGACACTATCAAGGCCAATATCCGCTACGGCTCGGAGGACGCCTCCGACGAGGCGGTGATCGCCGCCGCCCAGGCTGCCGCCGCCCATGATTTCATCATGGGCCTGCCGAACGGCTACGAAAGCCGGGTCGGCGAGGCCGGCCAACTGCTGTCCGGCGGGCAGAAGCAGCGCATCGCCTTCGCGCGCGCCATGCTGCGGTCGGCGCCGATCCTCCTGCTCGACGAACCGACCAGCGCGCTCGACGGCGAGGCGGAGGCGCGCATCCAGGAGGCGCTCGAAACGCTCCTGGAGGATCGCACCGTCATCGTCATCGCCCACCGTCTGTCGACCATCCGCAAGGCCGACCTGATTTGCGTGATGGATGGCGGCGTGATCGCCGAACTGGGCAGCCATGACGAACTCGTCGCCAGCGGGGGCCTCTATGCGCGCATGATGGCCGGCCAGGGCCATTCGGCCCAAGGCGCCGCCGTCATGCTGGTCGACGATGCGGCGGTCGCGCGCGCGGCGATCGAGAGCGCCGCCGACCGGACCCGGGCGGCGCAGGCCTGACATGATCAAGGCGCTCGCCCGCTCTCCGGCCGGACAGCGCACCATCGGGCGCCTGGTCGCCGGCTGGCTGCGGCTGCTGCGCGCCACCCAGACAGCGGTGATCGATCCGCCCGACGCGATCGCCGAGGCCGACCGGCTCGGCCCCTTCATCCTGGCCATGTGGCACGGCGAGCATTTCATGCTGCCGGTCGCCCGGCCGGACCATTGGCAGGTCAAGGCCATCATCTCGCGCTCCGGCGATGGCGAGATCATCGCCACGGTCTGCGAACGCTTCGGCATCGGCGCGATCCGGGCCTCGGCCGGCGTGACGCCCGAGCAGATCCGGCGGCGTGGCGGCGTGATGGGGCTGATCGCGGCCCTGCGCGAACTCGAGCAGGGCGCGATCGTGGCGCTGACCGCCGACGTGCCGAAGGGACCGCGGCGGCGCGCCGGAGAGGGCATCGTCGCCATGGCGCGTCATTCCGGACGCCCGGTCGTACCCTTCGCGGTCGCCACCACGCACCGCTTCCACCTCGACAATTGGGATCGCGCGGCCATCAACCTGCCGTTCGGCCGCTTCGCCTTCGTGACCGGCGAGCCGATCGTGATCGGTCGCGACGAGGATGTCGCGGCGGCGCAACGCCGGATCGAAGAGGGTCTGGATCGCGTCCATGCCCGCGCCGACCTGTTGGTCAAGGGCCTCGCCGAACCCGCACCGCGCAGCGAGTGGGGGCCGCTGGCCCGCCCCGACTGGGGGATGCCGGCGGCGGAGACATCCGGGGAGGCCGGCCGTGGCTGATGCGGTCGCGCGG
The DNA here is from genome assembly GCF_018729455.1 of Prosthecodimorpha staleyi. Taxonomy (NCBI): domain Bacteria; kingdom Pseudomonadati; phylum Pseudomonadota; class Alphaproteobacteria; order Hyphomicrobiales; family Ancalomicrobiaceae; genus Prosthecodimorpha; species Prosthecodimorpha staleyi. The sequence continues at coordinate 498,054 of NZ_JAHHZF010000003.1, read as the reverse complement.
AGCGCGCTGGCCTTCTATCGCGGTCTCGGCTGCCTCGCGGCGCCGACCCTGCCGTTTCTGATGCGCGGCCGCCTGCTGGCCGGCAAGGAGGATCGCAACCGTCTCGGCGAGCGCTTCGGGCGGGCCGGCCTCGCTCGGCCGGCCGGGCCGCTGGTCTGGGTCCATGCGGCGAGCGTCGGCGAGGCGCTGTCGGTCATGGCGCTGATCGAGCGGATCGGCGCCGCCGGGCCGCGCGTGCTGCTGACCACCGGTACCGTCACATCGGCGCGCATCGCCGCCGCGCACGCGCCGGCCGGCACCCTGCATCAGTTCGCCCCGCTCGATGTGGCCCCGGCCATCACCCGCTTTCTCGACCACTGGCGGCCGGATCTGGCGATCTTCGTCGAATCGGAAGTCTGGCCCGTGACGATCGGCGAGATCGCCCGGCGCGCCATTCCGCACATCGTCGTCAACGCCCGCCTGTCGGTCCGCTCGGCGCAGCGCTGGTCGCATCTCGCGGGCGTCGCCGGGGACCTGTTCGGCCGGTTTGCGCTGGTGCTGGCGCAATCCCAGGCCGATGCCGAGCGCCTGCGCACGCTCGGCGCCGACCCCGTCGTCGTGACCGGCAACCTGAAATACGACGCCATGGCGCCGCGGGCCGAGGCGCAGGCGGTCGCCGACCTGAAGGACACGATCGGCGACCGGCCGGTCTGGCTCGCCGCCAACACCCATCCGGGCGAGGAGGAACTCGTCGCCGATGCCCATGCCGCGCTGGCCCCTCGGTTCCCCGGCCTGCTGACCATCCTGGTGCCGCGCCATCCCGAACGCGGCGGCGCAATCCGGGCCGCGCTCGCCGAGCGGGGCTTGACGGTGGCGCAGCGTTCGCTCGGCGAGGCCGTCGGGTCCGCGACCGCGGTCCTGCTGGCCGATACGCTCGGCGAAATGGGCCTCTTCTATCGGTTGAGCCCGATCGCCTTCCTGGGAGGATCGCTGGCCGCCCGCGGCGGACACAGTCCGATCGAAGCCGCGGCCCTGAACACGGCGGTCCTGCATGGACCGCATGTGGACAATCAGGAGGACTTCTACCGCGCCTTCGACCGGATCGGCGCGTCGACCCTGGTGTCGGACGGAGCGCATCTGGTCGAGGCGGTCGGTGCGCTCATGGCCGATCCGACTGCGGCGGCCGCGATGGCCGTGGCCGGTGCACGGATTCTCGATCAGAATCGCGGATCGCTCGACCGGGCTTTCGCGGCGATCGAGCCCTTTCTGGCGCCATTGGCCGCCCGCGCGGCCGAGGGCAGGGCGCGCGAGCCGGATTGATGCCGCCCCGGGCCCCCGATTTCTGGATGCAGAACGGGCTGGCGGCCCGCCTGCTCGCCCCGGTCGCCGCACTTTACGGCGCGCTTGCGGCCCGCCGTATGCGCCGCCGGCCCGAGGCACGGTCGTCCGTGCCGGTGGTCGCGGTCGGCAACTTCGTCATGGGCGGTGCCGGCAAGACGCCGACCGCGCTGGCGCTGGCCGGTCTCGCCGCCGGCCGCGGCGCGCATCCGGCGATCGTGCTGCGCGGCTATGGCGGCACGGCGCGCGGCCCCGTGCGGGTCGATCCCGACCGCCACGATGCCACGCAGGTCGGCGACGAGGCGGCCATGATCGCCGCGCGCGGCGTGCCGGCCTATGTGGCGCGCGATCGCCGGGCTGGCATCCGGCTGGCGGCGGCGGAGGGCGCCGATCTGGTCATCCTCGACGACGGCTTTCAGAACGGCACGATCGGCCGCGATCTCGCCCTGGTGGTCGTCGATGGCGGCTACGGGCTCGGCAACGGGCGCGTCTTCCCGGCCGGGCCGTTGCGCGCGCCGATCGCCGTTCAGGCCGGCATGGCCGATCTCGTGCTGCGGATCGGGCAGGGCGCCGGCGTGCCGGCGCTGCCGGGCTTCGCCGGGGCGACCATGCAGGGCCGTTTGGTGGCCCGCGACCCCGCAGGCTGGCGCGGCCGCCGGGTTCTGGCCTTCGCGGGCATCGGACGGCCGGAAAAGTTCGGCGATACGCTGGCGGCCCTCGGCGCGGATGTCGCCGGCCTGCGCCCCTTCCCGGATCATCACGCCTATTCGGAGGGCGAGGCGCGCCGGCTTCTTGTGGAGGCGGCCGCGCTCGGTGCCGAACTGGTCACGACCGAAAAGGATATCGTTCGCCTCGCCGGGTTTCGGTCGGGCGCCCGGGCCGAACTGGCGGCGCGGACGGCCGTGCTGACGGTCGATCTGGCGATCGACGATCCTGCCGCCCTCGTCCTGGCCTTGGATCGGCTGCTCGGTCCCGTTCAGCGCTGACGCTGGCGGTGGCGTTCGAGCGAGGCGGCCGCGTCGATATAGGCCTCCTGGAATTCGACATTCCAGTATTTGAGCTCGTCGATGGGGATTTGCAGCCCCGTCACCGCGCAGCGCACGTAGGAACCCTGGGACAGGACCTTGTAGTCTCCGTCGAGGTATTGGATGCGCGCTTCGCCGAAGGCGCGGGGCAGTTCGATGCGGTTCATGGGGCGTCCGAAGTCGACAAGACCGTTACGATAGCGGGCCGCAGCCGTTTGCGCCACTGCGGCATTGCAGGCCTCGGCACTGCAGATCGCAGCATTTTAAACCCCCGCTCTGCCGGCTGCGGCGGGGCCGACCATCGCGGAGCCCGGGCTCAGGCCGTGCCGGTGCCCTCACGCTCCGGTTTCCAGGCGGTCGCCTCGAGCCGGTCGACGACCCGGTAGGCGACCACGGCCGCTGCGATGCCGAACAGGACGGTGCCGAGCGCCTGCCCGGCGATCACGCCGACCGAGCCGGCCAGCCATGCGCCGGCCGCCGTGAACGGGACGGTGCCGAGCGTGGCGCGCCCCCAGTTGAAGGCGGTCGACAGGGTGGCGAAGCCGAGATTGTTGAAGGCCGCGTTGGCGACGAACAGAGCCCCGAGGAACAGATAGGACGGGGCGATCCAGGTCGCGAAGGCGCGGACCTGGACGGCGCCCTCGCCGGTCAGCGCGAAGGCCCGAATGACCGGTTCGGCGCCGACGAACAGCGCCAGCCAGACGACGAGGCAATAGACCAGCGTGAACAGATGGCAGTCGGTCAACGTCCGCCGCATGCGCGGGAACAGGCCCGCGCCGTAGTTCTGCGCCACGATCGGGCCGACCGCCCCGGCCAGCGCGAACAGTCCGCCATAGGCGAGCGGGATGATTCGGCCGAGCACCGCCCAGGCGGCCAGCGCCGAATCGCCGAACGGGGCGATTTCCGCCGTCACCCAGGCATTGGCGGCCGGTGTCGCCACATTGGTCAGGATCGCCGGCACGGCGATCGCCGACAGCGGGCGCCAGTCGCTGCGGATGCCGTCGAGATTCGGTCGCTCGGCCATGTCGTGCACGATGACGATGCCGTAGAGGCCGACCGTCACCATGGCGAATCGCGCGGCGACGGTCGCAATCGCGGCGCCGGTGACGCCGAGGCCGAGGCCGAAGATCAGAATCGGGTCGAGCACCGCGGAGGCGACCGCGCCGGCGAGCGTCACATACATGGCGCGCCGGGCGTCGCCGCGCGCCCTGAGCAGTCCCGAGGCGACCATGCCGAGCCCCATGATCGGCGTCGACGGCGTGACGATGATCAGGAAGTCGACCGCAATGTCGCGCGTCGCGCCGGTCGCGCCCATCAGGCCGCAGAGCGGACCGAGCAGCGGCATGATCGCGGCGGACAGGATGACCAGCACCAGCGCCGACAGCGTCAGGCTCGAGGTGGTGATTCGCCGCGCCTCCTCGGGGCGGCCGGCGCCGATCGCGCGGGCGCAGAGCGCCGTGGCGGCGATCATCACGCCGACATTGATGGAGATCATGAAGAACAAGAGCGCGCCGGCATAGCCGATCGCGGCGGTCAGATCCTCGCGGCCCAACTGGGCGATATAGAAGAGATTGAGGAAATCGACGACGAAGACCGCGATCAGGCCGATCGAGCCGGTCGTGGTCATGACCACAACGTGGCGTAGCGTCGATCCCGTGGTGAAAACCGCTTTCGGGCGGCCCGGCTTCTGCGCCTCCGCGACCAGATCCTCGCGCGGCTCGCTCATGGGTACCCTGGCTCCAACGCATCTCCGGCAGCCCGCGGCGGCAGGCCTGAAAAACCGAACGGCACCGGTGGGTCAGTCACCGGTGCCGTCGGGAAGCGATTCCGAATTCCGAGTTGAATGCGGTGGGGGCCGCTTTCGCGCGCGCCCCGCCGAAATCAGCCCTTCACGACCGCCGGAGCCGGGGCCGGAGCCTTGGCGCAGCCAGCGACCGAGAGGCCGGCGGCGGCGACGAGAGCGACGAGAGCGATACGAACGATCTTCATGGTGATTTCCCCCAAAAAGCTGGACGACTCGGAGACTAGCATGTCGAACGGCGCTGAAAACAATCCGGCAGCATCGCCCGCACCGCTTTCGCCCCTCGGCTCCCTCTTCGGTAGGGCAAGTTGCATGTATGACACACCTGTGCCGGTCACCGGCTGCCGCTTGCGGCCTTCTCGGTGCGGGCGACGCTCTCGGTCTCGCGGTTGAGCGCCCGGGACGGCCGCTTCGGCTCGATCAGCGGTTCCGGCTCGGGTTCGGCCGGTTTCGACGGTTCGGTCAGCATGGCGCCGCGGCCGGCCATGATTCCGCCGGCCTCCTGGAGGGCGAGGCGGGTCCGGTCGCGCTGGCGGACCTGCTCGGCCAGATCGGAGGCCGCGTCCGGGTCGAGGCCGAGCCCGATCAGGGTGGCGCGGCCGAAGGCGAGCGCTGATTCGTAGGTCTCGCGGATCTCGAATTCGACGTTGCGGGCCTTGAGCGACAGGGTATGGCCGCGGTCGAAGGAGCGCACGAAGAGCCTGGCATTCGGGAATTCCGCCTGGATCAGGTCGACGACGCGGTCGGTCGTCTCGCGCCCGTCGGTCGCCACCACGATCAGTTCCGCCCGCTCGGCACCGGCGGCGCGCAGCACGTCGAGCCGCGTGCCGTCGCCGTAGTAGATCCGGAAGCCGAATCGGGCGGCCGACCGGATCATGTCGGTGTCGTTGTCGATGATGGTGACTTCGGTGCCGTTGGCGAGCAGCAGTTGCGAGACGATCTGCCCGAACCGGCCGAAGCCGACCAGCAGCACTGAGCCTTTCACGTCCGTGAAGTCCTCCTCGATGCTGTCCTCGCCGGGCTTCGGCCTGAGCCGGTCGATGGCCGCGACGACCAGCGGCGTCAGCGCCATGGAAAGCGTGGTCACGGCGACCGCGATCGAGGCCGAGCGCTCGGCGATGGCGCCGGAGACCGCGGCGCTCTGGTAGAGCACGAAGCCGAACTCGCCGCCCTGGATCAGGAGCGCGGAGACTTGCATCGCCTCGCCGCGGCTGCCGCCGAACAGCCGCACGGCCAGATGCACGGTGACGAACTTGGCCATCAAGAGCGCGATCAGGCCGCCCAGGACCAGCCGCCAGTCGGCGGTGATCACCGAGAGGTCGACCGTCATGCCGACCGAGAGGAAGAAGAGCCCCATCAGGATGCCGCGGAACGGTTCGACATCGGCAGCGAGCTGGTGGCGGAAATTCGATTCGGCCAGCATCACCCCGGCCAGGAAGGCGCCCATCGCCATGGACAGGCCGGCGAGCGCCATCGCGGCGGCGGCGCCGAGCACGATCATCAGCGCCGCGGCGGTCATGATCTCGCGCGCCTCGGCCGCCGCCAGGAAGCGGAACATCGGATTGAGCAGATAGCGCCCGGCGACCACGACGACGACGACCGCCCCGACCATCTTGCCGGTGGCCAGCAGGAAGCCGTCGCCGGTGGCACCGGTCTGCGGCGCGACCAGCGTGACGAGGGCGAGCAGCGGTACGATGGCCAGATCCTGCATCAGGAGGATCGCGAAGGCCTTCTCGCCGGCCGGCGTGCGCGTCTCGCCGCGTTCCTCCAGCATCTGCATGACGATGGCGGTCGACGACAGGGCGAGGCCCGCACCGACCACCACCGCCTCCCGCCAGGGCGTGCCGAGCCCGTAATAGAGCGCCGCTCCGACGCCGAGGCCGGCGGCGAGAATCTGCACGCTGCCGAGCCCGAAGATGTTGCGCCGCATGGACCACAATCGTTGCGGCTCCAGTTCCAGCCCGATCAGGAACAGGAACATCACCACGCCGAGTTCGGCGACATGCAGGATCGCGCCCGGATCGCCGAACAGGGCCAGCACCTGCGGCCCGATCGCGACGCCGGCGGCCAGATAGCCGACCACCGAGCCGAGGCCGAGGCGCTTGAAGATGGGCACCGCCACCACGGCGGCGGCGAGCAGGACGAGCGGCGATGTGACGAGGGCAGTTGCGGAGGCTTCGGCGGCCATGCGGTCTCCGGTCTCAGGGGAAACCCGGACTATAGGGCGCCGGCCCCGCTTGCGAAACGCCGATCCGCGGTCGCGGCCCGCCTACGCGGCCCTTGGCCTCAGTCGAACCAGCGGCAGTGGCGGCGCGGGCCCATGCCGCCGGGGTTGGGAATGCAGGTCAGCCGGCCGTAGCGGGTCTGGGCCGAAAGCGTCTGACCCGGCACCTGGCTGAAGGGCGGCCAGAGCACTTTCGAATAGCTGAGCGGATCGGGCCGGCTGCCGGCCTCGGGGCTGCCGGTCCCCCTGGTCGACGTCTTCGGTGCGGCCGGCCGCGTTGCGGCGACCGGCTTTGCCGCCGGTTTGGGGCGGTCGTTCGCGGTCTGGGGCTTCGGCGACCCGGCCGCGTCGGGCCTGGCGAGCTTGGCCCGCTCGGCGCGGGCGAGATCGGCGTAGAAGCCGGACGGATGGCGTTTTAGAAAGATATCCCAGGCGGCGGCGGTGCCGACCGCGCGGGTCCGGTCGAAATCGGCGCGCATGGCCGATTCGGGGTCGGTCACCGGCGGGCGATCTTCGGTGACCGGCGGGCGGTCTGCCGTCGTCGGCGGCGGCGCCGTCTCGGTGGCGGGGGCGAGCGCGACGAGGGCGCCGCCGACCGACCCGGTCTGGTAGGGGATCTGCGGCTCTCCGGTCTGCCGGGTCGCGGCGACCACGTCGTCGCGAACGAGGCCGAGCGCGATCCGCACGTCCAGCCCGGGGGTGACGATGTGCCGGACGAGCGCTTCGGTGAACGGGCTGTTGGCGCCGGTTCCATCTGCGGCGACCTGGCCGGGCGCGGTCGCGTAGGCGATCAGCATGTTGGAGAGCGGCGCCTCGGCGCGGGCGAGCCCCCGGCCGAGCCGGCCGCGCGTGCCGGCGCGCTGCATGGTGGCGACGAAGGGATTGTCCCGGCAGGCGTCCAGGATGACCAGTTTCAGGCGCGAGGCTCCCTCGGTGGCGGCGAGCACGTCGTCGAGCGCGACGGCTTCGTATTTCACGTCGCGGTCGGTCGCCAGCCGCGCGTCGGTCGGCACCAGATAGTTGGACCCGCCGAGTTCGACGCCATGGCCCGAATAGAACACGACCGCGATCTCGGCGCCCCGGGCGCGGGCCTCGAACGCATCCAGGGCGCGCAGCAGGCCGTGCCGGTCGAGGTCGGTCTCGACCTGGACGCTGTCGAAGCCGGCCTTCTCGAAAGCTGCCCGCATGGCGGCGACATCGCGGCCGGTATTGGCGAGAGCGCCGACCGGATAGGCGCCATTGCCGATCAGGAGCGCGACCCTGCCGGCTGCTTCCGCCAAGCCCGACGACAGGCAGAACAACAGGGCGGCGATGGCTGTCAGGCGGCGGGACATCGCGGCTCTCCCGAGCGATTGCGGCAAGTCAGGATTGTCGCGGTGCCGGCGGCCAACGACAAGGGCCTGCGGGTGGATTGGCGCACCGGCATGTCTGCGCGGTGGGCGGGCCACATCGTCAGTCGGGCCACAGCGTCAGTCGAGCCAGCGGCATTGCCGACCCTGGCCGCGACCAGGCAGGCAATAGAGCGTGCCATGAGCTGTCTTGGTCGTCGCCGGTTGGCCTTGAAGCGTGTGTTTGCCCCACACGGAACGGGAGTACATCGTCGGGTCCGGCCGATCCGAACGGCTCGTCGCCTCGACGGATCGCGTCACGGTCCGCGGCTCGCGCAATGCAACCACGCGGGCCGGCGCGGACGGCTTCGGGGCGGCGGCCGGGCGCACCGGCTTGGGAGCCCGGTCGACCGCGGCGAGCTTCTCCCGCTCCGCACGGGCCAGGTCGGCCAGAAGTCCCGTCGGATAGTGACGAAGGAAGGCGTCCCAGGCCGGCAGACTCTTGATCGAGCGGGCCCGGTCGAAATCCTCCCGGGCCATGCGTTCGGGGTCGGGTTTCGGCCGATTGCCCGTTACCTCGGCGTCCGGTTTGGCGGTCTCCCCCGCCGCGGGGGCGACGGACACCGCCGCGCCGCCCACCGTTCCCGATACATAGGGTGTCTGGGGCTCTGGCGAGGTTCGTGTTGCCTCGATGACGTCGTCCCTGACGAGACCCAGGGCCAGGCGCACGTCGAGGCCGGGCGTCAGCAGATGCCGGACCAGGGCGGTGGCAAAGGGGCTGTTGCTGCCGGTTCCGTCCAGGGCGACGCGACCCGGAGCGGTCGCATAGGCAATGATGGTGTTCGGGGTCGCCGCCTCGGTGCGGGCCAGGCCGCGCGCGACCGTGCTGCGCGTCTGGATCCGGCGCATGGCGCCCGCAAAGGGATTGTCCCGACAGGCATCCAGAATGATGAGCTTCAGTTTGGTCGCGCCCTCCGTCGCCGTCAGGATGTCGTCGAGCGCGAGGGCCTCGTACTTCACGTCGCGGTCCGACTGGAGCTGCGCATCCACCGGGACGAGATAGTTGGTGCCGCCGATCTCGATGCCATGACCGGAATAGTAGACGAGCGCCACGTCGGCATTGCGCGCGCGGGCTTCGAACGCGTCGAGGGCCTGCAGCATGCCCTTGCGGTCCAGGTCGACGCGGGCCTCGACCACATCGAAGCCGGCCTTGTCGAACGCCGCCTTCAAGGCCGCCACGTCGCGCGTCGGATTGGTAAGCGCGCCTTGCTGATAGGCTCCGTTGCCGATCAGGAGTGCGACCCGGCCGGCCGCAAGAGCGGGGCTGTCGAGCTGTGCAACAAGCCAGACGGCCATGAAAGCGATGAAACGTCTAAGCATGGAAAGGACTCCGCAGAGGCTGAAACCACGCGGAGTCTGAGGGACATCGAACCACCTCGCCAAGGCGGTCCAAACGCTTTGAAAGCCGACGCCCGCCAGACGTGCAGGCCGCCGCGGGGCCGCCGGTCGCCTCGGGTGGCCTGCCGCCGGCCCTTCAGGCCTGTGTGCCGCCGACCGTGATCGCGTCCATCCTCAGGGTCGGCTGGCCGACGCCGACGGGGACGCCCTGGCCGGCCTTGCCGCAGGTGCCGATGCCGCGGTCGAGGGCGAGGTCGTTGCCGACCATCCGGACCCGGGTCATGGCGTCCGGGCCGTTGCCGATCAGCATGGCGCCCTTGATCGGGCGGCCGACCTTGCCGTTCTCGATCATGTAGGCCTCGGTGCAGCCGAACACGAACTTGCCGGAGGTGATGTCGACCTGACCGCCGCCGAAGGAGACCGCGTAGATGCCGTTCTTGACCGAGCCGATGATCTCCTCCGGCGCATGGGTGCCGGCCAGCATGTAGGTGTTGGTCATGCGCGGCATCGGGATATGGGCGAAGGATTCGCGCCGGCCGTTGCCGGTCGGCTTCATGCCCATCAGCCGCGCATTCTGCCGGTCCTGCATATAGCCGACCAGGATGCCGTCCTCGATCAGGGTGGTGCAGTTGGTCGGCGTGCCCTCGTCGTCGACCGAGAGCGAGCCGCGCCGGGCCGCGAGCGTGCCGTCGTCGACCACGGTGACGCCGGGCGCGGCGACCCGCTGGCCGAGCAGGCCGGCGAAGGCCGAGGTCTTCTTGCGGTTGAAGTCGCCCTCCAGGCCGTGGCCGACGGCCTCATGCAGCATCACGCCCGGCCAGCCCGGCCCGAGCACGACGTCGAAGGTGCCAGCCGGCGCCGGGACGGCGTCGAGATTGGTCAGCGCCTCGGCGAGCGCCTTCTCGACCGCCTCGTGCCAGGAGCCGGAGGCGACGAACTGGCCGAAGCCCTCTCGGCCGCCCATGCCGTGGCCGCCGGATTCCTGCCGGTCGCCCTCGCCGACGACGATGTTGACGTTGAAGCGCACCAGCGGGCGCACGTCGCGCACCCGGTGCCCGTCGGCGCGCAGGATCTCGACCACCTGCCAGGAGCCGCCGAGCGACACCGTCACCTGCCGCACGCGCGGGTCGCGGGCCCGCGCGAAGGCGTCGATCTCGGCGAGGAGCTTCGCCTTCTCCTCGAAGGTGGGCGCGACGAGCGGGTTCTCCTCGCCGTAGAGCCGGACATTAGTCCGCTGCGGGGCGGCCGCGTAGCTGCCCGAATAGCCGCCGCGCACCGCCTTGACGGCGTCGGCGGCGCGCCGCAGCGCGGCCTCCGAGACCTCGCCCGAATGGGCGAAGCCGGCCGCCTCGCCGACCACCGAGCGCAGGCCGAAGCCCTGGGTGGTGTCGAAATTGGCCGATTTCAGCCGGCCATTGTCGAAGACCAGCGATTCCGACTGCCGGTATTCGAGAAACAGTTCCCCGTCGTCTGCCCCCTCGGTCGCCTCAGCCGTCAGGCGGCGGGCGGTTTCCAGATCGAGGCCGGTGGCGGCGAAGAGATCGACGGCGTGAAGGGTCATGGTCGGTCCGTGGCGGGAGGCAGGTCGAGCCAAGATAGGTCTTCGCGCGGCGAATTGCACCCGACCGGCGGCGGCAGCGTTACCGCGCCAGGAGGGCCGGCACCGAGCCGGCCAGCAGCATGGCGCCGGACAGCGTCAGCAGGACCAGGACCACGCGGCGGAAGGCGGTGTCGCTGATCGTGTGATAGAGCTTGGCGCCCAGGAAGGTCGGCACCAGCATGGCCGGGGCGACGACCAGGAACCATTTGGCGGATTCGGCCTTCAGCGTGCCGGTCAGGAAGTAGCCGGTCAGCGTCGCCGAATGCATGGCGATGTTGAAGACCTGCAGGATCGAGCGGCTTTCGTGCCGCTCGCGCCCGGTGATCACGCACCACAGCGTCGGCATCGAGCCTGCCATGCCGGCGATGCCGCCGAGTACGCCGCCGGAGAAGCCGGCCACGCCATCCGCCGCGACGGCGCGCAGCCGCAAGCGCGGCAGGCCGGCGGCGATCAGCATGACCGGGCAATAGGTGACCAGGAAGCCGCCGACGCCGGCCTTGAACCAGACCGGATCGACATGCGGCAGGATCGCCACCCCGAGCGGCACGCCGATCCAGCCGCCGATGACGAAGGGCGCCGTCGCCTTCAGGCTGAAGCCCTTGAGCATGCTCGGCGCGGCCAGCAACTGGCCGAGCAGGGCGCCGAAGACCAGCATCGGCGCCACCAGTTGCGGCGGCACCGCCCAGGCCCAGACCGCCGCCGCGACCAGCGCGAAGGCGAAGCCCGACAGCCCCTGCACGAAGCCGGCGAGCGCCGCCCCGATCGCAATGATCGCGATCATCGTCATGTCGGACACGGGAAGATCCTCGGGATTGCGCACCGGAATGGCGCAAGTCCTGCGACCTACCGCGCCGGACGGCCCCGGCTCAAGGATTTTCCCGTCAGGGCAGCCCCGCGCCGGGTGGGGGCGGGGGCGCGATCAGTCTGTCTGCGCGGCGGGGTCGGCTACGGGCGGCGGCCACTCGGTCTGCTCGATCTCGACGCGCCCGGCGGGTGTCGCAAGAACCCAGGCCCCCACGCGGGCCATCGGCCAGATCGCGTCGGCAGGCTGCCAATCCGGGCAGAAGACCTCTTCCGCTGTGCCGGCTCTTGTGATGCCGTAGTACCTCGAAAGGCGTGGCGGTTCCGAGCGCCGAGCCTTGGTCCAGGCCGCCTCGAACTCTTCTACGGTCGACAGATGCCATCGGGGATCCATCTCGGCCGAACGTTGAATGGGTCCTTCCGCCGGCATGCATCCGGACCAGATCTCGCGGTCGGCGAAAGCCCAGGTCCCGTCTCGAAACCGCTCGGCACGCCGCAACTCCCACCAGTCATCGCCGATTTCGAGGAAGACTTCATCGGCAAAGAAGGGTGCCAAACCGGACGTATCGATCCTCTCGTATCTCGGCATGCAGTCGCACCTTGATGTCCTGAATGCGTCGGTCCTCGCGGCCCTTCGCCGGCGCCATGCGCATTCCGGATTCTACAGAGTCCGGTGTCGGCGACACAACCTTTCCGTGTCAGTTGTCGTCGTCGGGTCCGACTCTGCCGGCGTCTCCAGGCGGCCCGCGGCTCGACGCCGGGATCGTGTTCGCCCTTGCCGGGGCGTCGTCGCGATTCTACGGTGCCGCTCCGATGCGACGGCTTCGGACGGTCCGGCCGGACCGGCGGTGCGGCATCTCATCGGGGACCTGATCTTGCGCTACGTCTCGACGCGCGGCGACGCGCCCATTCTCGGCTTTTCGGAAGTCCTGCTCGCCGGCCTCGCCCGCGACGGCGGTCTCTATGTCCCGGAGACCTGGCCGACCCTGACGCCGGCGACTATTGCCGGCTTTGCCGGGCAGCCCTACTCGGAAGTCGCTTTCCGGGTGATGCATCCCTTCATCGACCCGGAGATCAGCCAGGTCGACCTTCGCCGGATCATCGACGAGGCCTATTCGGTGTTCCGGCATCCGGCCGTGACGCCGCTGATCCAGATCGCCCCCAATCATTTCATCATGGAGCTGTTCCACGGGCCGACGCTGGCCTTCAAGGACGTCGCCATGCAGTTCCTGTCACGGGTGATGGACTATGTCCTCGAGCGGCGCGGCGAACGGGCGACCATCGTCGGCGCGACCTCGGGCGATACCGGCGGCGCGGCGATCGAGGCCTTCCGCGGCCGCGAGCGGACCGACATCTTCATCCTGTTCCCGAAGGGCCGCGTCTCGCCGGTGCAGCAGCGCCAGATGACCACGGTCGACGACCCGAACGTGCATGCGCTCGCGGTCGAGGGCACCTTCGACGACGCGCAGGCGATCGTGAAGGGGATGTTCAACCACTTCTCCTTCCGCGACCGGGTCTCGCTCTCGGGCATCAACTCGATCAACTGGGCGCGCATCGTCGCGCAGGTGGTCTATTATTTCGTCGCCGGCGCCACGCTCGGCGCGCCCTACCGGCCGGTCTCGTTCACCGTGCCGACCGGCAATTTCGGCGACATCTTCGCCGCCTATGTGGCGATGCGCATGGGCCTGCCGATCCGCAAGCTGGTCATTGCCACCAATGTCAACGACATCCTGGACCGGACCCTGAAGACCGGCGCCTACGAGCTGCGCGAGGTGATCCCGTCGACCTCGCCGTCGATGGACATCCAGATCTCGTCGAATTTCGAGCGGCTCCTGTTCGAGGCGACCGGCCGCGATGCCGGGCAGGTGCGCCGCATGATGCACGAGATGGCGCAGGCGCGGACCTTCTCGATCCCGGGTCCGGCCATGGAGCACATGCGTACCGTGTTCGCCTCCGGCCGCGCCGACGGCGCCGTCACGGCGCGCACCATCGCGGAGACCTACAGCCGGCTCGGCTATCTGGCCGACCCGCACACCGCGGTCGGCCTGGCGGTTGCGAACGAGCATCTGGAGCGCGGCGTGCCGATGATCACGCTGGCGACGGCGCATCCGGCTAAATTCCCGGAGGCGGTTCAGCAGGCTTCGGGTATCATGCCGCATCTGCCCAATTGGCTCGCCCACATCATGCGCCGCGAGGAGAACATGGTGCATGTGCCGGCCGAACTGGTCACGATCGAGAAGGTCATCGAATCGAAGACCCGGGCCATCAAGGTCGGGTACTGACGGGCGCGAAGACCCGGCGGAGGAAACGGAGACGATATGGCGGTTGAGGTCTCGAGGCTCCCGAACGGTCTGGCCGTGGTCACGGAGACCATGCCGCATCTGGAATCGGCGACCGTCGGCGTCTGGGTCGGCGCCGGCGCGCGGTCCGAGCGTCCCGAGGAGCACGGCATCTCGCATCTGCTCGAGCACATGGCCTTCAAGGGCACGCGCCGGCGCAATGCGCGCCAGATCGCCGAGGAGATCGAGGCGGTCGGCGGCGAGATCAACGCCGCCACCTCGGTCGAGACGACCGCCTACTATGCGCGCATCCTCAAGGGCGACCTGCCGCTTGCCGTCGACATCCTGTCCGACATCCTGACCGAATCGGTGTTCGATCCCGGCGAGCTGGAGCGCGAGCAGCACGTCATCCTGCAGGAGATCGGCGCCGCCTACGACATGCCCGAGGACCACGTCTTCGACCAGCTGCAGCAGTCGGCCTTTCCGGGCCAGCCGATCGGGCGGCCGATCCTCGGCACGCCGGAGACCGTCAAGGGCTTCACCCCGGAGGCGCTCGCCGGCTATCTCGGCGGCCACTATCGGGGGCCGGTCATGGTGCTCGCCGCGGCCGGCGGGATCGAGCATGCGGATGTGCTGCGGCTCGCCGAGGAGCGCTTCGGCGGGCTCGGCAATGGCGGAGCCCCGCCGGTCGAGACCGCGACCTATCACGGCGGCAGCTGGCGTGAGGAACGCGACCTGCACGAGGTGCAGATCACGCTCGGCTTCGAGGGCCGCCACTATACCTCGCCCGACCACTACGCCGCCCAGGTGCTCGCCGCCACGCTCGGCGGCGGCATGTCTTCGCGCCTGTTCCAGGAGGTGCGCGAGAAGCGCGGCCTCTGCTATTCGATCTCGGCCTTCCACTGGGGCTATGCCGATACCGGCCTGTTCGGCGTCCACGCCGCGACCGGCGAGGGCGATGTCGACGAACTGGTGCCGCTGATGCTCGGCGAGATCGAGCGCATTTCGGGCGATCTGGCCGCCGACGAGGTCGCCCGCGCCAAGGCGCAGATGCGCGCCGGCCTGCTCATGAGCCTGGAAAGTCCGACCTCGCGCGCCAGTTCCCTGTCGCGCCAGATGCTGATCCACGGCCGCCCGCTGACCGCGCGCGAGATCATCGCGCGGATCGACGAGGTCGGCGTCGAGCAGGTCCGGCAGCTTGCCGAGGGCATCTTCGCCGGGTCTCCGCCGACCGTCGCCGTGATCGGGCCGCCCGACGTGTCCGTCGATCCCGATCTGGTCGCACGCCGGATGGGTTCGTCGCGCAAGGCCGCGTGAGGCGGCGGCATGGCCTTCCTGCGGGCGTCCGCCTTCGAACCGGTCCCCATCATCCGGGGGGACGGCTTCTATCTGCGCAGTCCCGCGCTCGGTGATCATGCCGCCTGGGCGTCCTTGCGCGAGCAGAGCCGCAGCTTTTTGTCGCCTTGGGAACCGACCTGGCCGGTCGACGATCTGGACAAGGCCGCCTTCCGGCGCCGCATCAAGCGCTACCAGCAGGAGATCCGCGCGGACCACGGCTATCCGTTCTTCCTGTTCCGCGCCCATGACCACGCCCTGCTCGGCGGTCTGACGCTCGCCTATATCCGGCGCGGCGTGACCCAGTCCTGCTCGCTCGGCTACTGGATGGGGCAGCCCCATGCCGGCCGCGGCCTGATGACCGCGGCCGTGCGGGCTGTGCTGCCCTACGGCTTCCAGACGCTGCGGCTGCATCGGATCGAGGCGGCCTGCCTGCCCTCCAACGCGGCCTCGATCGCGCTCCTCGAAAAGGTCGGATTCACCCGCGAGGGATACGCCCGCCGTTATCTGTGCATCAACGGCTACTGGCAGGACCACCTGCTCTTCGCGATGGTCGACGAGGACTGGTACCAGACGCGGCGCTGAATATCTCCGTCCGGACCGGATCCGAGGCGGCGGCGTCCGACCGGGCCGCTTGTGGTCGATGCGCGGAGCCGGTAACTCTGCACCACGTCTCATCGACGAGCGAACCGGCGCCGGATGCTGATTCGGTTTCGGCTTGGCTCCGATCATCAGGCCGGGAGTTCGAGTGTTTTCAACGTGCGCGACTGAGGCGACGCGAGAGAGCGGCATCCGCACGAGCGGTCCGGTTCTGGGCGTCGTCATCCGTGCCCTGGTCTGGCTGGTCCTGGCGGTGGCCGGGATAGCCGGGACCGCTCCGGCATGGGCGTTGGAGCCGATCGACGTGGCGGGGGACAAGCCGGCACTGGACATTACCGGGCTGGTCGAGTTCCGCATGGACGCCGGCGACCGCCTGCAGGTTTCGACCGCGCCGGGACCCGACGGCATCGTGCGCCGCATCGAGGTGCGCTCCTCGCGCCAGGGCGCCTCCGACACCGACTGGTTCGTCTTTGCGCTGCGCAACAATTCCGACGAGCAGATCGACCGGCTCCTGGTCGCGCCCTTCTTCCGGCTGGCCGGCTCCGGCCTCGTCTCGCCCGATCTCGGTTCGAGCCGGATCGTCAGCATTTCGACCAGCCAGGGCTTCGCGCCGGAACGGCAGGCCTCCAACGAGGCGGACGTCTTTCAGATCACGCTCGATCCGCGCACGGTGGTGACCTTCATCGTGGAAATGAAGACCTCCAGCCTGCCGCGGCTCCTCTTGTGGCAGCCGGACGCCTACAAGGATACCGTCAACGCCTTCACGCTCTATCGCGGCATCATTCTCGGCATTTCCGGCCTGCTCGCGCTGTTCCTGACCATCCTGTTCGTGGTCCGCGGCACCATCATGTTCCCGGCCACGGCCGGCCTCGCCTGGGCGGTGCTGGCCTATCTGTGCATCGATTTCGGCTTCTGGGGCAAGGTGTTCCGGGTCCCTCCGGGGTCCGATCAGGCCTATCGGGCGAGCGCGGAGGTGATGATCGCCACCACCCTGGTGCTGTTCCTGTACGGCTATCTGAATCTCAATCGCTGGCATGTCAGCTACAGCCACGTCGCGGCCGCCTCGATCGTGATCCTGCTCGGCCTGGTCGGCGTCGCGGTGATCGATCCGGTGCTGGCCGCCTCGATCGCCCGGCTCGCGCTCGCCATCGTCGCGGTGGTCGGCGCCGGCCTGATCGCCTATATGGCGGCGCACGGCTTCGACCGTGCCTTCATGCTGATCCCGACCTGGATCCTGCTGATCTTCTGGCTGATCGCCGCCGGCCTGACCGTGTCGGGCAGCCTCGTCAACGATGTCGTGCAGCCGGCGTTGGCCGGCGGTCTGGTGCTGATCGTGATGCTGATCGGCTTCACGGTCATGCAGCATGCCTTCACGGGCGCCGCCATGGGGCCGGGCGTGATCGGCGACGTCGAGCGCCGGGCGCTGGCGCTGGTCGGCTCCGGCGACATGATCTGGGACTGGGATGTCGCGCGCGACCACATCTGGACCAGCCCGGAGACCGAGGACATCCTGGGCGTCGAGCCCGGCACGCTGGAGGGACCCGCGCGCGGCTGGCTCGAAATCCTGCATCCGCAGGATCGCGACCGTTTCCGCACGACGCTCGACGCCGTCGTCGAGCAGCGCCGCGGCCGCGTCTCGCTGGCCTTCCGGCTGCGTTGCGAGGATGGCCATTTCCGCTGGTTCCAGTTGCGCGCCCGCCCCGTGCTCGGCGGCGACGGCGAGGTCGGCCGCTGCGTCGGCACGCTGCTCGACGTGACCGATGCGCGCACCACCGAGGAACGGCTGCTGCACGACGCCGTCCACGACAACCTGACCGGCCTGCCGAACCGCGAACTGTTCCTCGATCGCATCATCGCGGCGCTGGCCCGCTCGCGCGCCGACGGCACCGGCCGGCCGTCGATCCTGGTGCTCGACATCGACCGCTTCAAGCAGGTCAACGACAGCCTCGGCCTGTCGGTCGGCGATTCCATGCTGCTCACGATCGCCCGGCGGCTCGCCCGCCAGCTCAAGCCGCAGGACAGCCTGGCGCGCATCTCCGGCGACCAGTTCGGGATCGTGCTGATCTCCGAGCAGGACCCCGAGCGGGTTGCCGCCTTCGCCGATTCGATCCGCCGCGCCATCCGGGCGCCGATCACCTTCGGCGAGCGCGAGATCTTCCTGACCGCCTCGATCGGCATCGCCGTCTATGACGGCCAGAGCCGCAAGGAGGATGAACTGGTCAAGGATGCCGAGATCGCCATGCACCATGCCAAGCGGCTTGGCGGCGACCGGCTCGAAGCCTTCCGCCCCTCGCTCCGCACCCATGGCGGCGATGCGCTGACCATGGAGGCGGATCTGCGCAAGGCGATCGAGAAGGAGGAGATCCGCATCCTCTACCAGCCGATCCTGTCGATCGCCGAGAACCGCATCGCCGGCTTCGAAGCGCTGGTGCGCTGGGACCATCCCAAGCGCGGCCGCGTGCCGCCGCAGGAGTTCATCTCGATCGCCGAACGCACCGGCCTGATCATCCCGCTCGGCCTGTTCGTGCTCGACAAGACCGCCCGGCAGCTGTCGCAGTGGCAGGAGGAATTCGAGCAGGACCCGCCGCTCTTCGCCAGCGTCAACGTGTCGAGCCGGCAACTGATCCGCCACGATCTGATCAACGACGTGAAGTCGGTCATGTCGCGCGTCGATCTCGCGCGCGGCTCGCTCAAGATCGAGGTGACCGAAAGCCTCGTCATGGAGAATCCGGAATACACCGCCAAGGTACTGATCCGGATCAAGGAGCTCGGCGCCAGCCTGGCACTCGACGACTTCGGCACCGGCTACTCGTCGCTGTCCTATCTGCAGCGCTTCCCGTTCGACACGATCAAGATCGACCAGTCCTTCGTGCGCGGCGACGGCAAGGAACGGCCGCTGCTCCTGAAGACCATCGTCGGCCTCGGCCGCGACCTCGGCATGAGCGTCGTCGCCGAAGGGGTGGAGACCGAGGAGCAGGCCAAGGAGCTGAAGCTGCTCGGCTGCGACTATGCCCAGGGCTTTCACTACGGCCAGCCGATCCCGCCCGAAGAGGTCCGCCGCCTGCTCGACCGTCGGCAGCGCGTCGCCGCGCAGTAGCGCGCATCCGGGCCGTCCCGTCCCGTCCGAAGCGGTCGCGCAGGAAAGCCCGCGCGACCGGCCCCCGCGGGGCCGGAACGGGGCGCCTTCACGGTTGCGGGGGTGTCGGCGACCGGCGACCGGCTACCAGCTTTTCAAGGCCCGCATCGTCGGGGTCTTCTTGGTGAAATGATCGCCCATGCGGCCGATCAGGCGGTCGAGCAGTTCGACGGCCGCGACCACCTCCGGCCCCTTGTTCAGCATGACGCATTCGGCGCGGGCCGCCATGGCGGCATCGGTCATCTCGCCGCGCGACGGCACGCCGTCCTTGACCAGATCCTCAAGGACCTGGGTCGCCCAGATGGCCGGCACCCGGGCGGCCTCGCAGAGCCAGAGGATCTCCTCCTGCATCTCGGCCAGCCGCTCGAAGCCGATCTCCGCGGCCAGGTCGCCGCGCGCGATCATGATGCCGAAGGGCCGGCGGCCGCTTGCGCGCGCGATCAGCGAAGGCAGGTTGGCCACGGCCTCGGGCCGCTCGATCTTGGCGATCAGGCCGAGCGGCTTGGCGCTGGCGTTGCGGGCCGCCAGCATGTCCTCGAGCAGGTCGATATCGGCGGCGTGGCTGACGAAGGAATAGCCGATCATGTCGGCGATCGCGATCACGGCTTCGAGGTCGGCCTCGTCCTTGTCGGTCAGGGGCGACAGGCCGAGCGCGGTGTCGGGCAGATTGAGACCCTTCTCGGGCTTCAGCTTGGCGCCGCCGGTCTTGGCGCGCAGCACATGCAGGCGCGCGCGGTCGCCCGAGACGGCCTCGACCACCGCCTCGACCTTGCCGTCGTCGTAGCGGACCCGGTCGCCGACGGCGAGCCGGCGGACGATCTCCGGCAGCGAGACCGCCGCCACGAAGGGCTCGTGCTTGTTCGCCTCCGGAATGCCCTCGGCGATCAGGACGAAATTCGAGCCGGGCACGAGCCGGCCCTTGTCGTGCACCGCGACCGCGCCGGTGCGGATCTTGGGGCCGGCGATATCCATCAGGATCGGCAGGGCGCGGCCGCTGCGGGCGGCGGCGGCGCGGACATGCCCGGCCATCCGGCGCCAGGTCTCCGGATCGTCATGGGCACAGTTGATGCGTGCCACGTCCATGCCACTGGCGACCAGCCGCTCGATCAGGGCACCGTCCGCGGCGGCCTCGCTCGGCAGGGTGACCATGATCCGCCCGCGCCGATGCGCGCGCGGCGCTCCGAGCAGGGCCTCGGTGTGGGCGGCGAGCTGCGTCTCGCCGGCGAAGAACGTGGCCTCGGTCGGCTCCTCCACCGGCGCGGGGCGCCCGGCCAGGGCCGCGAGCGCGCACACCACCGCATCGAGAGTCGGCAGCACGCGACCCTCCATGCGGCCGAGCGACGACAGGCCGTGCCGCATCAAACGGCGCTGCAGGTCGCGCAGGTCGTGATGACGGACGGCCAGATAGTGGGCGAGGTTGACGACGCCGGGGTCGTTCGCCGCGGCCGATCCGGCGAAGCGTCCGATC
This sequence comes from Prosthecodimorpha staleyi, assembly GCF_018729455.1. Taxonomy (NCBI): domain Bacteria; kingdom Pseudomonadati; phylum Pseudomonadota; class Alphaproteobacteria; order Hyphomicrobiales; family Ancalomicrobiaceae; genus Prosthecodimorpha; species Prosthecodimorpha staleyi. The sequence continues at coordinate 477,742 of NZ_JAHHZF010000003.1, read as the reverse complement.
AGGCCCGCTGCCTCCTCCAGAACCCGACCGCGCAGGGCCAGGACGTCGTCGAGCAGGCCGGAGAGGGCGCCCGACGGAACCGGCGCGGTCGGCGCGGATGGCGATGCGGCAGGGGAGGGGGCGGCGGAGGATGCGGAGGTGGACTTGCGCGGCATGGGGTCGCCTGGCTCGAACGAAGATGCATCAGCATCCCTGCAGAGCATGACAGGAGCATGGGCGTCATCGTCCCAAACCCGGTCATCCGTATTCGACCCGACCGGCGGGCCGGTCCTGCCCGACGGCACCGTCCGGCCCGATAGTCCCGTCGCGCAGAACGGGCGGGGCGGCGTCTCAGGCGCCGGCGGGGTTCCGCCGCAAGCGGCCGATCACGAAGGCGAACCAGACGCCGGCGAGCGTCGCCGCGAGGCCGTACCAGGTCAGCGCATATTGCCAGTGGTTGTTGGTGAAGGTGACGAGCGTCTCGCCCGCCTGCGGCAGGCCGCCGGGCGGGGTCTGCGCAGCGCCCGCATCGAGGGTCAGCGGAAAGGTGCGGGCCGGGTCCAGACCGGCGGCATGCGCGATCTCGCGGGCGTCGCGGGTGAACCAGACATTGCCGGCGCGGTCATTCGCCGGTGTGAACAGGTTGCTGCCTTCCGGCCGGCGCAGCAGGCCTTCGACGGTGGTCTCGCCGTCGATCTGGCTGCCGGGCCGGCTGGCCGGCGCCTTGCGGTCGAGCGGCACGAAGCCGCGATTGACGATGATCACGCTGCCGTCGTCGCGCAGGAGCGGCGTCACCACGAAATAGCCCTGTCCCGAGAGGCGGCCCTTCGGATTGACCAGGGTGTGGAAGACGTGGACCTCCTTGTCGTTCAGGAAGCGCCCGGTGACGCGCGCGGCGGCATAGTCCTTGGCGTCCGCGTCGATCGCGGGCCAGACCGGTTCCGGCGGCAGGTTCTCGGCGGGCAGCGCGATGCGCGCCTTGACCCGCGCCATCAGCGCCTCCTTCCAGGCCAGCCGGTCCATCTGCCAGTTGCCGAGTGCGATCAGGATCGCAAACACGAAAGCGGCGGCAACGGTCGGCCAGAGCACGAGGCGGAGACGGGACATCGGCATTCCTGCATTGGGCCTGGTCTGAGGCGCATGGCCGGCACAGACAAGCGCCGCGGCAGTCCCGCGGCGCGGCCGGCCGGCTTCAGGGGGCGCGATCAGTCGTCGGCGAGCCGGCCTTCGCGGGCCTTGTTGACATATTGCAGTGCGATCAGGAGCGCCTTCAACGGGCGCAGCATGCCGAGCGACAGGATCAGGATCAGCGGCATCCAGATCGACATGTGCACCCACATCGGAGGCTGGTACTTGACCTCGACCACCAGGGCCGCGCCGACCACGATGAAGCCGACGATCAGGATGACGAAGACGGCGGGTCCGTCGCCGGCATCGATGAATTTGTAGTCCTGGCCGCAGACCGTACAGGCCGGCGCGGTATCGAGGAAGCCGCTGAACAGCTTGCCCTGGCCGCAGCGCGGGCATCGGCAGCGCAGCCCGGTCGAGAAGGGCGAGAGCGGCGGATAGTGGTAGCTCATGCGCGGCTCCTTGCTGCAGCGGCCCGCCGCCGGGTGCGGCGCTGGCGCCGACATACTCCCTTTCCGTCCGGCAGGGGAGGGCGGATCGTTGCGGACCGACCCGGATCGGGCAGGCCTCTAAAGAAATCACCCGGGCGGAGGGTCCGCCCGGGTGCGAAGATCGATCGATGGCGATCCGCGAACCGGATCAGTGGGCCGCGGCGCCGGCGCCCCAGACATAGATGCAGGCGAACAGGAACAGCCAGACCACGTCGACGAAGTGCCAGTACCAGGCCGCCGCCTCGAAGCCGAAATGCTGCTTCGGGGTGAAGTGGCCGAGATAGGCACGGATCAGGCAGACCGCCAGGAAGATGGTGCCGACCAGGACGTGGAAGCCGTGGAAGCCGGTCGCCATGAAGAAGGTGGCGCCGTAGATGTTGCCCGAGAAGCCGAAATGGGCGTGGCTGTACTCGTAGACCTGGCAGACGGTGAAGATCGCGCCGAGGATCACGGTCAGCCACAGGCCGGCCTTGAGGCCCTGGCGGTCATTGTGCAGCAGGGCGTGATGGGCCCAGGTCACGGTGGTGCCGGAGGTCAGCAGGATCAGCGTGTTGAGGAGCGGCAGGTGCCAGGGATTGAAGGTCTCGATGCCGTGCGGCGGCCAGACGCCGCCCGTCGCGGTGACCCGGGCGAACTGCTTGGCCTCATGGGCGAACAGCGAGGCGTCGAAATAGGCCCAGAACCAGGCAACGAAGAACATCACCTCGGAGGCGATGAACATGATCATGCCGTAGCGCAGGTGCAGCGCGACGACGCGGGTGTGATGGCCCTGATGGGCCTCCTTCACCACGTCCGCCCACCAGGCATACATGGTGTAGAGCACCAGGATCAGGCCGATCGCGAAGATCCACGGATTGGCGATGTTGATGCCGAGCAGGGTGACGCTTTCCGCCTTCAGCCAGCGGAACAGGCCGATCGCGCCGAGCGCCATCACGAAGGCGCCGACGGAGGCGACCAGCGGCCAGGGGCTCGGGTCGACGAGGTGGTAATCGTGGTTCTTGGTATGGGCCTCGGCCATGGGTTCCCCCGTCATTCCTGATGGTCGGCAGCGGTTCAGAGCTTTTCCGGCGTCGATCCCGAAAGGGCACCGACAACCGGCTTGGACGTATTCGGCTTCGCCGGGAAGAAGGTGTAGGACAGCGTGATCGTCTTCAGCATGGCGAGGTCCTTGTCGCCGTCGATCTGAGGATCGACATAGAACGTCACCGGCACGACGAGCTTCTCGCCGGCTGCGAGCTTCTGCTCGGTGAAGCAGAAGCAGATCATCTTGGTGAAGTAGCCGCCGGCGAGATCCGGCGTCACGTTGTAGGCGGCGAGCCCGAAGGTCTCGCGGTCGCTGGTGTTCTCGATCACGTAGTTGACGGTCTCGACCGCGCCGGCCTTGACCGTCACGCTCGGCGTCTCCGGCGCGAAGCGCCAGGGCAGACCGTTGACGTTGGCGTCGAACCGGATCTCGAAGCTGCGCTCGATGACGTGATCGGGCGCCGACGACGCGGTCAGCGGCGTGCCGCCATAGCCGGTGGTCTTGCAGAACCATTCGTAGAACGGCACCGCCGCGAAAGCCGCGCCGGTCATGCCGGCGACGAGCGCCGCGCAGGCGATCGCCACCCGGCGATTGGCGCCGTCATGCCGGGACTGGAGGTGTTCGCCCGTCGCCATCTAGAGTGGCCTCGCCAGAATGCCGGGACCCATCTTGAGGATGGTCACCACATAGAAGATCACGACGAGCGACACGAGCACCGCGGCGATCGCGACATTGCGCTGCCGCCGCCGCTTCTGCTGCGCTTCGGTCAGCTTGACGCCGTCCAGTTCGATCTTGTCGTTCTCGCCCATCACTGCACCGCTCATGATCCGCTCCCGCCGTCTAGCCGATGATCGCGCCGGCGATGCGTTCGACCAGGAGCACCGCGTAGAGCAGGAACAGATACAGGATGGAGAAGGCGAACAGACGACCGGCCGCCTTGCGCGCCGGGGCCCCTTCGCGGATGCGCCAGACGCGGGCCGCCAGCCAGACGAAAACCAGTCCGCTCACGCTCGAGACGAGCGCGTAGGCGAGGCCGCCGAAGCCGAGCACGGCCGGCGCCACGCCGACCAGCGCCATCAGCACGGCATAGATCAGGATCTGGTGGCGGGTCGCGGTCTCGCCGGCGACGACCGGCAGCATCGGCACGCCGGCGGTGGCGTAGTCGTTCGATTTCAGCAGCGCCAGCGCCCAGAAATGGGGCGGCGTCCACATGAAGATGATCAGGAACAGGACGATCGATTCGATCGAGATCGAGCCGGTCATGGCGGCCCAGCCGACCATCGGCGGGAAGGCGCCGGCGGCGCCGCCGATGACGATGTTCTGCGGCGTCGAGCGCTTCAGCCACATCGTGTAGACGACGACATAGAAGAGGATGGTGAAGGCGAGCAGGCCGGCAGCCAGGAAATTGGCCGTCACGGCGAGCACCAGCACCGAGAAGACCGACATGGTCGCGCCGAAGGCCAGCGCCTCCTCGGCGGTGACCCGGCCGGACGGCACGGGCCGGCCGCGGGTGCGCGACATCAGACGGTCGATATCGGCGTCGTACCACATGTTGAGCGCGCCGGAGGCGCCGGCGCCGACGGCGATGCACAAGAGCGAGATGGCGGCGAGCACGGGATGCAGGCCGCCGGGGGCCAGCACCATGCCGACCAGCGCGGTGAACACCACGAGCGACATGACCCGCGGCTTCATCAGCTCGAAATAGTCGTGCGGCCCCGCCATCGAAATCGATGCGATGGATACCGGGGTGAAGCCCGGGGCTTCCTGCGACGTGCTCGACCAGTCGGTCATTCCCGATCCCTCCAGCCTGGCCTCGACCCGATGGCCGGCCGGGATTCGTTCCGATCTTCAAGGCGCCGCGCCGATTGGGCTGCGGGGCGCGCCGGTGCGGCAGGCCGGCCGGGCCGCGAAAGGCCCGGCCGGCCGGTTCGGTCTCAGTGGGCGTCGCCCTTGATGCGGGGCAGCGTCTCGAACTGATGGAACGGCGGCGGCGAGGTCAGCGTCCATTCCAGCGTGGTGGCGCCGACGCCCCAGGGGTTGTTGCCGGCGACGCGCTTCTTCGAGAAGGCCTCGAAGATGCCGAAGAAGAACACCAGCGTGCCGAACGCGGAGATGTAGGAACCGATCGACGACACCATGTTCCAGCCCGCGAAGGCATCCGGATAGTCGACGTAGCGGCGCGGCATGCCGGCCAGACCCAGGAAGTGCTGCGGGAAGAAGACGAGGTTGACGCCGACGAAGGTGAGCCAGAAGTGCACCTTGCCGATGGTCTCGCTCATCATGTAGCCGCTGATCTTCGGGAACCAGTAGTACCAGGCCGCGAAGATGGCGAAGACGGCGCCGAGCGACAGCACGTAGTGGAAGTGCGCGACCACGTAGTAGGTGTCGTGCAGGGCGCGGTCCAGGCCGGCATTGGCCAGCTGCACGCCGGTGACGCCGCCGACGGTGAACAGGAAGATGAAGCCGACGGCCCACAGCATGGGAACGCGGAACTCGATCGAGCCGCCCCACATGGTGGCGATCCACGAGAAGATCTTCACCCCGGTCGGCACCGCGATGACCATGGTGGCCGCCACGAAGTAGGCCTGCGTGTCGACCGACAGACCGACCGTGTACATGTGGTGCGCCCACACGATGAAGCCGACGGCGCCGATCGCCACCATGGCGTAGGCCATGCCGAGATAGCCGAAGACCGGCTTGCGCGAGAAGGTCGACACGATGTGGCTGACGATGCCGAAGCCCGGCAGGATCAGGATGTAGACTTCCGGATGCCCGAAGAACCAGAACAGATGCTGGAACAGGATCGGGTCGCCGCCGCCCTGCGGGTCGAAGAAGGTCGTGCCGAAGTTGCGATCGGTCAGCAGCATGGTGATGCCGCCGGCCAGCACCGGGAGCGACAGGAGCAGCAGGAAGGCGGTGATCAGCACCGACCAGGCGAACAGCGGCATCTTGTGCAGCGTCATGCCCGGGGCGCGCATGTTGAAGATCGTGGTGATGAAGTTGATCGCGCCGAGGATCGACGAGGCGCCGGCAATGTGCAGCGAGAGGATCGCGAAATCCATCGCCGGGCCGGGCTGGCCGGAGGTCGAGAGCGGCGGATAGATCGTCCAGCCGCCGCCGACGCCGTTGCTGCCGGCCGGGCCCTCGACGAACATGCTGAGCACGAGGAGCAGGAAAGCCGGCGGAAGCAGCCAGAAGGAGATGTTGTTCATCCGCGGGAAGGCCATGTCGGGGGCGCCGATCATGATCGGGACGAACCAGTTCGCGTAGCCGCCGATCATCGCCGGCATGACCATGAAGAAGATCATGATCAGGCCGTGGGCGGTCGTGAACACGTTGAAGGTGTGCGGATCGGAGAAGATCTGGATATGCGGCGACTGCAATTCCATGCGGATCGCCACGGACAGGGAGAGACCGATCACGCCTGCGATCATGGCGAAAATCAGGTACAGGGTCCCGATATCCTTGTGGTTCGTCGAGTAGAGATAGCGGCGCCACCCGGTCGGGTGATCGTGGTGGCCCGCGTCCGCGGCTGCATGAGCCATTGGTTTCGCTCCTTGATCCTCTTCGCACGGGGCGTCCGCTGCTTCGGCGCCGCCGTCCTCGTCCCGTTATCGATGCCGGCTCAGCGCTGAGCCACCGCGGTGGTCTTCTCGTCAGCCTCGATCATGGCCGCCAGAACCTTGTTGGCGTCCGAGAGGCTCTTCTGCGCGGCCGTCGACCAGGCGGCATACTGCTGCTCGGTCACGACCTGGACGGCGATCGGCATCGCGGAGTGGTCCTTGCCGCACAGTTCCGAGCACTGGCCGTAGAACATGCCGGTCTGGTTGGCCTTGAACCACGTCTCGTTGAGGCGGCCCGGATAGCCGTCGATCTTGATGCCGAAGGCCGGCACCGCGAGGGCGTGGATCACGTCGGCGGCAGTGACCTGGACGCGGACGACCTTGCCGACCGGCACGACCAGATTGTTGTCGACCGCCAGCAGGCGCGGCTGCTTGACCGGATCCTTGCGGTCGGCATCGCCGAGCATGACCGAATCGAACGAGACCGGCCTGTTCTTGGCGTCCTTCAGGTCGGGATACTCGTAACCCCAGTACCACTGGTAGCCGGTCGCCTTCACGGTGATGTCGACCGGCGGAATGATCAGCTCCTTGTAGAGCAGCCGGAAGGACGGGATCGCGATCAGGACCAGGATCATGACCGGTGCGACCGTCCAGATGACCTCGATCAGCGTGTTGTGCGAGGTCTTCGACGGGACCGGGTTGGCCTTGGCGTTGAACTTGACCATCACGTAGATCAGCAGCGCCAGCACGAAGAGCGTGATCACCGTGATGATCACCAGTGTGAAGCTCTCGAAGGCGCGAATATCGGCGTGAACGTCCGTTGCGGCGGGCTGCAGCCCCATCTGCCACGGCACCGGCTGCGCCGCCAGCGCCGCCCCGGTACCGAAGATCGCCGCGATCGCGAGGCCGGCCATCACGGCCAGGGTCCATGCGCTCTGCCGCATCACATGTCGGATCACGTCTCAGCTCCTTGCCCTTGACCAGCCTTCCGGCGGTCGAATTCCTGTTCTGTCGTTCGGCTCGTGCGGCAAGCCCGGTTCTGTCCGGTCTTGCGCTCTCCGTGAGCCTGCCCGCCCGCCTTCGGGATCACCCCGTGCCGACCCCGCGCTGCCGGGGCTCTCCGGCGGCCCCCGGTCGACAGTGCGATGCGGCGCAAATTCGGTTGCACTGCGTCATTTTGTCGATGCCGGTTTGATCGAGATCAAGGCACGAAAACCAAAAGCACAGCCAGCCCCGCCCCGCAACGGGTCGGCCGGCGTAATCGTGCGGCATTTTTGCTTCGGACAGCCTAGCGTCCGGCGCCGCCTCACGAAAAAGCCTTGGTCCGTAGCCAGTTTCCCGTACGCCGCAGCGCGGAATCCGGGAATGTCCCTAGTCGAAAGTACCTAGTGAAAGGGCCTGCCATTCGCAATCTGGCCAAGCCGGGCGCACTGAGGCAATTTGGCGACCATTGCGAATCTTCGGCGCGGACGGCTGTGCGACGCCGCAAGAATCGGCGGCATCGGAAGGCACCGGATCGACCGGACCGCCGGGATGCGGCGCGGCATCCCGGGATGCCGGCAAGATTGGAGGGAATTCCGTGATCGAAGTTCGGTCGAACGTCTCTGGCCGATCCGCCCGGACCGCGCCGATGCGCCGCGCGCTTGCCGTCGCCGCGCTGCTGCTCGGGGCCGCCGGCTGGAGCGTGCCGGCCGCCGCCCAGGGCGCCGTCAAGGGTCAGCATGGGGACTGGCAGATCCGCTGCGATACGCCGCCTGGCTCCAAGTCTGAGCAATGCGCTCTGATCCAGAACGTAACCGCCGAGGACCGGCCGAATGTCGGCCTGTCGGTGATCGTGTTGAAGACGGCCGACAAGAAGTCGCGCATCCTGCGCGTCCTGGCACCGCTCGGCGTCCTGCTGCCGTCCGGGCTCGGCCTCAAGGTCGACCAGGTCGATGTCGGCCGCACCGCCTTCGTCCGCTGCCTGCCGAACGGCTGCATCGCGGAGGTCCTGATGGACGACAAGCTGGTCGAGCAGTTGCGCACCGGCAAGCAGGCGACCTTCATCGTCTTCCAGACCCCCGAGGAGGGCATCGGCATCCCGATCAGCCTCGCCGGCTTCGGCCCGGGCTTCGAATCGCTGCCCTGATCTGCAGGCGGGGCGGATCGACGCCCGCGCCGGAATTGGCTGGGATGGCGGCCCGGGTCCGGCCGCTGCCGTTTCGCCATCCGTTCGAACCTCTTGGGATCGCCATGTCTCGCATCACGTCCGTCGACAGCCTTCGCGCCCTCTACGGGCCGACCCGCGAGCGCAGCGCGAAGAAGCAGCTCGACCGGCTCGACGCGCATTGCCGCCGGCTGATCGGCCTGTCGCCCTTCATGGTTCTGGCGACGACCGGGCCGGACGGCCTCGGCGACGTGACCCCGCGCGGCGACGCGCCGGGTTTCGTGACGATCGAGGACGACCGCACGCTGCTGATCCCGGACCGGCCGGGTAACAACCGGCTCGACAGCCTGACCAACATCCTCGCCCATCCGGGTATCGGGATCCTGTTCCTGATCCCCGGCATGGACGAGACCTTGCGGGTCAACGGCACGGCCGAGATCCACGACGATCCGGACCTGACCGCCCGCTTCGCCATCGACGGCCGCCTGCCGAAGACGGTCCTGCGGGTCGCCGTCCGCGAGGCCTATCTGCATTGCGCCAAGGCGCTGATGCGCTCGCGGCTGTGGGACCCGGCGGTCCAGATCGACCGGGCGACGCTGCCCTCCATGGGCGAGATGATGCGCGACCAGATCGGGCTCGCCACGGCCGAGACCCAGGCGGAAATGCTCGAGCGCTACCGGCAGACGCTGTATTGACCGCCGCCGGGCCTGTCCCTGACCGCCCGGCTTGACCTAGCCGGCCGCGTGGGACCGTCAGCCGAGATGGCGTGCCTGGCCCAGGGGCAGCGGGGCGGCCACTCTGCCTCAGTCGCCTCAGGCGTGGCCGGCTTCGCGCGACAGCATGCCGATATCGATGCCGATCTTGCGCAGGGCGCGGTCGTATTTGGTTTCCAGATCGAGATCGAAGATCAGGTCGGCGTCGGCATCGCAGTTCAGCCAGACATTGGACTGGATCTCGGTCTCCAACTGGCCGGGCTGCCAGCCGGCATAGCCGAGCGCCAGCATGGCGTCCGAAGGCCCTCGGCCTTCCGCGATGGCCTTCAGGATCTCGAGCGTCGTGGTCAGCGAAACGGCGTCGTCGATCGTCAGGGTCGCGTTCTCGATGAAGTAGTCGGCCGAATGCAGAACGAAGCCGCGGCCGGTCTCGACCGGGCCACCGTGATGCACGCGCATGCGCCGGGCGAGTGCCGGCAACCGGATCTGGTCGGCCGCGGGAATCACGTCGAGCTGCACGAGGAGTTCGCCGAAATTGACCGGTGGCGGGGCGAGCTGGTTGAGGATGATGCCCATCGCGCCCTCCGAGGAGTGGGCGCACATATAGACCAGGGCACGAGAGAAGCGCTGATCGTCCATGCCCGGCATGGCGATCAGGATCTGTCCGTCCAGATATTCCCTCCGGATTGCGGAGGCCATGCTTGCACCCTCGTTTCGCGAACCGGATCCCCCGCCCGCGGCGGCGCCGGTTCCAATGCCTCGGCACCCGGCACGACGGTCCCGTTGCGGTTCCCGGCGGGCGCCTCTCCTGCAGCAAGAATAGCAGAGCCGGTCCCCACGGCAATCGCGGGCCGCGCCGATGGGTCTCACGTGATTATGAGCGGTGGGGCCGCGACAGGGGCGAAATCATTGCGTAAGACCGATCCATGAAGACCGCGATCCTGGCCGGACTCCTTTCCCTGCTATTCGCCACCGTGCCGGCGCGGGCCGGGAACGAGGCACTGAACGGTGCCGAAATCCGCCTCCTGACCGGCCCCATTCACGGTGGTTCGGCCCAAATGGGGCTGGAGATCGCCCTGCTGCCGGGCTGGAAGACCTATTGGCGCTCGCCCGGCGATGCCGGCATTCCGCCGACGATCGAGACCGGCGCCTCGCAGAACATTGCCGGCGTCGAGATCGCCTTTCCGGCGCCGGAGCGCTTCGGCGAAGGACACGGCCAGAGTGTCGGCTATACCGCGCCGGTCGTGTTGCCGCTGGCCGTTCGCCTGGCCGATCCCGGCCTTCCGGCGCGTCTGGTCGCCAAGGTGATGATCGGCGTCTGCCGCGACATCTGCCTGCCGGTGGAGGCCGAGGTGGAGGCGCGGATCGATCCCAAGGCCCGACCGGCTCCCGGCGAGGTCGCAGCGATCGAGGAAGCGCTGCGGCAGGTACCGGTCCGCATCGAAGCGACGGCGCCGCTTGCGGTGGCGTCGGTCGCACGCGAGGCGGCACCCAAGACCGGGAACGGTCCCGAGACCCTGGTCGTGACCGTCGTCAGCGACCGGCCGGAGGAACAGCAGGATCTGTTCGCCGAAGGCCCGGAGGGCTGGGCGCTGCCGCTGCCGGTCCGGCTTGGTCGCGAGGGCGGCCGGACCCGCTGGCGTGTCGCCCTCGAAGGCCTGCCGCCCGGCGCTTCGCCGAAGGAGGCCGCCTTGCGCTTCACCGTGGTGACGCCGGATCGCGCCGTCGAACAGGCCTGGCGGCTGGATTGACCGCGCGCGCCCCGCGCGACATGCAGCGCCGGTCTGCACTCGACGCCACCGGCACAGCGCCCTAAGTCAGCATGCGCGCCTGCTTGCGCGCGCACGAACAACATCAGGGGGACCATCCGCATGACCATCGCCGTCGGCTCGGCGCTGCCCGCAGCCAAGTTCCGCATCATGACCGACGAGGGCGCGGTCGACCGCACCAGCGACGAGATCTTCAAGGGCCGCAAGGTCGTCCTGTTCGGCGTGCCGGGCGCCTTCACGCCGACCTGCTCGATGAACCATCTGCCGGGCTTCCTCGACAATCTCGATCACTTCAAGGCCAAGGGCATCGACGAGGTCGCGGTGGTCGCCGTCAACGATCCCTTCGTCATGGCCGCCTGGGCGCGCCATACCGGGGCGAAGGACAAGATCCTGTTCCTGGCCGACGGCAATGCCGACTTCACCAAGAAGCTCGGTCTCGACATCGAACTCGGTGTGATGGGCCTGCGCTCCAAGCGCTTTTCGATGATCGTCGACGACGGCGTCGTGACCGCCCTCAACATCGAGGACAGCCCCGGCACGGCCGATGCCTCCGGCGCCGCCCGCCTGCTGCAGCAGCTCTGATCCCGATTCCTGTGCGCTCCCGGCCGGACTTCGTGTTCCGCCGGGGGCGTGCCCTTACGGCGGCTTTCGCGCCGCCGCGATCGGCCCGGACGTGTGGCCCGACCCGCGCTGCCGTCAGTCCTCGCAGGATTCCTTGATCTTGTAGCGGGCGATCAGTTTCTCGCCGAGTTCGTTGCGGGCTGCGTTGCCATCGGAAGAGGGCTGGTCTGGCGCGTGCAGGACGCAGTTTCGCCAGCCGTAGCTCAGGAGATCGATCCGGTATTTCGCATCGTCGCCGGCGCGGTCGGTGAACTCCTTGCGGCAGCGGGCCGGCGAAGCGTTGTCGGCGCAGGAGGCGGCCGAGAGCGTTTCCAGCGCCTTGGCCTTCGGCACCCGGCCCGCCAAGGCGTCGATATAGAAGGTGCATTTCGGTTCGGCCGTGAAGCCGTTCAGCTGCGTCGGATCGGTGAAGCCGCGCAGTTCAGCCAGGCTCATTCGGCAGGAGAGCTCGGTCTCCGCGCGCAACTGGTCGCGCGCAGCCTCGACCCCCGGGACGGCGAGAAGTTTCAGGCGGCCGATCTCGTCGAGCTTGGACTTGCAGCTCTGCTCGGTGGCGGCGATCTGCTGTTGGAGCCTGGCCGGCTCGGGCTGGTTGAAGAGGTCGGGAACCGGGGCATCGAATAGCAGGCGGAGCGTGTCGCGCAGCTGGGCTTCGTTGACCTTGGCGGGGTCGAAGCGCAGCTTGTAAGAGCAGGCGCCATAGCCATAATCGATCGTCTTGGAGGCGGCGAGGGCCGGCCCGGCGGCGATCGCGGCCAGAAGGGCGGTGGCGATGGCTCGACCGGTCATGGGCTGCGGCCTCCTGCAGGTTGCGTGTTGCCGCAATGTAGCCGAGCCGCGGCCCGCGGCAAAGGACGGCGCACGAAGAAGCACGGTCGCGCGGCCCTCTCCGGCCGTCAGCCCCGCCGGCCGGCCTCCGGCACCACCACGCGCAGCACTTCCGAGACCGTCTCGACCGCGACCGGGGTGAAGCCGAAGGCCTCGCCGTCGATCTGGACCGGGACGGGCGATGCGGCATCGATGCGGCATTCGGTGACCGGGATCACCAGGGCGATCGGCGAGCGGTCGAGCCGGCCCATGATCAGTGCCGCGCCGGCGCGGATCAGCGACCAGGGATCGTCCTTCAGGAGCGCGACCAGATGCAGCCCCGGGCGTGTCGCCCCGGCATCGGGCGCGATCCGGAACGGGCCGCCATAATGGATCGCCTTGGCGACCACGGCCAGCCGGCAGCGGATCGCGCGGCCGTCGGCGACGACCGTCAGGTCGGGCTGGTTTCGTTTGGCGAAACCGCGCTGGAGCGCGGTCGCCACGAAAGCCAGCTGCTTCCAGCGCCGCTTGGCGGCGGGGTCGACCGCATGCACCACATCGGCGTCGAAACCGGCCGAGACCATCAGCATGAAGGCCCGGCCATTGGCCCGCCCGGTATGGAGCGGCGCCGTGCGGCCGGTCGCGACGGCCGCGGCGATGCGGCCCGGGCGGGCCGAGAGGCCGAGTTCATAGGCGAGCACATTGGCGGTGCCGGCCGGGACCAGCGCGAGATGCGGCCGCGCGCCAGGCCGGGCGAGCAGCCCCGTCACCGCCTCGTTGATGGTGCCGTCGCCGCCCGCCGCCAGGATCACGTCGGCGGTCGTGGCGGGATCGGCGGCGATGCGCTCCAGGTCGCCGGGCGCAGCGGTCAGGCGTGTCTCGGTTTCGATGCCGCGGGCCCGCAGCGCGTCGGCGACGGCGGCGATACGGGACGCCCTGTAGCCGCCGGCGGCCGGATTGGCGACCAGGATGGCGCGCTGCCGCCCGGACTGCGCCGAGGCCTCGCCCATGGCTGCCATTTCGCTTCGCTTCATCGCTCGCCGTCCGGTGCCCGTCGCCTCGCCGGCATATAGGGGCGCATGCCCTCGCGGGCGAGGGCGTCGGCGCGCTCGTTCTCGGGATGGCCGGCATGGCCCTTGACCCAATGCCAGACGATCTCGTGGCTGCCGAGCGCCGCGTCGAGGCGCTGCCACAGATCGGCATTCTTGACCGGCTTCTTGTCGGCGGTCTTCCAGCCGTTGCGCTTCCAGCCGTGGATCCAGCCGGTGATGCCGCCGCGCAGATAGGCCGAGTCCGTGTAGATGTCGATCCGGCAGGGCCTGCGCAGCGCCTCGATTGCCGAGATCGCCGCCATCATCTCCATGCGATTGTTGGTGGTGTCGGCCTCGCCGCCCTTCAGTTCCTTCTCGCGCCCGTTCCAGCGCAGGATCGCGCCCCAGCCGCCGGGGCCCGGATTGCCCGAGCAGGCGCCGTCCGTGTAGATCACGACGCCCTGGCCGGCCGTCTCCTCGTCGCTCATGAATCGAGTCCGTAGCCGGAGGGGTCCGCAACCGTGCGGTGGAAGCGCAGCTTGCGCAGATATTCGAGCGGGTCCTTCGGCCGGACCAGCGCGCCCGGCGGCACGTTCAGCCAGTCGTAGAGCCGGGTCAGCAGGAAGCGCAGGGCCGAGCCGCGGCAGAGCAGCGGCAGCGCGGCGCATTCCGCGTCGCTCAGCGCGCGCAGGCCGAGATAGCCGTTCAGCATCGCCCGGCCCTTGGTCAGGTTGAAGCTGCCGTCCGTCTCGAAGCACCAGGAATTCAGGCACACGGCCAGATCGTAGGCCAGGAAGTCATTGCAGGCGAAGTAGAAATCGATCAGCCCGGAGAGCCGGTCCTCGAGGAAGAAGACGTTGTCGGGGAAGAGATCGGCATGGATCACCCCGCGCGGCAGGTCGGTCGGCCAGGCGGCCTCGAGCGCATCGAGCTCGCGCTCGATCTCGCCGGCGAGACCCGCGAAGACCGTGTCGGCCTTCGGCTTGGAGCGCTCGTAGAGCGGGCGCCAGGCATCGACCGTCAGCGCGTTGCGGCGCGTCAGGGCGAAATCGGCGCCGGCCAGATGGAAGCGGGCGAGCGCGGCGCCGACCGCACCGCAATGCTCGGCGGTCGGCCGGCGCACCCAGACGCCATCCAGGAAGGTGATGATCGCCGCCGGCCGTCCCGCCAGCGTGCCGAGCGCGGCGCCGGTGCGGTTGCGCACCGGCAGCGGGCAGGTCACGCCGCCCTGGGCGAGATGCTCCATCAGGCCGAGGAAGAAGGGCAGGTCGCCCGGATCGACGCGCTTTTCGTAGAGCGTCAGGATGTAGAACCCCTTCTCCGTATGGAGCAGGAAGTTCGAGTTCTCGACGCCTTCCGCGATGCCCTTGCAGGCGAGCACGCGGCCGATGTCGTAGGCGGCGACGAACCGCGCGAGATCCTCGTCGGCAACTTCGGTATAGACGGCCATGGCGCTACTCGGCCGCCGGATTGAGCGGGCGGCGTCCGGTCTCGGACGCCGCCTCGGCGGTTTCCCGCAAGCCGCGCGGCAGGTTGAAGGTGATTGATTCGTCGGCGGTGCGCACCGTCTCGACGGTGATGGCGTAGCGTTCGGCGAAGGCGGCGATGACCTCGTCGACCAGCAGATCCGGGGCCGAGGCGCCGGCCGTGATGCCGACCCGCCGCAGCCCGGCGAAGCGCGTCCAGTCGAGTTCGGTAGCGCGCTGGATCAGCACCGCGATCGGACAGCCGGCCCGCTCGGCGACCTCGCGCAGGCGCTGCGAATTGGACGAGTTCGGCGCGCCGACCACCACCAGCCCGTCGACGTCCGGGGCGATCCGCTTGACCGCCATCTGGCGGTTGGTGGTGGCGTAGCAGATGTCTTCCTTGTGGGGTGCCCGGATGTCCGGGAAACGCGCCTGCAGGGCCTCGACGATGCCATGGGTGTCGTCGAGCGACAGGGTTGTCTGGGTCGTATAGGCGAGCGGCCGGCCGGCCGGCGGGACCAGTGCGGCCACGTCGGCGACCGTCTCGATCAGCGTGACGGCGCCCTCCGGCAGCTGGCCCATGGTGCCGATCACCTCCGGATGGCCGGCATGGCCGATCAGCAGGACGTGGAAGCCGCGCTTGTGATGGACTTCGGCCTCGCGATGCACCTTGGTGACCAGCGGGCAGGTGGCGTCGAGATGAAAGAGGTTGCGCGCCCTGGCGTCGGCCGGCACGGATTTCGGCACACCATGGGCGGAGAAGATGACCGGCTGGCCGGTCTCGGGGATCTCGTCCAGTTCCTCGACGAAGACCGCGCCCTTCTGCTTCAGGCTGTCGACGACGTAGCGGTTGTGGACGATCTCGTGGCGCACATAGACCGGCGCGCCGTAGCGCTCCAGCGCCAGTTCGACGATCTGGATCGCCCGGTCGACGCCGGCACAGAAGCCGCGCGGCGCGGCGAGCAGGATCGTGAGCGGCGGTTTCGCGTCGGCCATGGGTCTCGGAGCGTGGTTCGATTCGCGGGCCGGCCTTCGGGGCGCGCGCGCCCCGGCCGGTCGGGACCGGACGCGCCCCGACCGCGGGTTCTGCGGAATAGAGGGAGACGGGGGCGGCAAGTCAAGGGTGCCGGGCGGCGCGCGAACCCGGTCCCGTGCACCACCCCGGCCCCGCTCGGAGACACGGCGGTCGGCTGCCCACCTTCGGCGGGCTGCCTCGATTTCGCCACGCCTTGGGGACAAGCGGGTTTCGCGCCGGGCCGGCCGCCGCGCCCGCCGGGCTGCGGCCGCCCGGCGGCCCCGAGGAACTCCGAGACCCATACCCCCGTGACGGCTGCACCGGGCGGGGCTATAGGTCTCGGCGACTGATCCACCCGCGAGAGGTTCGATGTCGACTCCCATCCGTTTCGCGCCTATCGCCGCCGGGCTTGCGACCGCGCTGCTCCTTGCCGGATGCGGCGGCACGATGGACTCGATCGGCACGACACTGCTGAGCGGGACCAAGACCGACGGCGCCGAGCTCGACGGCGAGGCGATCAAGGCCCGCCCGGTCTGCCCTCTGATCGAGATCCGCAGCGGCACGGAGACCTTGCCGCTCTACGAGACCGGCAAGCAGGGCAATGCCGACTTCCTGCGCTTCCAGATCAGCGTCCAGCGCGTGGCGCGCGAATGCGACATCAACGGCGAGACCATGTCGGTGCGCGTCGGCGCCGCCGGACGCGTCGCCGCCGGACCGAAGGGCGCCACCGGCAAGGTGCAGGTCCCGGTCCGCATCGCCGCCGTCAAGGGCGACCAGGTGCTCTACACCCGCCTGAACACCGTCACGGTCGATGTCGGCGCGCCGGACTATTCGGCGCTCTGGTCGGCGGTCGACGAGGCGATGACGCTGCCGGCCAACATCACCTCCGGCGTGACCATCTATGTCGGCCTCGACGACAAGCCGGAAAAGCCCGCGCCGAAGGGCAAGAAGCCGAAGGCCGGCTAAGGGCGGGCCGGACGATCGGAAGACCGGTGAAGCTCTGGCAGCACAGGGTCGCGTGCCGCCTTCGGCGCGATGCGTCCGGACGAAGCGGCGCCGCCGATGCCGGGCCTTCGCCGAAGCGCGCTTCAAATTCAGGCGCTTGGCGGGCCGCTGCCGAAAAGATCGACCCTATGGCGAATTGACGCACCGGCGGTTCCGACCTAAGGTCTCGCCCGTCGAGCACGACGCGACTCGACGGCCGGAGCGGCAACCCCGCCAGGCCCACGCCCCCGCGGGAGAGCCCGGAAATCCGCCGTGGACGGTAGTCCGCATCGGGTGACCGGCACCGAAGGAGAAACCGCCCCGGAAACTCTCAGGTCCCGAGGACCGCGGGGGGCGAGCGACACTCTGGAAAGCAGCCGCCGGCAACCGGTCGTCGGCTCACCGAAGGAGTAACCGTCGGGTGCGTGGCTGATTGGAGAGCGCGCGCCGGCCGGGAAATCTCTCAGGTCATCGGACAGAGGGGGCGCGACGGTTGGCGGCGGCATCGGTCCGCTTTCGACCGCGCGGCCCAACGCGCCGGTCCGGGACCTGGAATGACCGCCCAACCTTCTGTCGATCCGAGCGAGATCCTCGCCACCCCCCTGCACGACCGTCATGTCGCGCTCGGCGCCCGCATGGTGCCCTTCGCCGGCTATGCGATGCCGGTGCAGTATCCGGCCGGCATCCTCGCCGAGCACAAATGGACCCGCGAGCATGCGGGTCTGTTCGACGTGTCGCATATGGGCCAGGCCGCCCTGATCGGCCCCGACCACGCGACCACCGCGGCCGCCCTCGAGGCCCTGATCCCCGCCGACATCCTCAATCTCGGCCTCGGCCGCCAGCGCTATTCGCAGCTTCTCAACGACGACGGCGGCTGCATCGACGACCTGATGGTCCAGCGCGGCCCGGATGCGGCCGACGACGGCCGCCTCGGTCTCGTCGTCAATGCGGGGCGCAAGGCGGTCGATTATGCCCATATCGCCGCGCGCCTGCCGGCGCAGGTGCGGCTGGAGACCTATCCGGAGCGCGCGCTGCTCGCCCTGCAGGGCCCCGAGGCGCAAGCCGTCATGGTCCGGCTCGGTGCCGCAAGTGCTGCCGGCATGGCCTTCATGGCGGTCGGTGCGGTGACGCTCGCCGGCATCGCCGTCGAGGTCACGCGTTCGGGCTATACCGGCGAGGACGGCTACGAGATCTCGGTGCCGGCGGCCGAGGCCGGCGCGCTCTGGGACGCATTGCTGGCCGATCCGTCGGTCAAGCCGATCGGGCTCGGCGCGCGCGACAGCCTGCGGCTCGAGGGCGGCCTCTGCCTCTACGGCCACGAACTCGACGAGACGGTCAGCCCGATCGAAGCCGGCCTTCTCTGGTCGATCCAGAAACGCCGGCGCGAGGGCGGCGGTTTCCCCGGCTTCGCGCGCATCCGCGCCGAGATCGCCGAGGGCACGAAGCGCATCCGCGTCGGCCTCCTGCCCGAGGGCCGCGCTCCGGCCCGCGAGGGCACCGCCATCACCGCCCCGGACGGTCGCCCGGTCGGCATCGTCACCTCGGGCGGCTTCGGACCGAGCCTGAACGCCCCGCTCGCCATGGGCTTCGTCGAGCCGGCCTTCGCTGCGCCCGGCACGGAACTCGCCTTGATCGTGCGCGGCAAGCCGCTCGCCGCGCGCGTCGCCGCCCTGCCTTTCGTCCCCAATCGCTTCAAGCGCTGACGGAGCCGTCCCATGACCCTCTACACCAAAGACCACGAGTGGATCCGCATCGACGGCAACATGGCCACGATCGGCATCAGCCAGTATGCCCAGGCCCAGTTGGGCGATGTCGTCTATGTCGAGCTGCCCGAGACCGGCAAGGCGATCGACAAGGGCAAGGAGGCGGCGGTCGTCGAGTCCGTCAAGGCGGCCTCCGAGGTCTATGCCCCGATCGCCGGCACCGTCTTCGAGGTCAACGCGGCGCTGACCGACAATCCGGCCCTCGTCAACGAGGATCCGGAAGGCGAGGGCTGGTTCGTCCGGCTGCACGTCCCGCAGGGCACCGACACCGGCGACCTGATGGACGAGGCGACCTACAAGGCCTTCCTCGAGACGCTGTGAGGCCGCGATGCGCTATCATCCCCTGACCGCGACCGACCGGGCCGAGATGCTCGCCCGTATCGGCGTCCCCGGCATCGATGCACTGTTCGCCGACGTGCCGGCCGACAAGCTGCTGACCGACCTGATCGACCTGCCGCGCATGCGCGGCGAGCTGGAGGTCGAGCGCCTGATGGGCCGCATGGCCGCGAAGAATGTGCCGGCCTCGTCGGTACCCTTCTTCGTCGGCGCCGGCGCCTACAAGCACCATGTCCCGGCGACGGTGGACCACCTGATCCAGCGGTCGGAATTCCTGACCAGCTACACGCCCTATCAGCCGGAAATCACGCAGGGCACGCTGCAATATCTGTTCGAGTTCCAGACCCAGGTCGCCGAACTGACCGGCATGGAGGTCGCCAACGCCTCGATGTATGACGGCTCGACGGCGACCGGCGAGGCCGTGCTGATGGCCCACCGGCTGACCCGCCGCAACAAGGCGGTGGTCTCGGGCGGGCTGCATCCGCAATATCGCGCCGTCGTCGAGACCCTGTCCGACATGGCCGAGGATCGCGTGCAGGCCCTGCCGCCCGATCCGCTCGGCACCGAGGACATCCTGGCGGCGATCGACCGCGACACCTCCTGCGTGGTCGTGCAGTCGCCGTCCTTCTACGGGCACCTGATCGATCTCGCCCCGATCGCCGAGAAGGCGCATGCCTGCGGTGCGCTGCTGATCGCGGTCTTCACCGAGGTGGTCAGCCTCGGTCTGATCGAGCCGCCCGGCCGGCAGGGCGCCGACATCGTCGTCGGCGAGGGCCAGTCGATCGGCAATGCGCTCGGCTTCGGCGGCCCCTATGTCGGCCTGATGGCGACGCGGCAGAAGTTTCTGCGCCAGATGCCCGGCCGGCTGTGCGGCGAGACCGTCGACGCCGAGAACCGGCGCGGCTTCGTGCTGACGCTGTCGACGCGCGAGCAGCATATCCGCCGCGACAAGGCGACCTCGAATATCTGCACCAATTCGGGCCTGTGCTGCCTCGCCTTCACCATCCACATGACGCTGCTCGGAAGCGCCGGGCTGGAGCGGCTGGCGCGGCTCAACCACGAGGCCGCGATCAGGCTCGCCGATGCGCTCGGCCGGGTGCCCGGCGTCGAGGTGCTGAACGACGGCTTCTTCAACGAATTCACCGTCCGTGTGCCGGGCAATGCGGCCGCCGTGATCGAGCGGCTGGCCGAACGCGGCATCCTCGGCGGGCTCGCCGTCTCGCGCCTGGAGCCGGGCCGGGGCCTCGACGACCTGATCGTCGTCGCCGCCACGGAAGTGAACACCGACGAGGACCGCGCGGCCTACGCGCAGGCCCTGGCGGCCGTGATCTGAGCCGGGAGAGGACGAACACCATGCTGAACGACCAGGGTCGCCCCACCCGTCCCGAGGGCGCCGCCGCTGCCGAGGGCACGCCGGCGGCCACGCCGTGGACCTTCACCGGCAACCGCGCGCTGCGCGTCGAGGAACCGCTGATCTTCGAGATCGGCCGCGCCGAGACGACCGGCGTCGACCTGCCCGCGCCGGACGGCCTCGCGCCGCGGCTCGGCCGGCTCGCCCGCAAGGCGGCGCCGGACCTGCCCGGCCTGACCGAGCCGGAGGCCATGCGCCACTATGTGCGCCTGTCGCGCTCCAACTATTCGATCGATACCGGGCTCTATCCGCTCGGTTCCTGCACGATGAAGCACAATCCGCGCCTCAACGAGAAGATGGCGCGGCTGCCGGGCTTCGCCGACGTACATCCGCTGCAGCCGGTCTCGACCGTGCCGGGCGCGCTCGACGTGATCGCCGATCTGGGCGGCTGGCTGTGCCGGTTGACCGGCATGGATGCGGTCGCGATGAGCCCGAAGGCCGGCGCCCATGGCGAACTTTGCGGCATGATGGCCATCAAGGCCGCCATCCGCGCCCGCGGCGAGACGCGCAACGTGGTGCTGGTGCCGGAATCGGCCCACGGCACCAATCCGGCCACCGCCGCGCTGATCGGCATGACGGTGCGCGACGTGCCGGCCCGCGCCGACGGCACGGTCGATGTCGAGGCCGTCAAGGCCCTGCTCGGGCCGGACGTGGCGGCGATCATGCTGACCAATCCGAACACCTGCGGCATCTTCGAGCCGGAGGTGGCGGCGATCGCCGAGGCCGTGCATGCGGCCGGGGCCTATTTCTATGCCGACGGCGCGAACTTCAACGCCATCGTCGGCAAGGTGCGGCCGGGCGATCTCGGCGTCGACGCCATGCACATCAACCTGCACAAGACCTTCTCGACGCCGCATGGCGGCGGCGGGCCGGGCGCCGGTCCGGTGGTGCTGTCGTCGCGCCTCGCGCCCTTCGCGCCGCTGCCCTTCATCCACCTGGAGGAAGGCCGGCCGGTGCTGGTCGAGACCGAAGCCGGCACCGCGCCGGGCGAGACCCCGTTCGGCCGCATGACCGCGTTCCACGGCCAGATGGGCATGTTTACCCGGGCGCTCGCCTACATGCTCAGCCACGGCACGGACGGCCTGCGGCAGGCCTCGGAGGATGCGGTCCTGGCCGCCAACTACGTGCGCGCCGGCCTCGCCGACCTGATGACGCTGCCCTTCCCGGACCATCCCTCGATGCACGAGGTGCTGTTCGACGACGGCTTCCTCAAGGAGACCGGGATCACCACGCTCGATTTCGCCAAGGCGATGATCGACGAGGGTTACCATCCGATGACCATGTATTTCCCGCTGGTCGTCCACGGCGCCATGCTGATCGAGCCGACCGAGAGCGAGTCCAAGGCGAGCCTCGATCTGTTCGTCGCCACGCTGCGCGATCTCGTCCTGTCCGCCAAGCGCGGCGAGACCGAGCGCTTCACCCAGGCGCCGCGCTTCGCCCCGCGCCGCCGCCTCGACGAGACCCGCGCGGCCCGCTCGCCGAAGCTGCGCTGGGAGAAGCCGAAGCCCTGGACGGCGGCCGAGGCGGCCGAATAGGCCGTCCCGCCGATCGGCCGGCCGGTCCCGGCGCGAACGGAGCCCGCCGCACGGCGACGGGCCGTCCTCGCGATGGAAGGGATGCGGTCGTCAGGGGCGGGTCGTCAGGGGATGCGCTTGTGCACCACGGCGACCTCGTCGCCATAGATGCGGTGCCAGCCGGGCAGGTGGTCGAGAAGCGCCGCCGCCGGCTGGTCGGGGCGCAGCAGGGTCCAGCCGATCCGGCTGTCCGACAGAACCTTTTCGAGCGTGCCCGGCGTCGAGACGCCGGTCGCGGCGACATAGGTGGTCAGCCGCTCCGGACCGTAAAGCTCGGTGCGGCCGTCGATATAGGTCGGGATGCCGCGCGTGATCAGCGTGCCGCCGAACTCGTATTCGTTGAAGACCTGGCCGGTGACCCCGGCCGCTTTGGCGGCGTCGAGGGCGGCGATCGGCAGGAGATCCGGCCGCGTGGTCAGGGCGCCGAGCGCGGCCATACCGGTGAAGGCGAGCGCGGCGAGCGCCGCCGCGCCGGCCGCGTATAGGCCGAAGCCGGATAGCCGACCGCCCGTCTGATCCCCTTCCGCACGTCCCGCGCCGGCGCGCTCCGCGATCGGTTCGATCAGGATCAGCGGGGCGATCAAGCCCAGCATGGCGAGATGGCGCTCGTGCGAGACCGCCATGTCGAGGAGGCCGATCAGCAGCGCGACGCGGATCGGCGGCAGGCGGCCGGGCGACAACACCAGGGCGGCGATGCCGGCCAGGATGGCGATCTTGCCGCCGCTTAAGCGGCCGAGATCGGTCGGCGCCCATTCGGCCACGAAGGCGGCGGCGCTGCCGAGCCCGAGGACCTTGCCGGCGGCGAAGAGCGCGCCCGGTCCGTAGGCATGCGCCATGGTGGCGGCCGGCGCGAGCACCAGGATCAGCAGCCAGCCGAGCGCCGTCTCGGTGCGCCGGCCGGCGGGCGCGCGCAACAGCGCCTCCAGGCCGAAGGCCGGTATCAGGGCGAGGCCGAACAGGTAGGACCCGTGCAGATTGGCCCACAGCGCCATCAGGATGGCGGCGAAGGGGCTCGGCGCGCGGCCGTCCTCGGCGGCGCGCATCAGCACGATGGTCCAGCCGATCATCACCGGCCAGGCCAGCACATGCGGCCGGGCGAGCGTATGGCCGGCGACCAGCGTGAAGGCCGCCGCGGCGATCAGCGCGGCGATGGCCGGCGGAAGGCGGGTTGCCGCCTCGCGGGCGATCAGGGCCAGTGCGAGCGCGGCGGCGGCGGCGGCGGTCAGCGCGACCAGCGGCCAGCCGCCGGCGCGCTGGGCGGCGGCAAGGATGACCTGCGACAGCCATTCCTTCGCGATCCAGGGCGTTCCCGCCATGGTCCAGGAGGCGGTGTCGACGGTCGGGAAGCGGCCGGTCTCCAGGATGCCGGTGCCGACGAAGACGTGCCAGAGCGTGTCGGCATCCTTCAGCAGCGCCGCACCGCGCACGGTGAGCACGATCAGGGCGACGAAGAAGACCAGCGTGCCGAAGAAGCGCGGCGGCGACCGGCGCGCTGCCGCGGGCGCCATGGTCAGGGCGCGCTTCGCCCATGCCAGCACCGGCGAGCGCTCGACGAGCCCGCCGCCGTTGCCGAGATGAAGGGAACTGTCGGTCATGAAACCCTGCCGGTCGCCGTGGATCGTGGCGATCCTGGCATGGCGGCCTTCACATCACGTGAACGCCGGCGGCCTGCCGATGCGCCGACCGGTGCCGGGGCGTTGCGAATTGCGTATAGGATCGAAAAGGGCCGGCCGGATCGCCGTGCCCCGCGAGATTCGGCGGTCGCCATGCCCTTCCTGAAGATCTATGCCCGCGCCATCCAGCTGCTCGGCCCGGAGCGCGGCTTTGCCTTCGCGCTGACGGCGACCGGCATCGCGCTCGCCTTCCTGCAACTGGCCGAGCCGCTGCTGTTCGGCCGCGTCATCGACGCCCTGTCGACCGGCAAGCCGGCCATGGGGCTGGTCGGCCTGTGGGCCGGCTTCGGCTTCGCGGGTGTGGCGGCCAACATCTTCGTCGCGCTCCACGCCGACCGCATCGCCCATACCCGCCGGGTCGGCGTGATGAAGCAGTTCTTCGAGCATGTCGTCGCGCTGCCGGCCGCGTTCCATTCGCAGGCCCAGTCCGGCCGCCTGATCTCGATCATGCTGTCGGGCGCCGACAACCTGTTCGCCTTCTGGCTCGCCATGTTCCGCGAGCATCTGACCTCGATCGTGATGCTGATCGTGCTGCTGCCGACCGCGCTGTGGATCAATCTCCACATGGGCCTGCTGCTCGCCGCCCTGATGGTGATCTATATCGGCCTGAGCGCGCTGGTCGTCACCAAGACCCATTACGGCCAGGCCGAGGCCTCGCGCCACCACGCCGAATTCTCCGGTCGCGTCGGCGACGTGATCGGCAACGTCACCGTCGTGCAGAGCTTCGTCCGCCTGGCCGAGGAGACGCGCGCGCTGCAGGGGGTGATGAACAACCTGCTCAAGGCGCAGCTTCCGGTCCTGACCTGGTGGGCGCTGACCACCGTCATGACCCGCGGCGCGGCGACCATCACGATCGTCTCGCTGTTCGCGCTCGGCACTTCGCTGCACCAGCAGGGCGCGATCACGGTCGGCGAGATCGTCAGCTTCATCGGCTTTGCCACGGCGCTGATCGGCCGCCTCGACCAGCTGACCTTCTTCCTGTCCCGCCTCGTCTTCGAGGCAGCGGCGATGCGCCAGTTCTTCGACGTGCTCGACCAGAGCTCGACCATCGTCGAGAAGCCCGGCGCGACCGATCTGGCGGTCACCGCCGGTCATGTCGTGTTCGACCGGGTCAGCTTCCGCTATCCGGGCTCGGACACCGGCATCACCGACATCTCCTTCGAGGCGAAGCCCGGCGAGACCGTCGCCATCGTCGGGCCGACCGGTTCGGGCAAGTCGACCGCCGTCGCGCTGCTGCAGCGGGTGCGCGATCCCGATCGCGGCCGCATCCTGATCGACGGCCAGGACATCGCCGACGTGAAGGTCGATTCCGTGCGTCGCGCGATCGGCGTGGTGTTCCAGGATCCCGGCCTGTTCGACCGCTCGATCGCCGAGAATCTGCGCATCGGCAAGCCGGAGGCGACCGAGGCCGAGATCCGCGAGGCCGCCCGGCTGGCCGAATGCGATGTCTTCGTCACCGGCAAGCCAGGCAGCTATGATTTCCGCGCCGGCGAGCGCGGCCGGTCGCTGTCGGGCGGCGAGCGCCAGCGCCTCGCCATCGCGCGCGCCATCCTCAAGAATGCGCCGATCCTGATCCTGGACGAGGCGACCAGCGCGCTCGACACCGAGACCGAGGCCCGCATCAAGCGCGCCCTGGAGCGCCTGTCGGAGGGCCGCACCTCCTTCGTCATCGCCCATCGCCTGTCGACCATCCGCTCCGCCGATCAGATCCTGTTCATGGAGGCCGGCCGCATCGCCGAACGCGGCACCTTCGACGAACTGGTCGCCCGCGGCGGCCGTTTCGCCGCCCTGGTCGCCGCCGGCAGCCTCGACGGCGACCCGACCGCCCAATCCCTCGAAAGCCAGTACCGCGACGGCCTCCTGACCCACGCGGCGGGCGATTCCGAACGGTAAGAAGATCCCGAGCGGGAACTTGGGTTGGTGCACCGGCATCGCCTGGAGAAAATGTTCCCGTTCGGGAACACGGCTCCTGGCCACAGATAACCGCGAAGGTCTGACGGCCCCCCTTACCGCCGCCGACCATGTCGCATCGCGCGGGGCGTGGGGGCGGACTATCGTCCGGCGGCTTGACCGGGGACGGCGTTCGGGTGACACGCTCCGGGACAGGCACCATTCGAAGGATGCGCCGCAGGACCGGGCGCCGGGCAGGACCCGGAAGCCTCTGCGCCAGGGAGGAAGCCCGCTCGTGATCGCCGATCCTCGCGACCTGCTCGACCGCATGTTCCGCGCCGCCGTGGCGGCCGCCGACCCGGCGCTCCTGGTGCCCCGCTTCCTGCCGGCGCGGCCGAAGGGCCGCACCATCGTGATCGGCGCCGGCAAGGGCTCTGCCGCCATGGCGCGTGCCTTCGAACAGGCCTGGGACGGTCCGCTCGAAGGCCTCGTCGTCACCCGCTACGGCCATGGCGTGCCCTGCGATCGGATCGAGATCGTCGAGGCCGCCCATCCGGTGCCGGACGCCGCCGGCCGGGCCGCCGCCGGACGCATCCTCGAGAAGGTCCGCGGCCTGACGGCGGACGATCTGGTCGTCGCCCTGATCTCCGGCGGCGGCTCGGCCCTGCTGGCCGCACCCGCCGACGGACTGACGCTGGAGGACAAGCAGGCGATCAACCGGTCCCTGCTCCGGTCGGGCGCCGATATCGGCGAGATGAACACGGTGCGCAAGCATCTCTCCGCCGTGAAGGGCGGGCGCCTGGCCGCCGCGGCGGCACCGGCGCGCATCGCCACCCTGCTGATTTCCGACGTGCCCGGCGACGAGCCCGGCGTGATCGCCTCCGGTCCGACCGTGCCCGACCCGACCACCTTCGCCGATGCCCGCGCCATCCTCGCCCGCTACGGCATCGACGGCCCGCCGGCCGTGATCGCGCATCTGGAGCGGGCTGCCGAGGAGACGCCGAAGCCCGGCGATCCGCTCTTCGACGGCCACGAGGTGCACATGATCGCGACGCCGCAGCGGTCGCTGGAGGCGGCGGCGGCGGTCGCGCGCGCCGCCGGCGTGACGCCGCTGATCCTGTCGGACTGCATCGAGGGCGAGGCGCGCGAGGTCGCCCGCGTGCTCTGCGGCATCGCCCGCCAGGCCGCGGCCTACGGCCAGCCCGTGCCGGCGCCGGCCGCCATCATTTCCGGCGGCGAGACCACCGTCACGGTGCGGGGCCAAGGGCGCGGCGGGCGCAATGTCGAGTTCCTGCTCGGTCTTGCGGTCGCGCTGCGCGGGCTGCCGGGGGTCTGGGCGGTCGCCGGCGACACCGACGGCGTCGACGGGGCCGAGGAGGTGGCGGGCGCCTTCGTCACCCCGGACACGCTCGCCCGCGCCCGCGCGCTCGGCATCGACAGTGCCGCGAGCCTCGCCGACAATGACGGCCACGGCTATTTCGAAGCCCTCGGCGACCGGCTGGTGACCGGCCCGACGCTGACCAACGTCAACGATTTCCGCGCCCTGCTGATCCTGCCGCGCTGAAGCCCGTCCGGATCCGATCGACGGTCTGCCATGCGGAGGGCGGCGTTCCTTTGCCGACGGCAACCATCGATTCCCGTGATAATCGGGACTGTCGCTGTCGCTCCGGGGCTCCCGTCCGCATGTCCGCCGATCCTCCTCCGATCACCTGGGCCGGATGCCTGATCGGCATGCGGCTGACGCTGCCGCTGCTGCCGGGCATTACCGCCTTCTCGATGGCCTTCGGGGCGCTGGCCATGCAGAAGGGGCTGTCGCTCGGCGATGCCATGCTGATGAGCGGGCTGGTCTTCGCCGGCGCCGCCCAGATGGTTGCCATGGAAATCTGGCACGAGCCGCTGACCCTGCCGGTGGTGGTCGCGGTCTGCGGCGTCTGCGCGGCCATCAACCTGCGCCTCGTGCTGATGGGTGCCGCGCTCAGGCCCTGGTTCGGGTCGTCCTCGGCGCGGTCGGTCTATCCGTCGCTCGGCCTGATGACCGATGCCAACTGGGTGATCGCGCTGCGCTACCATGCCGAGGGCGGCAACGACCGCGGCATCTTCCTCGGCTCCGGCCTGCTGCTCTGGGTCGTCTGGACGGCCGCGACCGTGCCGGCGCATCTGTTCGGCACGTTCCTGCGCGATCCGCGCACGATCGCGCTCGATCTGGTCATGCCGATCTTCTTCGTCGTCATGCTGGTGCCGATGTGGAAAGGCCTCCGGCAGGCCATGCCCTGGCTGGTCTCCGGCCTCGTCGCCACGGCGACCTCGGCGCTGCTGCCGGGCTACTGGTTCATCCTGACCGGCGCGCTCGCCGGCTCCGTCGCCGGTGCCTTGGCTCCTCAACCCGAGCCGGCCGACCGTAGTCGCCGCCCCGAGGACCCGAGCGACAACCGCGCAGACCGGGCCGGCGGCCCGGCAAAGGGGCATTGATGGAGGACGGCCTGACGCCCCTGGTGGCCATCGTCGGTATGGCGCTGGTCACCCTGCTGCTGCGCACCGGCGGCTACCTGATCATGGGCCGGATTCCTTTGACCGGCCGGGTCCGGCGCGGGCTGGAGGCCCTGCCGGGCGCGATCATCATCGCCACCATCCTGCCGGTCGCCCTGCGCGGCGGCGTGGTGGCGATCGTCGGCCTCGCCGTCGCGGCGGTGGCGATGGCGGTGATCCGCAAGGACCTGGTCGCGGTCCTGCTCGGCGTCGGCGCCGCCGCCATGCTTCGCTCATACGGCTTCTGACACCGCCAGCCCGGCGGCCGACAGCGCCTGCCGGGCGATGCCGGCGGTCGCGTCCGGGCCGCCCGAGGCATCGATCCGGATCCAGTCGATCGGTCCGGGATCGTAGTCGGCCTGCATCCGGACCACGGCTGCGCCGGCATCGGAAGCGTCGCCCCGGCGCCCTTCGACCCGGTCCAGCCGCTCATCCGCCGGGGCCTCCAGCCAGAGCCCGAAGAAGGGCGCCTCGGCCGCGGCCGCGATCTGCGCCAGGGCGGCGCGTTCCTCGGGGCGGGCCGCAACGGCATCGACGATCACCGCCGATCCGGCTGCCAGACCGGCCCTCGCCGCCGACCGCACCGCCTCGTAGACATGGTCGCTCTCCGCGCGAGTGTAGCGCTCCGGCGGCAGCGGCGCCGTCTCGTCGACGCGCGCGACCAGCTTGCGGATCACGTCGGATCTGAGATGCAGCGCGCCCGGCCGCCGGCCGAGCCCGGGCGCGAGCGCGCGCGCCAGCGTCGACTTGCCGGTGCCCGACAGGCCGCCGACCGCGACCAGGACCGGTTCGGTCGGATCGAGCCGGGCGCCGGCATAGTCGAAATAGCGGCGCGCCTCGGCCTCGGCGGCCGCCCGGCCGGCGGCATCGAGATGCGCGGCCTTGGCGTGGGTCACCTTGGCGCGGATCGCCGCACGCATCATCAGGAAGAAGGGCAGGGCGGCGAGGCCTTCGGCATGCGAGGCGACCAATCCGGCCGGGTCCGCCGACGGATCGGCCGCCGCCTCGCGCCGGACCGTCTCGACCAGGAGCCGGTTGAGCAGCAGATTGGCCTCGGCCCGGTGGCCGGCCTCGTCGAGGTCCATCACCAGGAAGCCGGCGTCGTAGAGGAGATCGGCGGTCGCGATGGCGTCGTCGAACTCGATGGCGTCGAACGGCACCGGCCGGCCGTCGATCAGCGCCACATTGCCGGTATGCAGGTCGCCATGCAGCAGCCGGATGCGGCCGAGCCGGCCGCGCTCGGCGAGAAGATCGGCGAGCCGGCCATGCCATTGCCGCGCCGCCGCGGTCAGACCCGCCACGGCGGCGGGGGGGAAGAGATCCGGGGCGGCCCGGAAGGCGGCATCGTTCTGCTCGACATAGGCGGCGAGGTCGGCGATCCAGGGTTCGGCGGCACGGCGCGGCGCATCGGCCTCCAGGGCGGCGACGGTCGCGGCCAGGTCCTCGACCAGGGCGGCCGGCAGCGGGCCGGCGTGCAGGCGCCGGTCGAGCGTCGCGGCCTCGTCGAACCGGGTCATGACCACCAGCCATTCGGCCGGCTCGCCGGCGCCGCCGAGCGCGAGCCGGCCGTCGGCGGCCCGGGTGACGGGCACGACGCCGCGATAGATCGTCGCCGAGGGGCCGCGGTTGACCGCGATCTCGCGTCGGCAGGCCGCCTCGCGCAAGGCGAGCGTCGAATAGTCGAGGAACGGGAACCGCACCGCGCGTTTCATCTTGTAGGCGAGGGGGCCGGCCAGGAAGATCATGTTGGCGTGGGTCTCGATCACGTCGACCGGACCGTCGGCGACATGGCTGGCGGGATCGCTCAGAAAGGCCCTGATCGCATCCTGGTCGACGGTCGTCATGGTCCGGTTCCCTCGCTGCCGCGCATTCTGCCCCGGACGTATGCGAATCCGTTGACGGACATCAATGCCGCCGCCTGCCGGTATTCTATCCCGGAGACGACGGGACAGAGGAGATACCCATGAACCTGAAGAAGATCCGCCTCAATCTGGCACGCACCAAGGACCATCCCAACGGCTCCGCGCGGCACGGCTACGAATTCGTCGCCCCGCTCGATGCCGACGGCCACATCGACGCGGAGGGCTGGAAGAAGGCGCGCGAGAAGTGCCGCGTGCGTCGGTTCTGGGGCGGCGAGGAGGAGGATGTCGGCCATCTGGTGCACCGCCCGGGCGGCAGCTGGGCCTTCCGCTACGATATTGCCGGCGACGAGGACGACGAGGCCGGCTACCGCTTCGGCGCCCATGCCTTCAATGTCGGCGAATATGTCTCGATCCGCGACGAGGACGGCGACCTGCACACCTTCCAGGTCGTGACCGTGCAGCCGGTCTGACATCCGGGCCGCCGCCGGACAGATCTGCCCGAACGGCCCATGGTCCGATGGGCGGCAAACGGCTAGGAACCCCGTCGGATGCCGTCACCCCAGGCGGCGTCGGAGGGGGGATGGCCATGGCCGGACTGGAAACGCGCGATCCGAACTGGATCCAGAAGACGCTGCAGACCTTCAATTCGGCAGCCTTCATCCGCGATCTCGGCTGCCGCCTGATCGACATCGAGCCCGGCCGCGTCGTGACCGAGCTCGATCTCGCCGAGCGCCACCTGCAACAGAACGGCTACGTCCATGCCGGCGTCCAGGCGGCCATGGCCGACCACACGGCCGGCACCGCCTGCATCACCCTGACGGCCCCGAATCAGATCATCCTCAGCATCGAACTGAAGCTCAGCCTGATGGTCGCCGCGCGCGGCGAGAAGCTGATCTGTCGCGGCGAGGTGCTGAAGGCCGGCAGCCGCGTCAGCTTCGCCGAGGCCAAGGTCTACGCCGTCGAATCCGGCAGCGAACGCCTGGTCAGCCACGCGACCGTGTCGCTGGCGGTGGTCGAGAAGGAGCGGGGTTGAGGCCATCGGGCCGGTGCCCCGCACGATGAGAGACAGATATCCGACCGGCGGACTTCCGTGATCGCTGCCGCTGACTCAAAAGTCGTGGGGCTGCACCGTCCGGATGCGCCTTTTCAGAACCAACGGGGGCTCGATCGCCGCCAGTCCCCGCCGTTGGTTTCCCAGATGAAGGTTTCCTGCGGACTGAGGAAATCGGGCTTCGGACCCAGGTCGGGCATGGCAAGCCGGATGTCGCTTTCATCCGCGAAGTAAAGGAACAGCCAGACGAGATGCTGCCAGGCCCGCGGTTCTGTGCGGCGCACCTCCGCGATGACGCATCGCAGCTCCAGCACGACGCGAACGACGGCGCCGCGCAAGTTCAAGTGAACGGTTTCGAAATCGAGGTCCGTCTCGTAGCAGCCAACGGCCACGAAGTCCCAATAGTTCAGCAGCCAGTAGGCGTGATCCAAGAACGTATCGGACCCCTCGGGCTTGGGCTTGCGATCTTTCAGGTCGTCATAGTTGAGCCGTCGGGAAAGGGCTCTGCGCAAGTCCAGAATAGCCGCCGAGTGCAGACCGTAGGTTTGACTGTTGAAGCGAGTCTGCGAGATGAACGTGATGGTATGCTGCTTTCTCGCATTGAGTTTGTTCATTCGCGCATTGATGGCAAACGCGATATAGGCGATGAACGCAGCAAGAACCGACGAAATGGAAGACCAATTCGGCTGTGACGCATCCGCCGTGTAATAGCAGACCGTAATCCCGGCCGCGGCCGAGGCGAGGCCGAGAATTATCAGAAAGAGATCAAACTTCCGAGCGGCCCGCGACCGGTAAGGTCCCTGTCGCGCCCTCGGACCACTCACCGGAATCCAACGCCTTCGATCATGATCCACCTCGTTCGGTTGCACCAAAAGTAGGTCTGCGCGATCGAAAGATCAAGAAGCCGCTCCGCCGCCCTCTTCATGGCGGCTGGGGAGAGGTTGTCGAGCGCGTGCCCGATCTGGCCGGTAAGTGCGTCCATGACCGCCGTGGCATGGTACCAGGAGCGCAGGATCCCGATCACGATCCCATCCCGATTCAGATCCGGATCCTGGTTCGGCTCGGCCGCCATCCGCCTCACGACCCGGTGCCGCGGATGGCGGCGCGTTGTCCGGTCGGCTGCGCCAACCGGTCGAGAAAGCCGGCCCACAGGCGCTGGCCGTTCGGGGTGAAGCCGAGGGCCCGGCTGCCCGGCTCGCGGCGCGCCCAGTCGCGCGCGACGACCATCCGGAGCACGGCCGCGCCCAGCGCCCCGGCGAGATGGTCGCGCCGCTCGCTCCAGTCCACGCAGGCCCGGCAGGCCGGGCGGTTCCGCGTCTCCAGCGTGCCGACATCCAAGCCCACCGCCAGGAAGGCGCCGGCGCCGGACGCCGTCAGCGCCAGTCCGTCCGGCCCGAAGGCCAGATGTCCGGCCGCCGCCAGGGTATCGAACAGGTCGGTGCCGGCCTTGCCGGCCAGATGGTCGTAGCAGATGCGCGCCTGCCGCAGGGCCGCGTCGCGCGGTCCGGGCCGGGTCCGCAACTGCCCGAGCCGCGCGGCGGTGCCCATCAGGCTTTCGATCGCCTCCGCCACCGGAGCGCCGGCCAGCCGGAAATAACGGTGCCGCCCCTGCACGGCCATCACCACGATGCCGAGCGCGCGCAGATGGGCGAGATGGGCGCTCGCCGTCGGCGGCGTGATGCCGGCCTCGCGGGCGAGTTCCCCGGCCGACAGGGCCAGCCCCGACATCAGCGCGTCGAGCATGCCGGCCCGCGCGGGATCGCCGATCGCCGCGGCCAGGGTTGCGATATCGGGTCCTTCTCTCATGCTCCCGATCCTACGCCTGGATGCGCCCCGATGCTTCGGGCGCGACCGAACCGTCGCCGGTCGCCGCGGCGCCATGGTGTGCCGGCCGGACCGGATGGGCCGCCCGGCAGCAACGGCGAGGGATTGAGTGATCCATCACCAGACTGCATCCGGGCGCCGAAGGTGCCCGCTATTCCGCCGCCATCATGGCGGCCGGGGAGAGGTTATCGAGCGATTGCACGATGTGGCCGGCAAGCGCGTCCATGACCGGCGAGGTATGGTGCCAGGAGCGCAGGAGCCCGATCTCGATCGGGGCGAGGCGCGGGAAGCCGTCGGCCTCGGTCAGGACGCGCATGCCCGGCCGGAGCGCCGATTCCGGCACCACCGAGACGGCGAGGCCGGCCAGCACGGCCGCGCCATAGGCGGTCGCGTTCCAGCTGACCAGCACCAGCCGGTGCCGGCGGCCGACCGTCTCCAGGGCCTCCAGGGCGGCGCGGCGCCAAGTGCAGATCGGGCGGCCGAGCGCGAGCGGCAGCGGATCGGCCTCGTGGGTGGCGTGGCGCTGCGAGGTGACCCAGAGCAGCGGCTCGCGCCGGACCACCTCGGCCGGTCCGAGCGCGCGCACATGGGTGATGATCGCCACGTCCAGTTCGTCCTCGCGCATCATGGTGACGAGGTCGGTCGTCGGCGCGCAGATGACGGTCACCTCGGCGCGCGGATGCGAGCGGGCGAAGCGGGCCGGGATTTCCGGCAGGAAGCGGTCGGCATAGTCGTCCGGCGTGCCGAGCCGGACGCGGCCGGTCAGCTCCGCCTCGGCGAAGGCGGCGAGCGTCTCGTCGTTGAGCTTGACCATGCGGCGGGCATAGGCGAGCAGCCGTTCCCCGTCCGGCGTCAGCCGCGACTGGCGTCCGTCGCGGGCGAACAGCGCCTTGCCGATCCGCTCCTCCAGCCGGCGGATCTGCATGGAAACCGCCGATTGCGTCTTGTGGACCACGTCGGCCGCCTTGGTGAAGCTGCCGCTCTCGCAGATCGCCACGAAGGTCTTCAACTGGTCGAGATCCAGGATGCCGCCCATGGTGCTGCCTATCCATCAAGTCCGGTGAAGTTTGAGATTAGAAACATTCGTTGGACTAATCAATGCGCGATCCGCATGGTGTGTCCGTCACCCTTAACGCCAACCCCAAACCAGACCCCCGCGCGGATTTCGCCGCCGGGGCCGGAGTCGTCTCGCGATCTCGAAAGGAGCGCATCATGCATATGGCAGAAATCGCAACTCGTCCCCTTCACCGGCTCGGCGGTGGCGCCGCGGCTGTCGTCCGCGGGGCCGTGTCGGTGGTCGCAAGCCTGGTGCGGTCCTGGCGAAACCGTCGGGTCGTCGGCGACCTGCTCGAGTTCGACGACCGGATGCTGGCCGATATCGGCCTGATGCGCGGCGACGTGACCGCGGCCCTGTCCTCGCCGACCGGTACCGATCCGAGCACCCGGCTGCGCATCTTCGCGGTCGAGCGGCGCGCGGGCCTTCGCGCCCAGGCGATCGAGCGCGAGGCGCAGCGCGCCGCCCGGCTCACCGGTGAAGCGGTCGAGTAAACCCCATAAGCGCGGGTCGTTCCCCCGCATCCCGCCGACCCGCGCCAGAGGCCCGTCCGCTCCCCGGACGGGCCTCTATTGCTTTCAGGAAGGACCGGGGCCCGTCCGCTCCCCGGACGGGCCTCTATTGCTTCTCGGTAAGGACCGAGGCCCGTCCGCTCCCCGGACGGGCCTCTCGTGTTTCCAAGAGGGATTGGTGCCTGTCCGAGGGACGGACGGCCTTCCGTCGTTTCGAGGCCACGCCCGTGCCCCGCGGCGCGCTACGAGGCAGACCGCCCGTCGTTGCGTGCCGCCGGCCTGGCGGCGCCCGAGCGCCAGGTTGCGGCCTGGGCGGCCAGGGCGGCGGCGATCGCCGCTGCGAAGCCTCCGGCGAGGCCGAGCGGCTCCAGAAGCAGCGCGGCCGTCGCCAGGAAGGCGGCGAGCGAGACCATGCCGATGATCAGGGCGCGCAGCAGCACGGCCGCCACGGCGCCGCCCTGCCAGAGATGGGATGAGACGCCGAGGATCGCGCTGACCACGGGAAAGAGCGTCATCGGACCGCTCCAGGCCGGTCCGAGCGGCGCCGCGATACCGGTCACGGCGACCGTCAGCGCCGCCCCGGCGATCATCCGAAAGGCCAATGCTCCGGCCGTCAGCGGCGGCGCCGAAAGCGGCACGTCGGGCTTCGGGATCGCGTGCGGCCCCAGAAACAGGGCGCCGAGCGCGATGGCGAGACCGAGCGGCACATGGTGGGGCAGGCCGGAGACCAGAAAGGCGATCACAACCCAGATCACGACCGCACCGGCCAATGCCGTCACCGGGCCGCGCCCGGCCAGCGCCAGGCGGCTGTAGACGGTGTTGAAGGCGACCGTACCGGCCAGAGCCGGCAGTGAGGCCGTCGCCGAGGCCGCGCCGAAGGCGGGTCCGCGCTCGAGGGCGAGCAGGAACAGGATCGGGCCGGCCATGACCGGAAGGCCGGCGAGCCATCCCGACGCGCGCGGTCCGAATCGCATTCCGACCCACGAGACGACGAGCAGCGTGGCCGGGACCAGGACGAGCTTGAGCATCGGACCTTTCAGGGGGAATCGGCAGGTGGGCAGGTAGGCAATGGGCAGAGTGAGCAGTGAGCAGTGGGCCGTGGACAGTAGGCCGTGGGCGTATCGCGCCGGGCGATCGCGGGGTCGCGGCGATCACGGCTGCCGCGGAGACGGCCTCCGGGTCGTCCGCCGGTGACGGGGACGCGGCCTCAAGGCGCCGTGCCATTGCGCCGGCGAACAGGGATCAGCGCTTCTGGCTCCAGAACTGGTCGAAGATCTGCTCGAAGGCCTGGATCTGGCTCGCCTGCGCCTCCTGGCCGGCCTGGAACATCTGGCCGATGAAGGCGCCGAGTTCGTCGGGCGCGGCCTCCGGCTCCGGCTTCTTTTCCGGGCGACCGCGGTTGAAGCCGCGCACGAAGGCGCCGAAGGCCTCCTCCATCAGCGTCTGCGGTCCGGCCGGGTTGGGCGCGCGCTTGAGGAAGTCCTCCATGGTCTCGGTCTCGCCGGTCGGGCGCGGCACGGCCTTGGCAAACTGCTGGACCAGGCTCGCGAAGGCCTCGGTGCCATTGGCGGCGCCGTCGCGCATCCACTTCTGCATCATGTCGCCGAAGCCGGCATAGCTGTCCTGGGCGCGCGCGGGATCGAAAAAGGCGGCGACCATCCGGGCGACCGGATCCTGCGGCAGCGAGGTGCCGAGACCGCCCATCAGCATGGCGGCGACGGCCGGCATCATCGATTGCAGCACCTGCTGGCCGACCCCGCTCATCGCCGCGATCCGGTCGGCGACCGCCTTGGTCACCTCGTTGGACCCGAACATGGCCATGAGCGCATCGTTGCCGGCCTTCATGGCTTCCGGCGTGAAGGCCTGCATGGCGTCGAGATAGGGGTTGCGCGGCTGGGCGGCCTGCCCGGTCATCAGGCCGAACAGCGCCTGAAGCGCCTTCGGATCGGTCATCTGGCGCTGCATGGCCGCGGCGAAGGCCGGCATCATGGCGTCCACGGCCGCCCGCGACTGGTCCGGCGAGATGCCGAACTGCCGCGCCAGGTTGCGCATCGCCTCGCCGCCCTGGGCTTCGAGCAGGATCTTCGTGAAATCGAACATGGATTCGCCCCCCTGACGCCGGGCGTGATCATCGGCCCGGCCGCGGGTCTCGTCAAATCCAGCGAAAGGCGAATCACAGGAGGCCGTCGGCCACCACCTGATCGACGCTCTCGAGCTCACGAATCTGGTCGGCCACCTCGGAATTCGAACGAATCACGAGCGCACCGATGTCGAGCGCATCCTCGAACCGCACCTGGCCGACGAGCTTCTTGGCTTCAAGCACCGACTCGATATCGTGCCGGACGGCCTGCAGCGCAGCCCGCTGCCGCGCCAGCCATTCGCGCGTCCCAAGCCCCGGCTCCTGGTCGGCCAGCTTTGGCAGGACGAGATACAACTCGCCATCCCGTTGGGCCGGACTTCCCGGCAAGGGGCGCACCGTCCCCGCTTTTGCCATTGCGGCCATGAGCCACCATCGGTCCGTTACGGATTCGTTTGGAAAGCGGCCAGTCCCGCTTCCGCTCCTTGTGTCGACTTGCCGAGGTAGATGGCGGTCGACCTTATCATGTCAATGATGGCAGATACCGGTTCGTTCGGATAGGCGGACCGATAGAGGGTCGCGATTCCGGCCACATACGGGGCTGCCATGCTGGTTCCGGACATCCGCGTATAGAGCGAACGGCCGTCCACGTCGCGCTCCACGGCGGATAGGACATTCACTCCGAAGCCCATGATGTCCGGCTTCTTGGTCCCGCCGGTCGTGCACGACCCCGAGAAATCGGCCGTCCTTCCGAAGGCGTCGACAGCCCCAACGGCGAGCACCTCGTCAAATGCGGCCGGGAATCCGCAGGTCCCGGGACCTTCGTTGCCGATCGCGGATACGACCAGAATATCGTTGGCGATCAGGTTCTTGATCATGTACCGGATCGTTGCGAGGCGCGTCTTGTGGCCTTTCTCGTCAACGTTGTCGACAGCCGGAAAGCCCAGGGAAAGATTGAGAACCGCCGGGACCGCAGGGTCCAGCTTGAGATGGCCGAGCATCCAGTTGAGACCATAGACCGTCCGGACCATGCTGGTGCGCATGGTTTCGCTTTCGATGACGCTGGCGCAATGCAGAAGAGCGCCCGGTGCGACCCCCACCTTGCGTCCCGTCAGAATGCCGGCGACATGGGTGCCGTGCCCGTCGGTATCGAATCCCCGGACGATGCGCGGCGCCTCTCCGGCCCCGGGATAGTAGCCGATGTGCCGGAACAGGACGCGTCGTCCGCGGAATTCGACATGGTCCGCGTCGACACCCGTATCCAGAATGCCGACGGCAACATTGTCGCCCCGGATTCCGCTCCTGTGGGCCTGCAGCGTTCCGCTCGCTTCCCGCATCTCCCGGTCGGCTTTCGCGTCGGTCGTCCTGAAATGGCGCTTCTGGAACTCGGTGTAGCGCAGCCCGGCCGATGGCATGGCCAGATCGAAGTCGTCGACCACGACAAAGTCCGAGTCGATGGCGGAGGCTGCATCCTTCAGCTTTTCCATGTCGCGCGATATCACCATCATCGCGTTGATATTGTTCAGAGATTTCACAACCCCGTCAGCTGTGCCTTGCGTCAGCCGGGCGAAAGCGAACTGATCGCCGTCCGCGTCGAGGGCCAGACGACCGAGTGCGCTTTTCATGCGGAGCGCCGATGCCGCCAACTGGGTGGCCGGCTCGATCGCTTGCGCGGCTTTGAAGCGCGCCCCGCCCGTTCCGAAGCTGCCATCACCTTCCAATGCCAGCATCGCCGTTTTGGGCACGATGATGGCGCGCTTCAATCGCGCGGTGTCGGGCTCCATGCCACCCTCGATCTTCCTTTTGGGAAATCACGATATAAGATTGCATGGAGACGGGCAGCAATTCAAGGCTGTGCTTTCGCCTCAATAGGCGTACTCGGCGAAGACCTGGTTCACGTCGCCGTTCCAATCCTTCTCGTACTGGCGCAGCATGCGCTCGGCGAGGGTTTCGCCGGTGGCGACGATCTCCTCCAGGGGGGCGAGATAGACGGTCTCGTTCTCGGAGATGTCGACCGGCGCGCAGGGGCCGAGGCGGTTGCGGCGCGCGAGGCCCTTGCGCGACAGGGCGACGGCCTCGCGCGCCACGTCGAGCAGCGTGCCGCTGCGGAACGGCGTCTTCAGCGCCAGGCGAGGCGCGGCGTCGCGCAGATATTGCCGTTCCTCGGCGCTCCAGTCGGCGACCAGGGCCAGCGCCTCGTCGAGTACGCCCTCGTCGTAGAGGAGGCCGACCCAGAAGGCCGGCAGCGCCAGGAGCCGCCGCCAGGGGCCGGCATCGGCGCCGCGCTGCTCGATATAGCGCTTCAGCCGAACCTCCGGGAACAGCGAACCGAGATGGTTGACCCAGTCGCCGATCTCCGGGACCACGCCCGGCAGACGGTTGCGCAGCGCGCCTTCCAGGAACTGCCGGAAGGTCACGTCGGTCGCGTCGTGGTAGGTGTCTTCCCGCTTGATCAAATACATCGGCACGTCGAGCGCCCATTCCGCATAGGCTTCGAAGCCGAAGCCGTCCTCGAAGGCGATCGGCAGCATGCCGGTCCGCGCCGCGTCGGTATCGCGCCAGACCTCCGAGCGGTAGGAGAGGAAGCCGTTCGGCTTGCCGTCGAGGAACGGCGAGGAGGCGAACAGCGCCGTCGCCACCGGCTGCAGGGCCAGCGAAACGCGCATCTTGTTGCGCATGTCGGCTTCGGAACCGTAGTCGAGATTGACCTGCACGGTCGAGGTGCGGAACATCATGTCGAGCCCCTTGCCGCCGACCTTCGGCATGTAGGCGCTCATGATGCCGTAGCGCGACTTGGGCATGACCGGGGTTTCGGCACGCGACCATTTCGGGCTGGCGCCGACGCCGAGGAAGCCGATGCCGAGCGGATCGCCGATCTCGCGCACCTGGGCGAGATGCGAGAAGGTCTCCCGGCAGGTATGGTGCAGCGTCTCCAGAGGCGCGCCGGACAATTCGAACTGGCCGCCGGGCTCCAGGCTGATGGCGCCGCCGCCGACCGGGTCGGCGAGACCGATGATCGCGTCGCGATCCATGATCGGTTCCCAGCCGAGCAGCCCCTCCATGCCCTCGAGCAGCTTGCGCACGCCGCGCGGCCCCTCATAGGCGACGGGCGACAGGTCGTCCGTATGAAAGCCGAATTTCTCGTGCTCGGTGCCGATCCGCCAGCGGTCCTTCGGCTTCGAGCCCTTCTCGAACCAGGCATAGAGCTGGTCGCGGTTCTCGATCGGGACAGCGTCGACGGTGTCACGCGCCATGGGTCGGCTCCTGGACGACGGCCGGTTCAAGGCCGGCGGTCCTGATGCTGGAATCCGGCGGACGCCGGACGGTCGGGGGCGGCACCATAGCGACAGGGCCGGGAGCCGACAAACGCGTTTTCCTCAACGGCCCGTTTCGCAGCGCTGCAGTATCGGGCCGGCTGCGGCAGGGCCGGGCGGCTGCGGCCATGCTCTTCCAATCGGCTTGGCAGCCTCGGCGCTGGAGCTTCGCGGAGGAGCCCCTTAGAGTGGCGGGCGAACGGTCGCCTGGGGCCGCCCGCCTGCCGACGGATCGGCCCGACCCGTCGAAGGCGAGCGGTTTCGGTCGTGAAGAGATAGAATGCTCCTGCCGCCGGCCGGCATCGGGAGGTTCGAGCGGCCGGGACGGAATGGACGGATCACGCATGGCCATCGTCGGCATCGATCTCGGGACCACCAATTCCCTGGTCGCGGTCTGGACCGCGACGGGACCCGAACTGATACCGAACGCCCATGGCGATCTGCTGACGCCCTCCGTGGTCAGCGTGGTCGACGGCGAGGTGCTGGTCGGCCGGCCGGCCTCCGAACGCCTGATCACCCGGCCGCAATCCACCGTCGCTGCCTTCAAGCGCTGGATGGGCACCGACAAGCTGACCCGGCTCGACGGCCGGCCGTTCCGGGCCGAGGAACTGTCCGCCCTGGTGCTCGGCGCGCTGAAACGGGATGCGGAAGCCCATCTCGGCGAGGCGATCACCGAGGCGGTGATTTCGGTGCCGGCCTATTTCAACGACCTGCAGCGCAAGGCGACCATGACGGCGGCCCGCCTCGCCGGACTGCATGTCGAGCGGCTGGTCAACGAACCGACCGCCGCCGCGCTCGCCTATGGGCTCGGCGAGGTCGAGGAGGCCCAGTTCCTGGTCTTCGATCTCGGCGGCGGCACCTTCGACGTCTCGATCCTCGACAAGTACGACCAGGTCATGGAAGTGCGCGCCACCGCCGGCGACAACTATCTCGGCGGCGACGATTTCCGCGATCTCCTGATGGCGCATCTGGCCGAGCGGCACGGGCTCGACCGGACGAAGCTGGCGGCCGGGGATCTCTCGCGCTTCACCCGCTTCGCCGAGAGCCTGAAGATCGAGCTCAGCGCCAAGACCACCGTCGCCTACACGTTCGAACTGCCCGGCCAGGTGGTCGAGGGGCGCATCGAGCGGTCCGAATATGAGGATGTGGTGCGCCCGCTGCTGCGCCGCCTGCGCACGCCGCTCGAACGGGCCATCTCGGATGCCCGGCTCGATCCGCGCGAGATCGCCCAGGTGGTCATGGTCGGCGGCGCCACGCGCATGCCGGCGGTGCGGTCCCTGGTCGGCCGCCTGTTCGCCCGCCTGCCGCTGACCCATCTCAATCCCGATCATCTGGTCGCGCTCGGCGCGGCCGTTCAGGCCGGCCTGAAGGCCCGCCACGCCGCCCTCGACGACGTGGTGATGACCGATGTCTGCCCCTACACGCTCGGCATCGCCGCCCTGTCGTCTCAGCGCGGATCCGGCGGTGAGCCGGTCACGGTGCCGATCATCGAACGCAATTCGGTCGTGCCGATCAGCCGGTCGCATCCCTTTACCACCGTCCAGGACAACCAGACGCAGATCCGGTTGGAGGTCTATCAGGGCGAGAATCTGAAGCCGGAGAACAACGTCAATCTCGGCGCGCTCGAGGTCGAGGTGACGCGAGCCAAGGCCGGGCACGAAACCGTCGAGGTCCGCTTCACCTACGACCTGAACGGCGCGCTGGAGCTGGAGGCGACCGTGCAGTCGACCGGCAAGGTCTGGCGCCGGGTGTTCCAGAACCGGACCGGGCTCAGCGACGCCGAGATCGACAAGCGCTTCGCCGAACTGGCCGCCCTGAAGCGGCCGCCGCGCGACCAGGCGCCGAACCGGCTCCTGATCGAGCGGGCCGAGCGCATCTATGCCGAATCGCTGGGCGAGCGGCGCGAACTGGTCTCCGGCGCGCTCCGGGAATTCATGATGGCGATCCAGGACCCGACCAACGCCCATCCGGACCGCGACCGGGAGGCCTTCGCCAAGCTGCTCGATCGCTTCGAGACCGACGTGTTCCGGGACATCGACTGATCCATGTGGGCGCACGACCTGCTCGGTCTTCCGGTGGATGCGGACGAACGTGCCGTGAAGCGCGCCTATGCGGCACGGCTCAAGGTCACGCGCCCGGACGACGATCCTGCCGCCTTCCAGCGTCTGGTCGAGGCGCGCGACGTGGCCCTGCAATGGGCGCGCAACGGCTGGGGCCGTCCCGACCCGGACGATGTTGACGAAGATGACGACGACGGCGATGCGATCGCGGCGATGGAATCTGCCGCAGACGCGCCCGGGCCGGTCCCGCAGCCGCCGGCCGCCGATGCCCTGCCGACGGGACCGGACCCGCAAATCCATGGCAGGATCGAGGGGCCGCCTCTGGCGGACGGGCTCGTAGGGCCGCCTTTGGCGGATTGGCTCGAGGGACCGCCTCTGGCGGATCGGGCCGACGACGATCCCGCCGGGTCGGGCCGCCGCCCCGCGCCCGAGGCCGAGGGCACGGTGGTCTCCCGGCTCGGCGACGAGGACGATCGCGCCCCGCCGGAGACCTCCCGGCTGGAGGATCGGATCGAGACCATCGTCCTGCGCATGGCCGAAGCGGGAGCCCCGACGGCTCCGCCCGAGCCGGCGCGCGCCGTTCCGGAGCCGGCCGATCCCGGCCCGGATGCCGACGCCGAACCCGAGTTCGATCCGGAGCCCGATACGAGGGCGGACCGGTTTGCGGCGCTGACCGCCGAAGCCGACCGGCTGCTGAACGATCCGTGGTTCGGGCAGGGCGGCGGGCATGCGCCGGCCTGGGAGGCACTGATCGGGGCGGCGGAAGATCTCGACATCACCCAGCGCCTCGCCTTCGAGACCCAGCTGGCGCGCGGCTTCGACCGTCATCTCGGCCGCGGCCGCAACGGCAGCGGTGCGGCGCCGGTCCTGCCCGAACGGACCCGGACCGTGCTGCGGCTGGCCGCGGAAGCGTTCGGCTGGGATCGCGATGTGCGCCGTCTGGCCCGGATCGTCGGCGGGGCCTCCGAGGTCGGCCCGCTGGTCGCGGCCATCGAGGCGCTGACCGGGCCGCCGCCGACGCCACGCCGCGACGAGACCGGTTTCCCGCTGCTCGAACCCTTCGATCTCGAAGCCTATTTGGGCAGCCTGGATCATCCTCTGGTGCGCTATTACCGCCGCGCCCAGCGGGCGGGCCGGCTGGTTCCGTCCTTCTCGCCGCTCGCCTTCGTCCTGCCGGTCTGGTGGGCCGGCCGCAATCGCTACATGCTTTGGGCGGCGGGCCTCTCGGTCCTGTTCGCCGTCGCCATGTCGATGGCGGTCGATCCGCGCCATCCAGGCGGCAACGGGCCGCTGTTCATCGGCCTGGTCGCGGTGATCCTCGCCGGCCGCACGCTGCTGGCCGTCCATGCGCAACAGCTGGAAATCCTGAACGTCACCGACCTGATCGAGGAGGCCGATCGCGAAGCGCAGGCCCGCAACGACAAGCGCAAGACCTTCCTGGCCGCCCGGCGCCCGACCTGGCGGCTCGTCACGGTGCTGTTCGCCGCCGTCTATCTGGTCATGGTCGACATGTTCATCGTCGCCATGGCGATCGATGCGGCCGTCCTGTCCGAGCCGCGCATCGAGCGGCTGATGCCGGAGGCCAATCCGGCCCGCCTCGATACCCGTCTGGGGGCCGTCCTGTGGCGCGAACATCGCGAACGCAGCCTCGCCAGCATGGTCCGCGTCCTGAAGGAACTCGGTGCCAAGGCGAACAGCCCGGCCGATCATGCCGCCGTCGAGGCGCTTCGGGCCGACCTGCGCACCGTCTATCCCGAGGGCTGGCATCCTGACTATCCGGCACGATCGGCCGATTTCGAGCGCCGCCTGGACGCCTTGCGCACCAGCATCGACCGCGGCACGAACGGGTCCCCAGCACCACCTGATAACGCCGACCGGCCCCCCGGCCCGCCGGCCTGACGGTTCGTCGTCCCGGATGCCCGGCCGCCGGCCCGGCCGGTCTATTCCGCCCAGTCGCCGATCGCGGCCTGGACCAGCGCCATCGCGGCGACCGCGGCGGTGTCGGCGCGCAGGATGCGCGGCCCGAGCGGAATCGGCGTGACGAAGCTCTTCGAGCGCAGCACCAGCCGCTCCTCCTCCGAGAAACCGCCCTCCGGGCCGACCAGCACCGCGACGGGGCCACGCGCCAGCCGCGCCAGGACCGGCGCGGGCGCGGAATTCTCCTCGCCCTCGTCGCAGAACAGGATGCGCCGGCCGGCCTCGGCTCCCGGCCAGGTGTCGACCAGCGCCTTGAACTCGACCGGTTCGGCGATGCGCGGGATCGCCAGGATGCCGCACTGCTCGGCCGCCTCGATGACGTTGGCCTCCATCCGCTCCAGATTGATGCGGGAGACCTGGGTGTGGCG
Source organism: Prosthecodimorpha staleyi (assembly GCF_018729455.1). Lineage (NCBI taxonomy): Bacteria > Pseudomonadati > Pseudomonadota > Alphaproteobacteria > Hyphomicrobiales > Ancalomicrobiaceae > Prosthecodimorpha > Prosthecodimorpha staleyi. The sequence goes on along the minus strand of NZ_JAHHZF010000003.1, from coordinate 433,733 downwards.
GGTGATGACCGGACGCAGCATGCCGCAGCCCATCTCGACCGCCTTCTGCACCATGTAGTCGAGCCGCGCCATCTTGAGCGGGGCGAACAGATAGTGCAGGTCGGCGGAACTGGTCTGCGGCCGCGTCTGTTCGACGAATTCGAGCACGCCCTGCCGCCGGCCCGTCTCGACGATCCGTGCGCGCCATTCGCCGTCCTGGCCGTTGAAGACCAGCAGTTCGGCACCGACATCGAGCCGCAGCACGTTCAGGAGATAGTTCGCCTGTTCGCGCGTGAGATCGATCCGTCCGCCGGCCCGGAGCGGCAGGCGGATGAACAGGCGTTGGAGGCGGTAGTCCTGGCGAGGCGGCATGACGCGACTGATTCGACTTCAAACTTGCAACGCGGCTTGTCTTAGCCGGGTTCGGCCCGGCAGGCCACTGGCGCCATTCCGGGCCGGCCTGCCCGGTCCGGGCGGATCGCAAGCATGGCGGTCACAGACGGTCCGCAACCGGACCTCGCCCGGTTGCCGGAGCCGGCCCGGCGATCACGGGATCAGGAGGGAACAGCCCGCCGTGACGCCGGTCTCCAGGTCGTGTTGGGCACGCGGCGCGTCCTCGAGCCGGTATTCCCGCCCGATGCGGCCGTCGATCACCCCGTCCCGGATGGCGCCGATGACGTCCCGGGTGGCGGCGCGGTAGGTCTCCGGCTCGGCCGCGTAGGCCATGACGCTCGGCCGCGCCAGCGCGATGGATCGGATCGGCCCCAGATCCTCCGCTCTGATCGGCGGAATGGGGCCGGCAGCCTGGCCGACCGACGCGACCGTGCCGAACTTGCGCACGCAGTCCAAGGTGCGGGCCAGCATGGTGCCGCCGATGCCGTCGATCGCGAAATCGACGCCCGTCCCGCCGGTCAGCCGCCGCGTCTCGCCGACGACATCCGCGTCGCGGCCGACGATGACATGATCGGCGCCGTTCGCCCGCGCGATTTCGGCCTTGTCGGGCGACCCGGCCGTGCCGATCACGACGCAGCCGCTGCGCCTGGCCCAGCGCGTCAGGATGCTGCCGAGGCCGCCTGCCGCCGCATGGACCAGCAGGGTCTTGCCCGGGCCGGCGGAAAACACGCGGGTGAGGAGCATGTGAGCCGTCAGGGCGCGCAGGAACCCGCCCGCCGCCGCTTTCGTGTCGATGTCGCCGGGCAGCGGTACGGCGCGCCAGCCCGGCAGCACCCGCCGCGTCGCATAGCCCCCCGGGAGGCCCGCATAGGCGATGCGGTCACCGACCCTGAGACCCTGCACCGCCTCGCCCAGGGCTTCGACGATGCCGGTGGCTTCGACGCCGAGCACGGCCGGCAGGGGCAGGGGATAGAGCCCGGTGCGTTGATAGATGTCGATAAAATTCACGCCGATCGCGTCCTGGCGGATCAGGATCTCGCCGGCAGCGGGGGCGGGCGGCTCGAACTCTGCCATACGCAGGTTCTCGATGCCGCCGACGGATATCAATTCCACTTTCCGGTCCATGGTCGGGTCCTCCTCAGGGCACGTCTCGCAGCTGGCGACCCGAGAGGAAATCCCCTATGGCTTCCCGTGATCCGTGAGAAAATTCACCGATGGATTGGGACGACCTTCGCCATTTTGCCGCCCTCGCCGAAGCCGGCTCGCTCTCGGCCGCGGCGCGGCGCCTGGGCATCGAACATGCGACGGTGGCTCGCCGGATCCTGTCGCTGGAGCGCACCCTGGCCGTGCCGCTGGTCGACCGGCGCGGCCGCCGCTGGACGCTGACCGAGGAGGGATTGCGCCTGGCCGCCATTGCCGCGCGCATGGAGGCGGAGGCGCAGGCGGCGCGGCGCCTGGCGGAGGCCACGCGCACCGACCTGCAGGGCACCGTGACGGTGAGCGCACCGCCTGCCGTGGCGGCGGCGATCCTGGCGGCCCCGCTCGTCGGCCTGCAGGCGCGCCATCCGGGCCTGACGATACGCATGGTGGGCGAGGCGCGGACCGCATCGCTCGACCGCGGCGAGGCCGACGTGGCCATCCGGCTCACGCGGCCTGAAAGCGGCGATCTGACCATCACCCGGCTCGGCCGGATCGGCTTCCGCCTCTATGCGAGCCCAGGCTACCTCGCCTCCTGCCTGCCGGCCGAATGGCGCTTCATCGGCTACGACGGCGCGCCCACGCTGCCGCCCCAGCAGGCCGCGCTGGAAGCCTTTGCGGCCGGGCGCCCGATGGCATTCATGGCCAGCAGCCTGGAGATCCAGCAGGCCGCCGCGCGCGCGGGTGGCGGCATCGCGGTCCTTCCCGACTTTCTGGGGCGGGCCGATGCGGGGCTGATCGCCGTCCCGCCGGATCGGCTGATCATCGAGCGCGAGGTCTGGTTCGTGGCGCATAGCGACCTGATGCGCTCGGGACCGGTTCGGGCGGTTCTCGCATGCCTGCGCGCGGTGCCGGACCTGTTCACCGCGGTTCCGGGTTGACGGACGGCCGGCGAGCCGGCAACCCTCGCCCGGGAGGAGCCCGCCCTTGGCCGAACCGCTGCCGAACACCCCCGAATTCACCGTCTCCGAGCTCAGCTACTCGATTCGCCGGACGATCGAGGACGGCTTCGGCCAGGTGCGCGTGCGCGGCGAGATCTCCGGCTATCGGGGACCGCATTCCTCCGGCCATGCCTATTTCGCGCTGAAGGACGAGGGCGCCAAGATCGAGGCGGTGATCTGGCGCCAGGCGATGGCGCGGTTGCGCTTCAAGCCCGAAGAGGGGTTGGAAGTGATCGCGACCGGGCGGGTGACGACCTTCCCGGGCGGCTCGAAATACCAGATCGTGATCGACAGCCTGGAGCCGGCCGGCGCCGGCGCCCTGATGGCGCTCCTGGAGGAACGGCGCCGCAAGCTCGGCGCCGAGGGCCTGTTCGATGCCGGCCGCAAGAAGAAGCTGCCGTTCCTGCCGCGCGTCATCGGCGTCGTCACCTCGCCGACCGGCGCGGTGATCCGCGACATCCTGCACCGTCTCGCCGACCGCTTCCCGACCCGCGTCCTGGTCTGGCCGGTGCGCGTGCAGGGCGAGACTTCGGCGCGCGAGGTGGCGGCGGCGATCGAGGGCTTCAACGCGCTCGCCCCGGACGGCCGCATTCCGCGCCCCGACGTGCTGATCGTGGCGCGCGGGGGCGGCAGCCTGGAGGATCTGTGGGGCTTCAACGAGGAGATCGTGGTGCGCGCGGCCGCGGCGAGCCGCATCCCTCTGGTCTCCGCGGTCGGCCACGAGACCGACTGGACCCTGATCGACCATGCCGCCGACCTGCGCGCGCCGACCCCGACCGGGGCGGCCGAGATGGTTGTGCCGGTACGCTCGGACCTGATCGGCAAGGTCGCCTCACTCGACGGTCGGCTCTGGCAGACCACGGTCCGCTCGATGGAGGCCCGCCGCAATGCGCTGCGGTCGGCCGCCCGCGCGCTCGGCTCACCCGAATCCTTCCTGGCGACCCGGCGCCAGCGGCTCGACCTCGCTGCCGGCCGTCTCTCGCAGGCCCTGGGCGAGGCGACCCGCATCCACGCCACCCGCTTCGCCCGCGCCTCGGCGCGCCTGTCGCCCGATCTCCTGGCGCGCGCCCTGCGGCTCGGCCGGGAACGGCTCGATCGGCTCGGCGAACGCGGCCTGCGTGCGGTCGCGGTGCTCGGCGAGCGTCGCACCGCAGCGCTGGCGCGGCTCTCCGGCCGGCTCCGGGCAGAACCCCTGTTCGCGCGTCTCGAACGCGGCGCGGAACGTTCCGATGGGCTCGGCCGCCGGCTCGACGCGGCTTTTCTGCGCCAAGTCGAGCGTCGCCGCGACCGGCTCGACGCGGCCGGACGCCTGCTGGCGACGCTCTCCTACAAGGCGGTGCTGGCGCGCGGCTTCGTTCTGGTCGCCGGACCCGATGGCCGTCCGGTGCGCTCCGCGGCCGCGCTGGCGCCGGGCGACGGCGTTGCGTTGGAATTCGCCGACGGCCGGGTCCGGGCGACCGTCGATGGCGCCGATGCCGGCGGACCCGCGGGACCCGTGGGCTCTGCCGTCGAGCCGCCCGCACCGGCGAAACCGGTCGCGGCCCGGCCGCGCCGGCGTGAGGTCCGGTCGGGCGAGCAGGGCAATCTGTTCTGAGGACGCGAGAAGTCTGGTCCGACAGACACGGCAGTCTGGCCCCGTCCGCAGTCTCCGCTTAGCGGCGGCGCAGCACCAGGACGTTGCCGCAGGCGACCAGTGCCAGCCCGGCCAGCGCCGGCAGGCTCCAGCGATAGCCCTCGAACAGCGTCGAGATGATCAGGGCGAAGACCGGAAACAGCACCGTGGCATAGCCGGCGCGTCCGGCGCCGATGCGGCCGAGCAGGTTCAGATAGGCCCAGAAGGCGACGACCGAGGAGACCACCGACAGCCAGACCAGCGAGACCAAATAGGTCGCATTCGGCTCGACCGTGAAGGTGGCGCCGCGCGCGACCGCCGCGACGGTCAGAAACCCGGTGCCGTAGGCCATCCCCCAGGCATTGGCCGAGAGGACCGGCACGCCGGCCGCCTGGACCCGGCCGGAGACCTGATTGCCCAGGCAGAAGCAGAGCGTTCCGGCGGCGCAAAGACCGAGCCCGAGAGCCGCTTCCGGATCGAAGGTCTGGCCGTGGATTTCCGGCCAGAACAAGAGCGCCACGCCCGCGAAGCCGAGCAGCGCGCCGGCCAGCGCACGCGGACCGGGCCGGGTGCCGTCGATCGCGAAGCCGAGCAGCAGATTGAAGACGGAGGTCAGCGAGAACACCACCGACAGCAGACCGGAGGCGAGGTGCTGGCCGCCATGGTAGAAGAGCGCGAAATTGGTCGAGAACATCAAGAGGCCCATCAGGGCGAAGCGGCCGTGCGTGCGGACCGGGAAGGCGAGCGGCAGGCCGCGGGCGGCGACCCAACCGAACATCAGGATCGCCGCGAGCAGGAAGCGCCAGACCAAGGAGACTTCCGGCGCCACCACGCCGAGCTGGTTGCGCAGCGCGATCCAACTCGTCGACCAGGCGAAGACCGTTACCGCATAGAGGGCGAGTTCGACCCGGCCGAAGGGGCGGCGCTCGGCAGCGGCGCGCGGCATCGGAGCGGCGGCGGAGGTCACGGACAATGGTTTCGTCCCGGATGGCGACAGCCGGACCGGCTCGGCGCGACCCGCCGCCCGGAAACCGGCTCTGGCTCTTGAAACGGGAACCTGCCCCCCGAACGGACGCTTCCACCCGACGGGGACAGGTTCCGGCGAAGCCCGGATCAGTGCGCCGCCCGACACCCGCTGTCCAGTTCATGTTTTGCAGTCGTCCCATCACCTCCGCTGATGGGTCGGCCGAGCCCGAATCCCTATCGTGCTGCAGCCCGATCGGTTAGACATTCGGGAAACGCGCGGCGGCCAGGCACCATGATCATTTCCCATCGACACCGGTTCATCTTCCTCAAGACCGGCAAGGCGGCCGGCACCTCGATCGAGTTGTTCCTGTCCCGGTTTCTCGGTCCCGACGACATCGCCACGCCGGTCAGCGCGGAGGACGAGCCGAAGCGCGCGCCGCACCGGCCCGCCAACTATCTGCGCGCGCCGGGTCCGCTCGGCTGGAAGCGCTGGGGCGCGCGGCTGCCCGGCATGGTCGGGCGCTGGGCCGGCCGGCCGGACCGGCGGTTCGACTACTACAACCACATCCCGGCCCGGCTCGTCCGGCAATATGTCGGCCACGACGTCTGGTCGGGCTATTTCAAGTTCGCCTTCGAACGCAATCCGTGGGACCGGCAGGTGTCCTCCTGGTACTGGGCGACCCGGCACCAGTCGGAGGCGGCCCGCCCCGACTTCAAGACCTTCACGGCGGTGGAGGGACGGCGCGTGCGCGGCTTCCCGATCTATTCGATCGACGGCACGGTCGCGGTCGACAAGATCGGCCGCTACGAGACGCTCGAAGCCGATCTCGCCGACATTCTCGCCCGCGTCGGCATCGATGCGCCCGTCGACCTGCCGCGTTCCAAGGGTGGGTTGCGCCCGGACGGGGACTATCGCCGCCACTATGACGACGCCACCCGCAGCCTGATCGGCCGCCATTGCGCGCGCGAGATCGCCCTGATGGGCTACGAATTCTGAGCGGAGCCGCCGAGCCATGGATTTCGCCCCGACCGAAGAGCAGAGCCTGATCGCCGAGACCGCCCGGCGCATCGCCGCCGACCGGCTGGAGCCGCTCGCCGCCGGCCTCGATCGCGGCGAGGGCCGCGCCGAGTTTCTCGGCAATCTGCGCGAACTGGCCGCCCAGGGCTTCATGGGCCTCAATGTCCGCGCCGAATACGGCGGCTCGGAAGCCGGCACGATCGCCTTCGCGCTCGCCATCCAGGAACTGGCCGCCGGCTGCGCGGCGACGGCGGTGACCACCTCGGTCACCAACATGGCCGCCGAGGTGATCCAGGCGGTCGGCTCCGAGGAGCAGCGGGCGACCCATCTCCCGCGGATTTGCGACGGCACCTATCCGGCCGCGGCCTTCTGCCTGACCGAGGCCGGCGCCGGCTCCGACCCGGCCGGCATGGTCGCGCGCGCCCGCATGGACGGCAACGAATGGGTGCTCGACGGGGCCAAGCTCTACATCACCTCCGGCGAATATGCCGGGCTCTACATCGTCTGGGCGGTGACCGATCCTGAGGCCCCGAAGGGCAAGGGCATCTCCTGCTTCCTGGTCGAGGCCGGCACGCCCGGGCTGGTCGTCGGCAAGGCCGAGACCAAGATGGGGCAGACCGGCTCGGCCACCAATGAGATCCGCTTCGAGGCCTGCCGGGTGCCGGCTTCCGCCCTGATGGGCCGGCTCAACGACGGCTTCCGCACGGCGGTCGGCGAATTGGCCGGCGGTCGCATCGGCGTTGCCTCGCTCGCCTTCGGCATCGCCCGGGCGGCCATGACGGCGGCTGAGCGCTACGTCAAGGAACGCCGTCAGTTCGACCGCACCATCGCCGACATGCAGGGCGTGCAGTGGATGATCGCCGACCGGGAGACCGAGCTGGAGGCCGCCCGGCTCCTGATCCTGCAGGCGGCCTGGCTGAAGGAGAACGGCCGGCCCTTCGCGCGCGAGGCCTCCATGGCCAAGCTCTTCGCCACCGAGGCGGCCCAGCGCGCCACCTACACGGCGCTGCAGTTGCATGGTGGCGCCGGCTATATCCGCGACCTGCCGCTCGAACGCCATGCCCGTGACGCCCGCATCACGACCATCTACGAGGGCACCAGCGAAATCCAGCGTCTGGTCATCGCCCGCGAGGTGCTGAAGGCGGTCGGCTGAACCGCGTTCGGGCAGGGTTCCGCAGCCGGCATCCGGGATGCTATACCGCGTCTCCCCGGAAGGCGGCCACCGGCTTCCGGGAAAAGGTTATGTGCGGAAGGCACTTGGCCAACCCCTGCGCGGGTCTTCCCGCCGCACGGCGTTCGGCCGGGGCACCGGAATCGGACAGTCACGCGAAAAGGAACGGCAAGCCATGGATCTCGGCATCAAGGGCCGCAAGGCGATCGTCTGCGCCGCGTCGAAGGGCATCGGACGGGCCTGCGCCCTGTCGCTGGCGCGCGAGGGCGTCGAAGTGCTGATCACCGCGCGCGGTGTCGAGGCGCTGGAGGCGACCGCCGCCGACATCCGCGCGGCGACCGGCGCGACCGTCCATACGGTCGCCGGCGACGTGACCACCAAGGAGGGCCGCGCCGCCATCCTGGCTGCGATGCCGGACCCCGACATCCTCGTCAACAATGCCGGCGGCCCGCCCGCGGGTGACTTCCACGACTGGGACGAGACGACCTGGACCAAGGCCGTCGAGGCCAACATGATCACCCCGATCATGCTGATCCGCGCCGTGGTCGACGGCATGGCGGCGCGCAAGTTCGGCCGCATCGTCAACATCACCTCCTCGGCCGTGAAGGCGCCGATCCCCGAACTCGGCCTCTCCAACGGCGCCCGCGCCGGCCTGACCGGCTTCGTTGCCGGCATCGCCCGGCAGATGGTCCGGCACAATGTGACCATCAACAACATGCTGCCCGGCCATATCGACACAGATCGGCTGACCGCCAACATCGCCGGCAATGCGGCCCGTTCGGGGCGCAGCGTGGAGGAGACGCGCGCCGCGATGCTCGCCGCCAATCCGGCCGGCCGCTTCGGCACCGCGGAGGAATTCGGCGAGGCCTGCGCCTTCCTGTGCTCCGCCCAGGCCGGCTTCATCGCCGGCCAGAACATCCTGATCGACGGCGCCCGCTACCCGGGCACCTTCTGAGGTGTGTGATTTCAAAGTATGCGCGCTCGGATCGAGCGCGAGGTGGTGCGGGTCTTGTAGCGCTCATGAAGAGTGGCCTACCGCCCTCTGCCTGGACGAAAAAGCTACCGAGATCAGCCCGTGCAAGGGATATCGGCCCGTCCATTTATTGACGTAAGGGCATGTAATCGACCGTTGAGAAGGATCAACGCGGAACCCGTCGAGGCTCGATAGTCTTCCTGTAAGCAACATGGGAGGACATCATGCGACGCGAAACGACTTGGGTTGTGGTCGCCGACGGAGCGCGGGCGCGCATTCTGGAAGCGCTCGGGGTCGGCGCCGGGCTGCGGCAGATCGAGAACGGCACGATGGCCGGCAGCCGGGACCTTGCCTCCGAGATCGGCAGCGACCGGCCCGGACGGACCTACGAGAGCGTCGGCGGCCAGCATCATGCCGTCGAGCCGCACACGCCGGTGCGCGAAAGCCTGGAGCGTGCCTTCATCGAAGCGGTCGTCGACCGGCTGGTCGCGGCAAAGAAGGGTGGGCAGTTCGACCGTTTGGTCTTCGTCGCCGCGCCGCATGCGCTCGGCGTCTTCAGGGCACTGGCGCCGGACGCGCTGCAGCAGAAGGTGGTCGGCACGCTGGACAAGGATCTGACGCGCGAGCCCAACGAGGCGATCGCCGAAGCCGTCCGCGCCTTTGCGCCGGTCTGACGGCCGGCCCGATGCGGCGCCCCGGTGCCGTCCTCCGGGGCTCTGCACTCCGTGCATGGCGCCGATCGGAAAAGACGGGGCTCGATGCGCGTGTCGCGGTCTTAGATTTGACGCGCATCAACGACCGTCATGTGGGTGCGCCTATGGTGCGCGGCGTCGGGGCGGATCCCGGACGGACGGTCCCAACGGCTTCCCGACACGAGGAGATTTTCCATGGCCATCAAGGATATCCTGCTTCTGCTCGATCTCGGACAGAAAGCCGGCCCCTCCGCGGCGGTCGCCGTCGACCTCGCCGCCCGCTTTCAGGCGCATGTCACCGGCGTGGCGCTCGCCATCGATCCGATCGTGCCCGGCTTCGTCGCCGCGCCGATTCCGGTCGAGCTGATCGAGGCGGCGCGCGACGAGGCGATCCGGACGGCGCAGGGCGCGGCCGCCGGTTTCGAGGCGCTGGCCGAGCGGGCCGGCGTGTCGCGCGAGACCCGCATCGTCGAGGTGCTGATGGGCGGCGCGCCCGACAGCCTGCTCGCCAATTGCCGCCTGACCGACCTGGTCGTGGTCGGCCAGCAGGATTCCTCCGCCCCGGAAGCGATGCGCGAGGAGCTGATCGAGGCGGCCCTGTTCGAAGGCACCGCGCCGCTCCTGATCCTGCCCTACATCACCCGTGGCGGCTCGATCCCGACCGGCAAGGTGATGATCGCCTGGGACGGCAGCCGCACCGCCGCCCGCGCGGTGCATCATGCCCTGCCGTTCCTGGCGATCGCCCAGTCGATCACCGTCGTGATGGTCGGCACCGCGCTCGACCAGCCCGGCGAACCGGGCGCCGATCTCGCCACCTATCTGGCCCGGCACGGCTTCTCGGTCGAGGTCGAGACCATCCCGGCACCGGCGACCGGCGTCTCCGACGCGCTGCTCAACCATGCCGCCGACCGCGGCTTCGACCTCCTGGTCATGGGCGGCTACGGCCACAGCCGCGTGCGCGAATTCCTGTTCGGCGGCGCGACCCGCGGCATTCTCGCCAACATGACCGTGCCGGTCCTGATGGCGCACTGATCTCCTGCGGCGGACGGGTCCGGCTCCGGCCGGACGTGCCCGCCGCCAAAAGCCAATAAGGCAGCCCCACGGGGCCGGCCGGCCCGTCCGGGGCGGTCCGGCCACCGATGGGAGGTTCCGGGAACGAAGCGTCCGGTCCATGATGGACGCCGCCCGCCCGCGTCCGCCGGCCGATGCCAGCGGTCGAGACCGGGCCGGAGGGCGAGAGCCGCCGTTCGTGCGGAACGTAGTGCGCCAGCGCCGCGTTTCCGGTCGTGCGGGCATCCTCCCGTTCCTCGATCTCCCGTGGGCGCCATGACGGTCCGCAATCTCGAAGGCCTCTTCACCCCCAAGTCGATCGCCGTGATCGGTCCGGCCCGGATCGGCGCCGATGCCGCGCGCCTGCTGGTCGAGCGGCTGGCCGCCGGCGGGTTCCGGGGGCCGGTCGCGCTGGTCGGGCTGGAGCCGGAGGGCGCGCCCTTTCCGGGCGGATATGCCACGGCAACCTCGCTGGCAGACTTCTCCGGCCCGGCCGATCTGGCCGTGATCGCCGCCGGATCCGAAGGCGCACCGGAGACGGTCGCGCGGCTCGGTGCGCTCGGCACCCGCGCGGTGCTGTTTCTCGGCCGGGGTTACGACGAATGGCCGGCCGACCTGCTGCGGCGCACGCTCGAGGCCGCGCGGCCCTTCACCATCCGCGTCGTCGGCCCCGGCAGCCTGGGGGTGATCGCACCCCATGCCGGGCTCGATGCCAGCCTCGCCGCCCGCACCGTCGCCAAGGGCGATCTCGCGGTGATCTCGCGTTCGGCCGCGATGGTCAATGCCACGCTCGCCTGGGGGGCGGCGCATGGGGTCGGCTTCTCGTCGGTCGTCTCGCTCGGCCAGAAGGCCGACGTCGACGGCGGCGACCTGCTCGATTTCTTCACCCAGGACCCGCGCACCCGCGCCGTGCTGGTGCATCTCGAGACCATCTCCAGCCCGGCCAAGTTCATGTCGGCGGCGCGCGCCTGCGCCCGCACCAAGCCGGTCGTGGTGATCCGTTCGGGCAAGAGCCGGCAACGCCGGCCGGAAGGCCGCACCCATTCGGCGCGCCTCGCCACCACGGACGCCGTCTACGACGCCGCGTTGCGCCGGGCCGGCCTGCTCCGGGTGACCTCGATCGACGAACTGTTCGACGCCGTCGAGACCCTGACCAAGGTCCGCAACGCCGCCTGCCGGGGCGTCGCGCTGGTCGCCAACGGCCGCTCGATCGCGACGGTCGCGGCCGACGAACTCGACCGCCAGGGCGGCCGCCTGGCCACGCTCGGCGAGGCCACCGTGGCGGCGCTCGGCGCCCATATCCGGGCCGGCACGCTGGCGACCGATCCGATCGTGCTCGCCGACGATGCCGCGCCGGAGACCTTCGGGGCGGCCATCGCGGCGCTTCTGGCCGATCCGGCGATCGACACCGTGATCCCGATCCACGCCCCCAACGCCTTCGTGCCGTCGACGGCGGTCGCCCGCGCGGTGGTCGGCGCGGCGGCCGCGCAGGCCAAGAAGCTCGGCCGCAAGAAGGCGATCGTGACCGCCTTCCTGGATGAGAATCCCGAGACCCGCCAGATCGTGACCGGCGCCGGGTTGCCCTACCATCCGACACCGGAGGAGGCGGTCCTGTCGACCGTCCACCTGATGCGCCACGCCGCCGCCCAGGAAAGCCTGATGGCGACGCCGCCGAGCCTGCCGGCCGATTTCACGCCCGATCCCGACGCCGCCCGGCGGTTGGTCGCCCGCGTGCTGGGGGAGGGCCGCCACTGGCTGACCGCCGTCGAGGTCGCGACGCTGCTCGCCGCCTACCGCGTGCCGGTCGCCCCGACCGTCCTGGCGCGCGATGCCGATGCGGCGGTCGGTGCGGCGCGCGCCCATCTCGCCCGCGGCGACAAGGTGGCGATCAAGATCGCCTCGCCCGACATCGCCTTCAAGTCCGATGTCGATGGCGTCCGGCTCGGCCTCGCCGACGAGGACAGCGTGCGCCGTGCCGCCTTCCAGATGATGACGCGCATTGCCGAGGCGCATCCGGACAAGCGTGTCGACGGCGTCGTGGTGATGCCGATGATCGAGCGGACCGGCGCGCTCGAACTGATCATGGGCATCGCCGACGATCCGGTCTTCGGGCCGGTCGCGGTGTTCGGCCGCGGCGGTACGGCCGTGGAGGTTCTGGCCGACCGCGCACTCGATCTGGTCCCCCTCGACATGAATCTCGCCCGGGCGATGATCGCCGAGACCCGCGTCTCGCGCCTCCTCGCCGGCTACCGCAACCGGCCGGCGGCCGATGTCGACGCCATCGCGCTGACGCTGGTGAAGCTCAGCCAGCTTGCCGCCGACATCCCGGAGATGCGCGAACTCGATCTCAACCCGATCCTGGCCGACCAGGACGGCGTGATCGTGCTCGATGCGCGCATCCGGGTCGAGCCGGTCCAGGTGCGGGCCGGCCGGCTCGGCCATCCGCGCCTCGCCATCCGCCCCTATCCGAAGGAATGGGAGCGCGACATGGCGCTCAAGGACGGCAGCCCCGTGCTGGTGCGTCCGGTCCGGCCCGAAGACGAGGCGCTCTATCCGGAATTCTTCGAGCATGTCACCGCGCAGGACCTGCGACTGCGCTTCTTCGCGCCGATCAAGGAATTCACCCACGCCTTCCTGGCCCGACTGACCCAACTCGACTACGGCCGCGCCATCGCCTTCGCGGCGATCCTGAAGGAGACCGGGCAACTGCTCGGCGTCGTCCGTCTGCATGCCGACCCGGATCACCGCACCGGCGAGTATGCGATCATGCTGCGCTCCGACCTGAAGGGGCAGGGGCTCGGCTGGAAGCTGATGAAGCTGATGATCGAGTGGGCGCGCGCCGACGGCCTGGAGACCGTCAAGGGCGAGGTGCTGCGCGAGAACACCACCATGCTGGCCATGTGCACCGCGCTCGGCTTCTCGGTGAAGAGTTCGCCGGACGACGAGAGCATCGCGGTCGTCACCCTGCCGGTCGAGGTCGCCGACCAGCTGGCGGCGGAATAGCGCGGCCGGAGGCGCATCCGCCGAACCGGCGGCGGTCCCTCGGCGGCTGCGCCGGCAGGGCCGTCGATCCGGACGGCGCGCTCACTTCTCGATGCGGTTGAGATAGTAGTCGGCGCCGCCGAGGGTGCCGTAGACATGGGGCTCCTGGGCGTTGGCGGTCAGCGCCAGGACGTCGTCGCGGACCAGCCCGAACAGCTTGCGGACCTCGACGGCCGGCCGCGCCATGGTCTTGGCGAGCGCCGTCGCGAAGGGGCTGTTGGTGGTGCCGGCGCCGTCCTGCGCGGTCTGGCCGCCCTTGGCGGCATAGACCACCAGCGTGCCGCCGGGCGGCTCGATCTGGCGGGCGAGGCCGCGGGTGCCGACCGAGCGGGTCGCGACGCGCTTCATGGATTGGGCGAAGGGATTGTCCCGGCAGGCGTCCAGGATCACGATCCGCATCAGCCGGGCATTCTGGACCGTGTCGAGCACCCGGTTCAGGCTGACCGCCTCGTCGCCGATGCTGCGGTCGCTCTTCAGGCCCGCATCGACGGGAACGAGCCAGTTGATCCCGTCGACCTCGATGCCGTGGCCGGCATAGTAGACGACCGCCCAATCGGCCTTGTCGGCCTCGTCCTCGAACTCGGTCAGGGCGGCGACGAATTTCGAGCGATCGGCATCCGAGACCGTGCGCACCAGGTCGAAACCGGCGGCCTTCAGGCTGTCGGCGACGAGCTTGGCATCCTTGGCCGGGTTGTCCAGCCCCGGCACGCGGGTATAGGCGCTGTTGGCGATGACCAGGGCGACGCGCCGTTCCTTCGCGACCGACGCCGGCAGCAGGGAGACCGGGGCAGGCGGGGGCGGCGGCGGGGCGGCGGCCACGACAACCGGGGCCGGGGCGGGGGGCGGGGCAGCGGCGGGCGCACCACCGGCGCGGAAGGCAGCCTGGATGGCCTCGGCCTCGGCGCGGACGGCCGCATCCGCCGGTGCCAGCTTCTGCGCCTTGCGGATTTCGAGCGTGGCCTGGGCGAGATGCGGGATCGGGTCGGCCGAATCCAGGGCGGCGGTGCGACGGTGCGCCTCGGCGGCGAGGCGGTAGGCCTCCGGCGTCTCTTCAAGCCGTGCCGCGCGACCGGCTTCGGTGATCACCGAACCGACATCGCCGCGGATCCGCAGCGCCTGGGCCTTGGCGAGATAGCAGGCTGCGCAGCGGGGATCCTCGCGCAGCGCGAGGTCGGCCCACCGGATCGCGTCGGCGGGCGCACCGGCGGACAGAGCGACGCGGGCGGCCAGTTCGTAGAGATAGACGTTGAGCGCGGCCTCCTGTGCGGTCGGATTCTTGCCGACCGAGTCGCGAATCATCGCGGAGGCGGCGGCCAGAGCGCCGGCACGATCGCCACCCGCATGCTTCAGCAACGTCCGGCCATAGCCCAGCAGGCTGCGGCCGAGTGAATCGCCCGTGGTGAGCGAGGCTTCCATCGTGGAGATGATGAGTTCGGCGCCGGGCGGCGCCTTGCCGGCCTCCAGCGAGGCCATCAGCCGCATCGCCGCATAGAACTGCTCGTCCTCCGGCCGCCCCATCAACTCGGCCTTCAGATCGGGAAGCTTCTGAAGTTCGGCATCGAAGCGGTCGAGCGCCGCAACCGCCTTCGGCCAGTCGTTCTCGGCGGTCGCCTGCAGGCCATCGAAAACGACCTGGACGATCGTGGGCGGGATCTTGTCCTTGGCAAGGTCCTTCTCGAAGTCGGCGCGTTCCTGCTGGATCACGGCGGTGTTGCCGGTCAGGAGGGCGAACACCGTCACCAATTCGTGCGGACGCTTGTCCGATTCGGTGGCGATGAAATCGGCGATCTCCTTCGGATCGCGCGCCACCGAGGCCAGAATGCCGCAGCAGACATCCGTCCCCTGGACCACCAGGGCGGCATAGATGTTGCGCGGAAAGGTGTAGGCCGGCGACGCCGAGCGCAGCGCCCGGACGGTCTCGACGGAGGCGTCGAACTCGCCGGATGCGGCCTGGGCACGCGCCCGTCCCAATCGCGCGGCGTATTTCTGATGCTCGCTGGCTTCGAGCGTATCGAGGATCGGGTAGGTCTCGCGCGGCCGGTCGAGCGCCAGCAGGGCGTGATACTGGCGCCACAGGATGTCGCTGTTGTCCGGCCAGATCTCCAGCATCTGCTTGATGACCGGAAGCTGGGCGGCCGGTTCGGGCAGCAGGGACAGGAGCGCCTCGCCGGCCTTGATGCGCTGGTCGTAGGTGGCGGAGCGGTTGTCGAGCATCAGCTCGCAGACCCGCGTCCGTAGCGCCGCGGTCTCGCTTGCGCGCTGGCAGGTCGCCAGATCGCGCTCGATAATCTCCTTCGGTCCGAAGGTCGGCGTCGGCGCAGGCGCCGGAGCGGGCGTGGGCGCCGGGCCTGCTGCGGCGGCGGGCGCCGGTGCGGGCTTCGGCTTTGTGGCGCCCAGGGCCGGGCCGGCCAGCGCCAGCGCGGCCCCGATGAGAAGTGCGGGAAAGCGGAAGAGAGACGACCGGCCAACCATCGAAATGCCCCCGGCTGCGGACCGGTAGGCATCATGACAGTCTATATGGAAACCGCAATGTGACGGCGCCGGCCGTCACGCGGATTGCCGCTGCCGGGGCAACGGCCGGGATGGTGGCCCGGCCCCGGGGATACGCTCCCTCAGCGGCTGCCGCGCAGCTTCTCGATGGTGGTGGTCGGCGTAATGCCTTCCGGGTCGACCTTCAGGTACAGCAATGCCGGGCGGTCGGCGGCCGCGCCGCAGCCGACCCGGCGTGGCCTTTGATCCACGCCGCCGGCTCACTTCTCGACGCGGTTGAGGAAATAGTCGGCGCCGCCGAGGGTGCCGTAGACATGGGGCTCCTGGGCGTTGGCGGTCAGCGCCAGCACGTCGTCGCGGACCAGCCCGAACAGCTTGCGCACCTCGACGGCCGGCCGCGCCATGGTCTTGGCGAGCGCCGTCGCGAAGGGGCTGTTGGTGGTGCCGGCGCCGTCCTGCGCGGTCTGGCCGCCCTTGGCGGCATAGACCACCAGCGTGCCGCCGGGCGGCTCGATCTGGCGGGCGAGGCCGCGGGTGCCGACCGAGCGGGTCGCGACGCGCTTCATGGATTGGGCGAAGGGATTGTCCCGGCAGGCGTCCAGGATCACGATCCGCATCAGCCGGGCATTCTGCACCGTGTCCAGCACCCGGTTCAGGCTGACCGCCTCGTCGCCGATGCTGCGGTCGCTCTTCAGGCCCGCATCGATGGGAACGAGCCAGTTGATCCCGTCGACCTCGATGCCGTGGCCGGCATAGTAGACGACCGCCCAATCGGCCTTGTCGGCCTCGTCCTCGAACTCGGTCAGGGCGGCCACGAATTTTGAGCGATCGGCATCCGACACCGTCTGGACCAGGTCGAAGCCGGCGGCCTTCAGGCTGTCGGCGACCAGCTTCGCGTCCTTGGCCGGATTCTCCAGCCCCGGCAGCGGGTATAGGCGCCGTTGGCGATGACCAGGGCGACGCGCCGTTCCTTGGCGACCGAGGCCGGCAACAGGGAGACCGGGGCGGGCGGCGGCGGCGGCGGGGCGGCGGCCACGACGACCGGAGCCGGGGCGGGAGCGGGCGCAGTGGCGGGCGCGCCGCCGGAGCGGAGGGCTGCCTCGATCGCCTCAGCGGAAGGCCGCCTCGATCGCCTCGGCCTCGGCCCTGACGGCCGGATCGGCCGGTGCCAGCTTCTGCGCCTTGCGGATTTCCAGAGTCGCCTGGGCGAGATGGGGGATCGGGTCGGCCGGATCCAGGGCGGCACTGCGCCGGTGCGCCTCGGCGGCGAGGCGATAGGCCTCCGCGGTCTCTTCGAGCCGTGCCGCGCGGCCGGCTTCGGTGATCACCGAACCGACATCGCCGCGCGCCCGCAGCGCCTGGGCCTTGGCGAGATAGCAGGCGGCGCAGCGGGGATCCTCGCGCAGCGCGAGGTCGGCCCACCGGATCGCGTCGGCGGGCGCACCGGCGGCCAACGCGACGCGGGCAGCCAGTTCGTAGAGATAGACGTTGAGCGCGGCCTCCTGTGCGGTCGGAATCTTGCTGACCGAGTCTCGGATCATCGCCTCGGCGGCGGCAAGCGCCCCGGCACCGTCGCCCCGGGCATGTTTCAGCAGGGTGCGGCTGTAGCCGCGCGACCGGCGTAGGACCGGGTCGTCGCTACCGAAAGGGTCTTCGAGCGCGGCCATGACCAGGTCGGCCCCCGGCGGCACCTTGCCGGCCTCGAGCCCAGCCATCAGCCGCATAAAGTCGTAGTCTAGCTCCTCCCCGGGCTCGCGCATCACTTCGGCCTTGAAATCGGGGTTCTTCAGCAACTCCGCATCGTAGCGGTCGAACGCCTCGATCACCTTCGTCCAGTCGTTCGCGACGGTGGCCTGCATGCCGTCGAAGAGCGCCCGGATGGCGCCCGTCGGGACCTTGTCCTTGGCGAGTTCCGTTTCGAAGTCGGTCCGTTCCTGCTGGATCAGCGCCGTATTGCCGGTCAGGAGGGCGTAGACCATGACGATCTCGTGCGGACGCTCGTCCGGCGCAGCGGCGATGTAGTCGTCCATGGTCTTCGGTTCGCGCGTCGCCCAGGCTTGGTAACCGCAGCATATGCCGAGATCCTGCACCACCTTGGCGGCGTAGATGTTGCGCGGAAAGGTGTAGGCCGGCGCCGCCGAGCGCAGCGCGCGGACGGTCTCGACGGAGGCGTCGAAATCGCCCGCCGCCGCCTGGGCGCGCGCCCTTCCCAATCGAACGCCCAATCGAGCGGCGTAATTCTCGTGCTCGTTGGCCTCGAGCGTGTCGAGGATCGGATAGGTCTCGCGCGGCCGGTCGAGCGCCAGCAGGGCGCGATACTGGCGCCAGAGGAGGTCGGTGTTGTCCGGGTTGTCCGGCCAGATCTCCAGCATCTGCTTGATGACCGGAACCTGGGCGGCCGGTTCGGGCAGCAGGGACAGGAGCGCATTGCCGGCCTTGATGCGCTGGTCGTAGGTGGCGGAGCGGTTGTCGAGCATCAGCTCGCAGGTTCGCGTCCGCGATGCCTCCGGTTCACTGGCGCTCTGGCAGGTCGCCAGATCGCGCTTGATGATTTCCTCCGGGCCGAAGGTCCGCGCCGGATCGGGCGCTGGCGCCGGAGCGGGTGTGGGCGCCGGGCTGGCGGCGGGCGCCGGCGCGGGTTTCGGCTTGGTGGCCGCCAGGGCGGGGCCGGCCAGCGCCAGCGCTGCACCGACGACAAGGACGGGAAGGCGGAAAAGAGACGACCGGCCAACCATCGAATTGCCCCGGCTGCGGACCGGGGGCATCATGACAGTCTATGGTGAAACCGCAATGTCACGGGCGGCGGCCGGGATGGCGGGGCGCGCCGGCCCCGGCGGACCCGACCCCAGCGATGCGCCCCTCAGCGGCTGCCGCGCAGCTTCTCGATGGTGGTGGTCGGCGTAATGCCTTCCGGGTCGACCTTCAGGTGCAGGAGTGCCGGGCGGTCGGCGGCGAGCGCGGCATCGAGCGCCGGGGCGATCTGGTCGGTGGTCTCGATGGTGAAGCCGAGCGCGCCGTAGGAGCGGGCCAGCGCGGCGAAATCCGGGTTGACCAGATCGGTGCCGTGGACCCGGCGCGGATATTCGCGCTCCTGGTGCATGCGGATGGTGCCGTAGATGCCGTTGTCGACCAGCACCACGACGATGTTGGCGCCATAGTGCACGGCGGTGCCGAATTCCTGCATCGACATCTGGAAGTCGCCGTCGCCGGCGAAGCAGATCACCGGGCGGTCGGGGAACTGCAGCTTGGCGCCGACGGCGGCCGGCAGGCCGTAGCCCATCGAGCCGGAGGTCGGCGCGGCCTGGGTGGCGTAGCGGCGGAAGCGCCAGAAGCGGTGCACCCAGGTGGCGAAGTTGCCGGCCCCGTTGCAGAAGATCGCGTCGTCCGGCAGCACCGCGCGCAGATGCGCGATCGCGGCGCCGGTCTGGACCGCACCGGGAATCGCCGGCAGGGTCTCCGACCAGGCGCGATAGTCGGCATGGGCGGCGCGCGTCCAGCCCGACCAGGCGATCTCACCATGGGGCGGCTGCAGGCTCTCGGCCGCGCCCGCGAAGGCGGCCGGGCTGGCATTGATGGCGAGCGTCGGCCGGTAGACGCGGCCGAGTTCGTCGGCATCGGCATGGACGTGGACCAGGGTCTTGCCGGTCTCCGGGATGCCGAGCAGCGTGTAGCCCTGGCTCGGCATCTCCGACATGCGCCCGCCGACGATCATCAGCAGGTCGCTCTCGTCGATGCGCGCCTTGAGCTTCGGGTTGAGGCCGATGCCGACATCGCCGGCATAATGCGGGTCGAGATGGTCGAACAGCATCTGGCGGCGGAACGAGCAGGCGACCGGCAGGTCGAAGCGCTCGGCGAAGCGGGCGAACTGGCGCACTGCCTTCTCGCTCCAGCGCGAGCCGCCCAGGATGGCGAGCGGCCGCTCGGCCGCCCAGAGGCGCTTCTGCAGGTCCCACATCAGATTGAGGCCCGGATGGGTCTCGACCTGGACCCAGGGCTCGGCCGCCACGGCGGCGGCGGTCTCGACCAGCATGTCCTCGGGCAGCACCAGCACGACCGGGCCGGGCCGGCCGGAGGTCGCCTGGTGGAAGGCGCGGCTGACCATCTCGGGGACGCGGTCCGGGCTGTCGATCTCGGCGACCCATTTGGCGATCGAGCCGAACACGGCGCCGTAGTCGAGCTCCTGGAAGGCCTCGCGGTGGCGGAAGCTGCGCTCGATCTGGCCGACGAACAGGATCAGCGGGATCGAATCCTGCCGCGCCACATGCAGGCCGGCCGAGGCGTTGGTGGCGCCGGGGCCGCGGGTGACGAAGGCGATGCCGGGCCGCCCGGTCAGCCGCCCGGTCGCGTCGGCCATGAAGGCGGCGCCGGATTCGTGGCGGCAGACGATGGTGTCGATCGGACTGTCGTGCAGGGCATCGAGAACCGCCAGATAGCTCTCGCCCGGCACGCAGAAGACGCGCTCGACGGCATTGGCTTCGAGCGCCTGGACGAGCAGGCGGGCACCGGTGGTCTGGTTCGATGTCATGGAAAGGCGATCCGGGTCGGCAAGGGGAATGGGGTCGAGGCCCTTCTAGCGCCACTCGGCCCGGACGGGAACGCCGAAACGCCGGATTGTTCCCGATAGACGACAAATCGCACGCCGCCCCGCCGGTCCGGACATCCGGGCCGGCGCTCATGTCCCGTGCCCGGCCCGGACATCCGGGCCGGCGCACGTCTCCCGTGCCCCGATCGGCGGCCATCGGCCCCGACGGGACGGGCGGCGCGTGGCGCTCAGACCGATTTGATCGCGATCTTCTCGGCCGTCTTGGCGGCCTCCGGCGGCTTCGGCAGATGCACCTTGAGAACGCCGTTGGCGAAGGTGGCTTCGACGGTCTTGGGATCGGGCGCGAAGGGCAGCGGCACCGCACGCGAGAAGGCGCCGTAGGCGCGCTCGACGACGTGCAGATCCTTGTCCTTGGTCTCGTGCTCGGACTTCTTCTCGCCCTTGATGGTCAGCAGACGGTTGGCGACCGACACGTCGACATCCTTCTCGTCGACGCCGGGCAGTTCCGCGGTCACCTCGATCGCGTCGGCCGTCTCGGCGACATCGAGCGCGGGAAAGCGCGGCGT
Source organism: Prosthecodimorpha staleyi (assembly GCF_018729455.1). Taxonomy (NCBI): domain Bacteria; kingdom Pseudomonadati; phylum Pseudomonadota; class Alphaproteobacteria; order Hyphomicrobiales; family Ancalomicrobiaceae; genus Prosthecodimorpha; species Prosthecodimorpha staleyi. The sequence goes on along the minus strand of NZ_JAHHZF010000003.1, from coordinate 413,100 downwards.
CGCGAGCCCCTTCAGGCCGGCCGGCAGTCCGCGGCCGAAGCTCTCGAAGACCTGATCGATTTCATCGCGCAGCGACCGGAACGGATCGCGCGCATCCTGACCCCAGAGATTGGGAAGCAGCGATTTCATGGCCATACTCCCGTCACGCAGGTTCCTGTCCGGAGCCCGGATGATCACGGGCTCCGGCACGCGGGACTATTCCAAAGCGCTTCGGGGGGCGCCTTGATGCGCATCAATCGGCCGTCCGGTTCGGTGCGGGAGTGCTCAGGCCGCGGCACTGCCGGGATGGCGGCGGTCGAAGGCCTCGGTCGCCGCGCTCGGATGCCAGACCGGCCGGTAGCCGGCCTTCAGGGCCATCACGGTGGAGGGCGGCGTGACCAGCGTGACGAGGCGGCTCTTGGGCCGCGGCAAGGGCGCGCCCCAGCCATGCGGTGACCAGGGCAGCATGTAGGGACCGCGCACCGCGAAGATCTGACGGTCGGGGCCGTCCGAGGCGATCGCCGCTCCGTCCGGCAGTGTGTCGATGAAGGCGACGTAGAGCCGCTTCTCGCGCCGGTCGCCCGGCTCGGTGCCGACGCGTTCCTGGTGCAGGATCGCGTCCATGTGGCCGGCAGTGGGCGGCGCGGCGAGGCCGTTGCCCCGTCCGAAGGCGGCGGCGAAATCCTGCGCGGCCTGCCGCCGGCATTCGAAGCACGGGCGGTGGCCGGCGGCGAGCGCCGTCACCTCGTCGAGGAAGAAGAGTTCGGTATAGCTCTCGCCCCAGACCGTGCGGCTGCGCTCGCGAAAGGCGATTTCGCAGCAGATCCAGGCCTTCGAGACCCAGCGCCGCGCCGGCACCAGTTCTCGGGTCCCGGGATCGTGGATGCGGCCGCCGCGATTGCCCATGAACAGGCCGCGGGCGGCGCTGCGGAACAGCGCGCCGAGCGGATCGACCCGGTTCTGCAGGTGGCCGTCGCCCCCGTCCTCACCAGCCGCCGGGCGATCCGGCGCCGGAATCGATGGGGCCGCCGCCTGAGTCCCCGCCGTGGAAACCGGCGAAGTCCGGCGCCGACGATCCGTGGGTGTCCGTGCCATGGTGGTCGCCTCCGTCGCTGTCGCCTCCCGGCCCGGCACTTCCGGCGGGCTCCGAGAGTGGGGTGGCCGGCGCGGCGTCGTGCTGGCCATAGGCATCGCCATGCCCGGCATGATGTCCGCCCGCATCGCCCGAGCCGTCATCGCCGGGACCGGCCTGGCCGTCCATGGTGTGATCGCCCGTGCCGTGATCGCCTGTGTCATGTTCGTGCCCGCCGTCCGGTCCGGCATGGGCGGCGGAGCCGGCTTCGCCCCGCTGTCCGTCCTGGTCGCCCGGCGCGTCCGCGCGCGCATCGTGGGTTGCTGCCGGCGTGGCGTGATCGCCGTGGCGGGCGAGAATGTCGGCGCCGATCAGCACGCCGCCGGCCGCGGCGGCCGCCATGGCTGCGGCACTGCCGGACGTTCCTGCGGCCGCAGGCAGCGCTGGTCCCGCCGGAGCCGGAAAGCTGCCCCCGCTCATGGCCGTGGACGGGTCGATCGGACCGCGCGGACCCGACGCCGGCCTGGGCTCCGGTTCTCGATCCCGCCTGCGTCCGAACCAACGCTCGAACCAATTCGCCATGCCGCCAGCCCTGTTCCGGCCGCGCCCCCTGGACGCCGGCCGACCGCGAGACCCCGAAGCCGGCGCCGGCCGCCATGGTGTGGGCGCGGGTGCCGCTCAAGCCTTTGACTTTCGAGCATTTCCCTTTCGCGCCGGTGAATCCAGCGGGATCGGACCTGCTCTCACGCGCAAAGGTTAACGCGCGACTGTGGCCCGACGGAGACTTTTCCCGGTCGCGCGGCGCATTCTTTGGGGCGGCAAACGCATTGCAGGCCGAGGGGCCGGCGCCCCCCATCCGCAACCGCCGCGATTGTGCCATCGTTAACCATACCGCACGCCCGGAAGCGGCGTCGGAGACGAGGGGGTGGCGATGGCAATCACCGAGACCTTCACCTACGGCGCGGCCTGGTTCGCCGTCGCCATCTCGGGCGGCATGGTCCTGCGCACGCTCGGGCGGGTCCGCGACGTCGGCTCCGCCCTGGCCGCGACCAGCCTGGCCTTCGAAATTCTGTTCGGTGCCGGTGCGCTTGGCGTCGCCGTGCATTTCCTGCGCACCGGCGAACCGATGCCGATCGCCTGGCTTGGCGGCGCCGCCGCGGCCGGCCCGGCCAACGGCGCAGGCGGCAGTCCGGCTGCCGTGGATGGAACCCGCCCTGTCGGCGGCGCCGTCGTGCCGGCCTGGCCTCCCGCGGCCTGGCCGACCGGCCATGACGTTCCGGCGCCGACCGGTCGCCCCTGCGGCGCCGCCGCGACCGATGCCGGCCACGGCGTAACGATCTGCCTCGCGCCCTGATCCACGGCCCGGCCGGTGCAGGCCGGCCGCAGCATCGGCCTCCGGTACAGGCCGGCCCGCCGGGGGATCGTCAGTCGGCGGCGCCGACCACGAGGATGTGCAGGCTGCGCGGGCCATGGGCGCCGAGCAGGATGGTCTGCTCGATGTCGCCGGAGCGCGACGGGCCGGTCACCATGTTGACGGTGCGCGGCATCACGCCCTTGCCGTAGACCCGTCGCAGCCGGTCCCAGACCGTCTCGGTGTCGCTCTCGATCTCCTCCGCCCGGACCACCACGATGTGGTATTCGGGCAGGAAGTTGAGCGTAGTCGGGTTGTCCTCGCCGGACACGAGCACCAGCGTCCCGGTCTCCGCCACGCCCGCGAAGGCATGGCTGAGGCCGACCAGGTCCTGCCCGTCCGACGGGCCGACCGAGACGGCGAGCTGCGGCTGGCCGTCCCAGGGCAGGGCGGCGAGGCGCGGATCGGCGCCCCGGCGCAGGGCCGCCGGCAGGTTGCGGCCGCGCAGATAGTCGGCGACCGCTTCGGGGATCGCCTCCGCGTCGGCGACGCGCGCCACCGTGCAGTTGACCCGCTCGGCCATCTCGGCGAAGAGCCGCGTCCGCTCGGCCGGCGGCAACTGTCCGCGCTTGGGGATCAGCCCGCGCGGCGGGCGCATCAGCCGGTCGGAGACCGTGGCGCGGCGGTCGATATCGGTCGCGGCAACGCCGAGCGAGCGGCGGATGCGGGAGAGAATGGCGTCGCGGCTCATCAGTGCCCCTTGGCGGCGGAAGCGGAAGCGGGAGACTTGGCGGCCTTCGCGGCCTGGCGCGCGAGGCGCTCGGCCCAGAGTTCGTGGAAGGTGCGGCCCTCGGGAGCCGGCAGGTCGCGGTATTTGGTCCAGCCGCCGGCCAGAGGCAGGCTCGCGAAGCGGCCGCCGGAGCGTTTGCCGAGCCAGCCGAGCATATTGGCGGCGATCCCGGTGGCGAGCCGGTAGAGCTTCGGCCGGCGGGCGAAGAAGGCCCACAGGCCGAGCCCCCAGCGTGCCGCGGCCGGGTTCAGGTGCCGTTCGAACTCGCGCTCGCGCCAATGCCGCATCATCTTGGGCAGCGGGATGCGCATCGGGCAGACGCTCTCGCAGCGGCCGCAGAAGGTCGAGGCGTTGGGCAGGTGGCCGGCCTTGTCGACGCCGACCAGCGAGGGCGTCAGTACCGAGCCCATCGGGCCGGGATAGACCCAGCCATAGGCATGGCCGCCGACCGAATGATAGACCGGGCAATGGTTCATGCAGGCGCCGCAGCGGATGCAGCGCAGCATGTCCTGGAACTCGGTGCCGAGCATGGCCGAGCGGCCGTTGTCGAGGATCACGACATGGTATTCGCCCGGGCCGTCCGGATCCTCCGGCCGGCGTGGGCCGGTCGAGAAGGTCGTGTAGCAGGACATGTCCTGCCCGGTCGCCGAGCGGGCGAGCACGCGCAGGATCTGCGCCACGTCGTCGAGCGTCGGCGTGATCTTCTCGATCGAGGCCAGCACGATATGCGCCTTGGGCAGGGTCTGGGTCAGGTCGCCGTTGCCCTCGTTGGTGACGATGATCGAGGTGCCGGTCTCCGCGACCAGGAAGTTGGCGCCCGTGATGCCGACATCCGCGGTCAGGAACTCGCGCCGCAGGACCGCGCGCGCCTCGCCGAGCAGGGTGGTCGGCTCGGTCAGGTCGCGGTCGGTCGCCAGATGGGTATGGACCCGGCGGAAATCGGCTTCGACCTGTTCCTTGGTGACGTGCACCGCCGGGGCGATGATGTGGCTCGGCCCCTCATTGCGGATCTGGATGATGTATTCGCCGAGATCGGTCTCGACCGGCCGGACGCCGCGCTCCTCGAGGTACTCGTTGAGGCCGATCTCCTCGGCGATCATCGTCTTGCCCTTGGTCACCGTGCGGGCGCCGAGGCGCCGGCAGATGTCGAGCACGATCGCGCGCGCGTCCTCGGCCGTCTCGGCCCAGTGCACCTGGCCGCCGGAGGCGATCACCTTGCGCTCGTAGGCCTCCAGATAGAGGTCGATATGCGCCAGCGTGTGGTTCTTGATGTCGCGGGCCCGGTCGCGCAGGGCTTCGAATTCCGGCAGGCGGTCGGCTGCGGCCTTGCGCTTGTCGATGAAGCCCTTCTCCACATGCCCGAGCGCCTTCTGCAGGTTCGGGTCGTGGAGCGCGTGGGCGGCATTGTCCTTGAAGGCGGGTGAGGTCAGCTGCATGGCGGCCGTTCAGGTCTCCAGGGGCGGAAGGGAGCGGGGCGAGGGGGCGGGGAGGGACGGCTCAAAGCTCAGCGCCCCTCGCCGATGGCCGGGCCCTTGGCGCCGGCGAGGATCTCGGCGACGTGGCGGGCCTCGACCGGGCTGCCGGCGCGCTTCAGCTTGCCGGCCATGTTCATCAGGCAGCCGAGGTCGCCGGCCACCAGCGTGCCGGCGCCGGTCGCCGCGATGGTGGCGACCTTCTTCTCGACGATGTGGTTGGAGATGTCCGGATACTTGACGCAGAAGGTGCCGCCGAAGCCGCAGCACACGTCGGAATCCTGCATCTCCTTGACGGACAGACCCTCGACACGGGCGAGCAGGCGGCGCGGCTGCTCGCGGATGCCGAGTTCGCGCAGGCCCGAGCAGCTGTCGTGATAGGTGACCGTGCCATCGAAGCGGGCGCCGGTGGTCTCGACGCCGAGCACGTCGGCCAGGAAGGAAACCAGCTCGAAGGTCTTGGCCGAGAGCGCCTCCGCGCGCGCCTTCCAGGCCGGCACGTCGGCGAACAGCTCGGCATAGTGCATCTTGATCATGCCGCCGCAGGAGCCGGACGGCGCGACCACATAGTCGTAGCCCTCGAAGGCCTTGATGACGTCCTCGGCGAGCGCGCGCGCATCGGCCCGGTCGCCGGAATTGAAGGCCGGCTGGCCGCAGCAGGTCTGCGCCGCCGGCACCTCAACGTCGCAACCGGCATCCTCCAGGAGCTTCACGGCGGCGAAGCCGACCGAGGGCCGGAACAGGTCGACCAGGCAGGTGACGAACAGGGCGACGCGCGGCCGGCGGGCGGGGGCGGTGGACATGGGCTTCGGGTTCCTGGTCGGCTTCGGAATGAGGGTGGTGGCGATTGCGAGGTGAAGGATCAGTCGGGTCTGGCGATGGGGCGGCTCGCGCGCAGGCGGCGGCTGTCGAGCAGTTCCAGGCGCAGGGCCGCGCTGTGCGCGCGGGTGTCGATCCGCTCGACCTCGCGCGTGGTCGCCTCGACATAGTCGATATGGGCTTCGGCGGCGCGGCGGGCGCGGTCCGGATCGCCGGCCAGAATCGCGGCATGGATGGCGAGATGCTGGGTCATTAGCTGGGTGCGCGCGGCGTCGCGGCCATAGAGGCGCGAACGATGGTAGAAGACGCCGTCGGCGAGCAGCCGGTAGCAAGAGCGCAGCGTGTGCAGCAGCACGATATTGTGCGCCGCCTCGCCGACGGCGGTGTGGAATTCGAGATCGAGCGCGGCCTCCTCCTCGGCGATGCCGGTCGCATGCGCGGCCTGCATGTCCTCAATGACCCGGGTCAGGATCTGCCGATCCGCATCGGTGGCGCGCGCGGCGGCGAGCGAGGCCGACCAGCCTTCGATCGCGCGGCGGAACTCGAGATAGTCGGCCACCGCCTCGGGATAGCGGCGGATCAGGTCGACCACTGGTTCGGAGAAGACCGCCCCGATCACATCCGCCACGAAAGTGCCTTCGCCGTGACGGGAGACCAGCAGATGCCGGTCCTCCAGCGTCTTCAGGGCCTCGCGCAGGATCGGCCGCGATACGTCGACCTGCGCCGACAGGTCCCGTTCGCCGGGCAGCCGGTCGCCCGGCCGCAGGATGCCTTGCAGGATCAGGAGCTCGATCTGCTCGGCGACTGCGTCGGCAGTGCGGTTGTGGCTGATCTTCTCGAATACCATCGCGTTCCGAAGGCAGGTTTGTTCAGAAAGCAAGCTCGTTCCGAAGGCGATTTCGTTTCATCGGCCGTCGCGTCGGTCGCACCGTCCGGCCCGCAGGTCTGGTCGGAAAACGCGATTGGATGACCATAGCGCCACGGGCCAAGCTGGTCAATTTTTTTGTCCACTATGCTCTGCGGCGATGCGCCTGGCTTGCCGGATGGCGTCGGCGCGATCGGGCGGGTAAACAGGGAACCTGCACCGCATCAGTTCAGGGAATGGCGCCGATGGAGACCGAAGCCACCTCGCTGCCGGCCCGCGATCCGGACCACCGGGCCCCCGATTTCCGCGCGCCGGAAGCCCGGTCCTTCGAGCCGCATCCCTTGCGTGCCGAGATCCTCGGCGAGATCCATGCGCGTCCGTTCCGGCTGGTCAGCGCGCCGCGTGTTTTTTTGCATTATGCCTTCGAAGTCGTTCGAGGCGCCTCCAAACCGGACCGAATTGCTTTCAATGAATTGTGCCGCGCGCAGGGCCAGCCCGGCCCGGGGCCGGACGCCCGCCACCACGTCATTCCCTTCGGCACCGGCACGCTGAAATGGGAGCGGCATGCGGAATTCACGACCTACAGCTGGGACGGTCCCTTGCCCGAAGGCGCGGCCCCCTTCGCCGAGCGGCCGATCGCCCATCCCTTCGGCTCGGGCTTCGTGCCGCCGGGGCCGCTCCTGGTCGCAGTCCGTCTCGACCTGTTGCGGCTCGGCGGCGATGTCGAGGCGGTCGCCCATCTGTTCGATCCGGCCAGCCTGTGCGTCTCCGACTGCTTCGGCGGATCGGCCGTGGCGGTCACCGATTTCCGCCAGGACGGCGACGGCCGTACCCGCATCCTGGCGATCGACCGGGGCCTGAACGACCAGCAGGCCGGCGGGCTGGCGCAGCGGCTCCTGGAGATCGAGACCTATCGCACCATCGCGCTGCTCGGCCTGCCGGAGGCGCAGCGGATCGGTCCGGACATTCGCCGCATCGAGCGCGAACTGGCCGATATCGGCCACCGCATCCGATCGACCGACGGGCTGGAGGCCAACCGCCTGCTGCTCTCGGACATTACCCGGCTGACCGCCGATCTGGAGGCCGGGGCGGCGGAGAGCTCCTACCGGTTCGGCGCCAGCCGCGCCTATGACGATATCGTCAAGGACCGGCTCGGCGCCATTCACGAGCATCATGTGCCCGGCTACGGCACCTGGTCGAGCTTCCTCGCCCGGCGCACCGGCCCGGCCATGCGCACCGTCCGGGCGACCCTGCAGCGCCAGGAGGACTTGTCGGAAAAGCTGAACCGGGCCGCGCAGTTGCTGCGCACGCGGGTCGACATCGAACTGGAGCAGCAGAACCGGGACCTGCTCGAATCCATGAACCGCCGCGCCCGCCAGCAGCTGCGGCTGCAGCAGACCGTCGAGGGTCTCTCGGTGGCCGCCGTCAGCTACTACGTGGTCGGGCTGATCGGCTATCTGTTCAAGGCGATGAAGGAGGCCGGGCGCCTGCCGGTCGACCCGAATATGGCGACGGGCTTTGCCGTGCCGGTCGTCCTGCTGGTGGTCGCCTTGATCGTCCGGCGCATTCGAGCCGCCCATTCGGACGACGATCATGCCGGCCATTGAGCCGGCTTGTCACTCCGTTGCAATGAAATCGGCATGAAAAAGCCGGGTCCCGCGGGGCCCGGCTCCGATTTCGCCAAAGGCGAAACGGTCACTTCTTCTTGCCCGAAGCGTCGAACTGCTTCAGATAGGCGATCACGTCCTTGACTTCCTCTTCCTTCTGGAGGCCGACGAAGGACATCTTGTTGCCCGGCAGATAGGCCTTCGGGTTGGAGACCCACTTGGAGATATGCTCTTCGGTCAGGAGGGTGCCTTCCTCGTTGGCCTTCTTCAGAGCCGGAGAATAGGCATAGCCCTCGACGGCGCCCATCTTGCGGCCGACGACGCCGTTCAGCTGCGGGCCGACCTTGTTGGTCGCGCCTTCACCGACCGCATGGCAGGCCTTGCACTTGTTGAAGACCTTCTCGCCGTTCGCGGCATCGCCGTCGTCGGCCTTGGCAACGGAGATGGCAGTCAGGAAGGCAGCGGCGGCGATGGCCAGGAATTTCGTCATAAGTTCGACTCCCATGAGGCGTTGGGTTCTCGGACACCCGGCCTGATCGCTCCCCGCCCGGAGTGCGATCGCCGGATCATTCATTCGGATCGCCTCCGCGGAGTCCGAGCCCGAAGGCCGGATGCCGCCGCGATCGCGTTCTCTCCCGACATTCAGCGTCCTATCCGAGACGACGAGCGATCGGAACAAGGAATTTAGTCCAATTCCTGTCCAGCGACATTTGGAAGCAGCGGGTTTGCCCCGATGGTTCCGAAAATGTAACCGGCGGTCCGCCTGCCGCAAAGTCAGTTCGCCACCAAGCTTGCAACTGGCTGACCGGCAAGGCGAATCGGTCCCTCCGGACCGGCCGGCCGCTCCGCCGCCGCACCTTCGCCGCCGGCTCCAGCCGGCAGCAGCAGCGCAAGGCCCTGGTCCCAATAGGGCGAAGGTCCGTAGAGCTGAGCCAGAAAGTCGATGAACACGCGGACCTTGGCCGGAAGGAACCGCCGGCTCGGATAGACCGCATGGACGCCGACATGGCGCGAGGCGCGGTAGTGCGGCATGACCAGCCGCAGCCGGCCGGCCGACAGGTCCGGCCCCACGTCCCAGGTCGAACGGAGTGCGATGCCGAGCCCGGCCAGCACCGATTCCCGAACCACTTCGCTCGAATTGGTCTGGATCGGCCCGACCGGCTTGACCATCACGATGCCCTCCGGCCCCTCCAGCCGCCAATGGTCCTGCGGCGCGGCGGTCAGGCAGGCATGGTCGGCCAGATCGGCGATCGTGCGCGGCGTGCCGTGGCGTTCCAGATAGGACGGCGCGGCGCAGAGCACCCGGTGGATCGGCGCCAACCGGCGCGCGACGAGGCTCGAATCCGACAGTTCGGCGATCCGGATCGCGAGATCGAAGCCGCCGCCGACGATGTCGACGAAATCGTCCGACAGGTCGAGATGAATGGCGAGGTCCGGATTTTGGACCAGGAAGGGCCCGAGATGCGGGGCGATGTGCAACCGGCCGAAGGAGGTCGGCGCCGACACCTTGAGGGTCCCGCGGGCCAGCGCCGAGCGGCGCGACACGAAGGCCTCGGCCTCCTCAATCGAGGCCAGGATGGCGATGACACGTTCGTAGAAGCCGTGCCCGGCCTCGGTCAGCGAAATCTGGCGAGTGGTGCGCTGCAGCAGCCGCGTTCCGAGCCGGTCTTCCAGCCGGCGCAGGCGTTTCGAGACCACCGCAGGGGAAAGCCCCATCTCGCGGCCGGCGGCCGACATGCTGCCCGCCGTCACGACCCTGGCGAAGATTTCCATGTCCATGAAGTTGCTCATGGCGACCTCAATTCCATCGAATTCCGGCTTCGACCCCGCCTCGGGGCCGGTTTGCCGTCTCGGTTTTCTGGCGGGTATACGGGGGCGGTTCGGTTTCGGACCATTCCAGCCGGAAAATGTCCCGCGCCGGCGACGACACGAGCGAAATCCATCGCGGGGAGCCTTGCCGGCGCTTGTCCCGGCGCGCGATCTTCCCGTAGATAGGCGCCTGAATGTGGTCAATTAATCAGACCATCGGAGGGGCCATGACCGCGCTGAGAATGCCCGAGCCGGATGCCGGCGTCTTCGCCCGGCGCGCCGAGATCGTCCGCAGGCTCGGCGAGATCGTGCCGGGCGAGGGCGTGATCGCCGACCCGCGCGGCCTCGCACCCTACGAATCCGACGGCGTCACCGTCTATGCCCAGGCGCCGCTGGTCGTCGTGCTGCCGGAGACGGTCGAGCAGGTCTCGGCCGTGCTCGCCTATTGCCACCAGGAGGGCATCAAGGTGGTACCGCGCGGCGCCGGCACCTCGCTCTCCGGCGGAGCGCTGCCGCTCGCCGACGGCGTGCTGATGTCGATGATGAAGTTCAACCGGGTCCTGGAGATCGATTTCCCGAACCGCTGCGCGGTCGTCCAGCCCGGCGTCACCAATCTCGGCATCACCCGCGCGGTCGAGCATGAAGGCTTCTACTACGCCCCCGACCCGTCCTCGCAGATCGCCTGCTCGATCGGCGGCAATGTCGCGGAGAATTCCGGCGGGGTGCATTGCCTGAAATACGGGCTGACCACCAACAACGTGCTCGGCGTCGAGATGGTGCTGATGGACGGCACGGTGCTGCGCATCGGCGGCAAGCATCTCGATAGTCCGGGCTACGACCTGATGGGCCTGATCGTCGGCTCCGAGGGCCTGCTCGGCGTCGTCACCGAAGTCACCGTCCGCATCCTGCGCGCGCCCGAGACCGCGCGCGCCGTGCTGGTCGGGTTCGAGTCGAGCGAAGCCGGCGGCCAGACCGTCGCCGACATCATCGCGGCCGGCATCATCCCGGGCGGCATGGAGATGATGGACCGACCGGCGATCCACGCGGCCGAGGACTTCGTCCATGCCGGCTATCCGCGCGACGCCGAGGCGCTGCTGATCGTCGAATTGGACGGGCCGGCCGCGGAGGTCTCGCACCTGATCGAGCGGGTCGCCGAGATCGCGCGCGGCAATGGCTGCGTCCACCTGCGCGTCTCCAATTCCGATGCCGAGCGACTGGTCTTCTGGGCCGGGCGCAAGGCGGCCTTCCCGGCGGTCGGCCGCATCTCGCCGGACTACCTGTGCATGGACGGCACCATTCCGCGCAAGGAACTGCCGCATGTGCTCGCCCGCATGCGCGAGATGGGCGAACACTACGGTCTGCGCTGCGCCAACGTGTTTCATGCCGGCGACGGCAACCTGCATCCGCTGATCCTGTTCGATGCCAACATTCCCGGCGAGCTCGACAAGGCGGAGGCTTTCGGGGCGGATATCCTGCGGCTCTGCGTCGAGGTCGGCGGCTGCCTGACCGGCGAGCACGGCGTCGGGGTGGAAAAGCGCGACCTGATGCCGGCCATGTTCGACGAGACGGATCTCGCCCATCAGATCCGGGTGAAATGCGCCTTCGATCCGAAACAGCTGCTCAATCCGGGCAAGGTCTTCCCGCAGCTTCACCGCTGCGCCGAGCTTGGCCGCCTGCATGTCCAGCGCGGCGCCCTGCCGCATCCCGACATCCCCCGCTTCTGAAGGCACGCCGCCGATGGCCGAGACCTATGCCCCGCGCGACGCCGACGAGACCCGCACCTTCCTGGCCTGGGCGTTGGCCGAGGAGAAGCCCGTCGAGGTGATCGGCCACGGTTCGAAGCGGCCGATCGGCCGCCCGGTCCAGGCCGAACTGACGCTCGACCTGTCCGGCCTGTCCGGCCTGTCGCTCTACGAGCCGGAGGAACTGGTCCTGTCGGCGCAGGCCGGCACGCCGGTCGCCGAGATCGAGGCGGCGGTGGCCGCGCGCGGCCAGGAACTGGCCTTCGAGCCGATGGACTACGGCCCGGTCTTGGGGCTCCCGGCCGGCCGGGGCACGATCGGCGGGCTGCTCGCCACCAACCTGGCCGGGCCGCGCCGGCTCTCGAAAGGCGCGGCGCGCGACCACGTGCTCGGCATCAAGGCCGTGTCGGGCCGCGGCGAGGCCTTCAAGGCGGGCGGCCGGGTGGTCAAGAACGTCACCGGCTACGATCTCGCCCGCGGGCTGAGCGGGTCCTGGGGCACGCTCGCCGCGCTCACCGAGGTGACCTTCAAGGTGCTGCCGCGCGCGGAGGCGAGCGAGACGATCGTCCTGTCCGGCCTCGACGATCACCGCGCCGTCGCCGCGCTGGCGGCTGCGATGGGCTCGTCGACCGAAGTCTCCGGTGCGGCCCATCTGCCGGCCGATGCCGCTGTCGCGACCGGCGCGGCAACCGGGGGCACGGTCGGGCGCGACGGCCGTGCCGCCACGCTCGTCAGGCTCGAGGGCGTTCCGGTCTCGATCGCCCACCGGGCCGACATGCTGATGGGCCTGCTGGCGCCCTTCGGCCGGATCGAGCGCATCGCCGGCGCGCCGTCGGAGGCCCTGTGGCGGGCTGTGCGCGATGTCGCGGCCTTCACCCCCGACCGGGCGCCCGGCACGGTGCTGTGGCGCGTCTCGGTCGCCCCGAGCGCCGGACCGGTCGTGGCGGCGGCCGTTGCCCGGGCCGTGCCGGACAGCCGCGCCTTCTACGACTGGCAGGGCGGGTTGGTCTGGCTCTGTTTGCCTGCGACGCCAAGGGGCACCGATGCGGCGCCAAGCGGTACCGCGGCCGATGCCGGGGCCGCCACCATCCGGGCCGCTGTCGCGGCGGCCGGCGGCGGTCATGCGACCCTGATCCGGGCCGATGCCGCCACCCGGGCCGCCGTGCCGGTGTTCGAGCCGCAGCCGGCGCCGCTTGCCGCGCTCGGCGCGCGCCTGAAGGCGCAGTTCGACCCGAAGGGCATTCTCAATCCCGGCCGGATGGCGTGAGGCAGAGCCGATGAAAACCAACTTCACCCCGGCCCAGCTCGCCGATCCGGGCGTCGCAGAGGCCGAGTCGATCCTGCGCAAATGCGTGCATTGCGGCTTCTGCACCGCGACCTGCCCGACCTTCGCGCTGCTCGGCGACGAGCTCGACAGCCCGCGCGGCCGCATCTACCTGATCAAGGAGATGCTGGAGAACGACCGGCCGGCCGATGCCGAGACGGTCAAGCATGTCGACCGTTGCCTGTCCTGCCTCTCCTGCATGACGACCTGCCCGTCGGGCGTGAACTACATGCATCTGGTCGATCACGCCCGCGCCCATATCGAGAAGACCTGGAAGCGGCCGCTGGCCGAGCGGATGCTGCGCGGCGTGCTCGCCGCGGTGCTGCCGACCCGCACGGGCTTCCGCGCCGCGCTGCTCGCCGCCTTCTACGCCAAGCCCTTTGCCGGCCTCCTGAAATTCGTGCCCGGCATCGGCCCGAAGCTCGCCGCCATGCTGGCCCTGGCGCCCTCGCGCATGGCCGGCCGTTCGGCGGCGGAGGCACCGGGCGTGCACGGCGCGGCTGGCGAGCGCCGGGCCCGCGTCGCGCTCCTGACCGGCTGCGCGCAGCCGGTGCTGAAGCCCGGCATCAACGAGGCGACCATCCGCCTGCTGACCCGGCTCGGCGTCGAGGTGGTCGTTCCGAAGGGGGAGGGCTGCTGCGGCGCGCTGGTCCACCATATGGGGCAGGAAGAGCGCTCCCATGCGCAGGCCGCACGCAACGTCGAGGCCTGGTGGCGGGAGACGCGGGAAGGCGGCGGCGCCGGTCTCGACGCGATCGTGATCACGGCCTCCGGCTGCGGCACGACCGTCAAGGATTACGGCTTCATGTTCCGCAACGATCCGGTCTGGAAGGACAAGGCGGCGGCGGTCTCGGCGCTGGCCCGGGATGTCAGCGAGCTCCTGGTCGGCCTCGATCTGCCCGCCCGCGCGCCGAACGGGATCGTGGTCGCCTATCACTCGGCCTGTTCGATGCAGCATGGCCAGAAGATCCGCACCGAGCCGAAGTCCCTGCTGCAGGCGGCCGGCTTCACCGTCCGCGACGTGCCGGAGGGCCATCTGTGCTGCGGCTCGGCAGGCACCTACAATATCCTGCAGCCCGAGATCGCGACCCGTCTGCGCGACCGCAAGGTGGCCAATATCGAGAAGACCGCGCCGGACCTGATCGCCACCGGCAATATCGGCTGCATGACCCAGATCGCCGGCGGCACCGCGATCCCGATCGTCCATACCGTCGAACTGCTCGACTGGGTCCATGGCGGCCCCATGCCGGAGGCGCTGGAGGGGCGGCTGCCGGCTTCGATGGCGGCGGCCGAGTAGCCACCTGCCGGCTCGAAGCCGGACGCAGGGCCTGGCCGTCGCTGCAGAGCCGCTGTGCGCACGGCGGTAGCCGGCGCGGTGGGCCAGACTTCCCGAGCCTTTCCCGCCCGCCGGGCAGTCCGCGCGGGGCGCCAAAGGCTTTGGGAGCATCAAATTCCTTTAGAATCCCGGCGCTTTGCAGGCCGGTGCTAGCGTCTCTCATCGCATCCGAGCCGACGATTTCGTCGCAGTGCCGATGGAGAGCGCGTCATGACCGACGACCAGCAGGTCCAGCAGCTGATTTCCGATCTCGTGATCCGGTCCGCCGTGCAGTTCGCGCAAGGCAAGGCGCGCGCCGACATCCTCGCCGATCTGCAGTCGGACGGCTGTCCGGCCGATCTGGCGGCGGCGATCGCCAAGCGCGGGCTGGAGATCAAGCGGCGGGAGTTCCGCATGCGCGGCCTCAAGGCGCTCGGCTTCGGCTGCGCGATGCTGGCGCTCGGCGCGGTGATCACCTTCGGCACCTACAGCGTCGCGGCCTCCGGCGGGGGCGGCGGCACCTATCTGGTGGCGACCGGCCTGTTCGGCATGGGTCTCGTCAGCATCGTGATGGGCGCCTGGCGCAGCGCGGTCGGCTGACCGTCGGGCGGTGCGCAGGGCCGCGGTCCCGAATGCCTGACCCGGCTTTCAGAGATCCGTCCCCTGGTCCGCCCTATTGCAGGTTCGGCTTGGCCGCGGCCGCCGGCTTCGGGCAGCGCAGCAGGGCGTGGACGGTGTCGCCCTGGCGGATCTCGATCCGGTCGCGGCCCTTGACGATCAGGCGGCCGGCCACCGCGTCGGCCTCGCCCTCCGCCTCGCAAGTCTCGTCCATCAGATAGTTGCCGGTCTTGGTCTGGCGTAGCGTGTCGATCCGGCACGAGGCGGCGAAGAACTCGATCCGGTCGCGTGCGATCTCGACGCGGTCGTCGTTGTCCGGCTTGGCGCAGGACGCCGCCTCCGAAGCCCAAAGCCCGGTCAGGGCTTCGGGCAGCCGGGCCTGACCGGCCGACGCCGGCAGCGTCTCCGTGGTGGCCAGGATGGCCGAGACGACGAAGAATATTTCAGGCGTGTTTCGAAGATATTTCATGATTATTTCTTCGCTTATCGGAGCATTCTAGGTTGATAGGTACTTAATAATTCGTTGATCGCGCGTCAATGGTGCTGCCCTTGAAATAATAAGACATGTTCTTCGGCGCGCTTGCTGCGTTCGCCGGAGGCGATTGCGATCGGCGGTCGGCCCAAGGACTGTGTGGCCACAGGCGCGCACCGTCGGCCGGCGACGCGACGGATCGTCGCCGGCCTGTCCGACCTGTCGATTTGGACCGATTGAATCGGGGCAGCCGGGTCGGATTATTTCCCTGGTGGAAAAAGTGATGGATCAAGCGATGTCGTTTACGGCAGGGCTCGATGATTTATGGTCATACCCCGACAGGCGCGCGGCGATCGGCCGCGCCAAGACCTGCTTTGCTTTCCGCTGACGAGGAGACCTTGCGATGAACGCCGCCGAGATGGTTCCGCCCGCCGTCGAGGGTGTCGTGGTGACGGGCCGTATCGGCCCGCGCTACACCGAGATCCTGACCGCCGACGCGCTCGCCTTCGTGGCCGGACTGCACCGCCGCTTCGACGCCCGCCGGCTCGAACGCCTTGCCGCCCGCGCCGCCCGCCAGGCCCGCTTCGATGCCGGCGAACGGCCCGACTTCCTGCCCGAGACCGCCGCGATCCGCGCCGGCGATTGGCGCGTCGCCCCGGCCCCGGCCGATTTGACCGACCGGCGCGTCGAGATCACCGGCCCGGTCGATCGCAAGATGATCGTCAACGCGCTGAATTCCGGCGCCAACGTGTTCATGGGTGATTTCGAGGACGCGACCTGCCCGACCTGGGCGAACCTCATCGACGGCCAGTTGAACCTGAAGGACCGCTGGGCCGGCGCGATCGACTTCGTCGACGCCCGCAACGGCAAGACCTATGCGCTCAAGGCCAATCCGGCCGTGCTGATCATCCGCCCGCGCGGCTGGCACCTGCCGGAGAGCCATGTGACCGTCGACGGCGCGACCCTGTCGGGCGCCCTGTTCGATTTCGGCCTCTATGCCTTCCATTGCGCCAAGGCGGCGCTCGCCGCCGGTTCGGGTCCGTATTTCTACCTGCCCAAGATGGAAAGCCATCTGGAGGCGCGGCTCTGGAACGATGTCTTCGCCCATGCCGAGGCGACCCTCGGCCTGCCGGCGGCCTCGATCCGCTGCACCGTGCTGATCGAGACTCTGCCGGCGGCCTTCGAGATGGACGAGATCCTCTACGAACTGCGCGAGCGGATCACGGGCCTCAATTGCGGCCGCTGGGACTATATCTTCTCCTTCATCAAGACGCTGCGCGCGCATCGGGACTGCCTGCTGCCCGACCGCGCCAAGGTGGTGATGGGCAAGGCGTTCCTGGGCAACTATGCCGAACTCCTGGTCCGCACCTGCCATCGCCGCGGCGCCTTCGCGATGGGCGGCATGGCGGCGCAGATCCCGATCAAGAACGATCCTGAGCGCAACGCCGCCGCGCTCGCCAAGGTCAAGGCCGACAAGGAGCGCGAGGCGCGCGAGGGCCATGACGGCACCTGGGTCGCCCATCCGGACCTGGTCGGCGTCGCCAAGGCGGTGTTCGACGACAAGATGCCGGCCCCGAATCAGCTCGGCTTCCTGCCGGCCGACCGCGTCATCGGCCGCGACGACCTGCTCGCCATCCACGAGGGCAGCCGATCCGAGGCGGGCCTGCGCGAGAATATCCGCGTCGGCGTGCAGTATGTCGAAGCCTGGCTCGGCGGCCGCGGCGCGGTGCCGATCTACAACCTGATGGAGGATGCGGCGACCGCGGAGATCAGCCGCACGCAGATCTGGCAGTGGCTGCATTTCGGCGCGACGCTGGAGGACGGCCGCACGGTCGACGAGGCGCTGTTCCGCACCTGTCTTGGCGAGGAGATGGAGCGGGTGCGCGGCGAGATCGGGGCCGAAGCCTACGATGCGGGCCGCTTCCCGCAGGCGATCGCGCTGTTCGAGCAACTGATCCTGTCCGACCGCCTGGAGGCCTTCCTGACGCTGCCGGCCTATCGCCTGGTCGCCTGAGGCGAACGCCGATCCCTGACGCCGGTCATGCGGATGTCCGTCCCGTGACCGGACCTGCCGGGCCCGGGCCAGTGGTTCGATCGCGACGGATGGTCCCCATCCGTCTCGTGAATCCGAACGACTCTCTCTGTGACCACTACGGCCGAACCGCCGGGTCCGGGCATTTTCTCGATACCGCCCGATCCATCACGCTTTGCTCATGCAAGAGCGTTGCAATCGTCCCGCGACGTGCCATCCTGTCGCAGGAAACCGTCCGGCCGAGGCGGAGGCGAGAATGCCAGGAGAGGAAATCATGAGCGACATGACCGTCGGCCATCTGACCGGACCCGATCTGTCCGCCCCGGGCCGTCGCAGCGATCCCGTGGTGCGCACTGTGACGGTCGACGACATCTCGCTCGCGCTGGCGGCGGGCTTGCGCGACTTCCGCGCCGCGCCGACCTTCGGGCTGGTCTTCGCCGGCTTCTACGTCGTCGGCGGCATTCTGCTGACCCTGGTCAGCATGGAACTCGATCTCGTCTTCCTCGCCTATCCGCTCGCCGCCGGCTTCGCCATCGTGGCGCCGCTGGTCGCCGTCGGGCTTTACGAGGTCAGCCGCCTGCTGGAGCGCGGCGAGACGCCAACCTGGTCGGCGGTGCTGGCCGCGGTGCCGCATCACGGCGCGCGCGAACTCGGCTACATGGCGCTGGTCGCGGTGTTCGGCCTGATCGTCTGGGTCTACAGCGCCGGCTTCCTCTATGCGGTCTTCTTCGGCCTGCACGGCTTCGAATTCTCGCAGATCGTCTCGACGGTGGTGTCGACGCCGCGCGGCATCGCCTTCTTCCTGCTTGGCAACGTGGTCGGCGCGGTGATCGCCCTGGCGCTCTTTTCGGTCAGCGTCGTCTCCTACCCGATGCTGCTCGACCGGGAGGTCGATTTCGTCACCGCCATGATCACCTCGATCCGGGTCGTGCTGGCCAATCCGGGGCCGATGATCGGCTGGGGCATCTTCATCGGCACATTGCTGGGTGTCGCGATCCTGCCGGGCTTCATCGGTCTCTTCGTGGTATTGCCCATGCTCGGACATGCCACCTGGCACGTCTACCGGAAGGCCGTCGCGCCCTGACCGGCAGAAGCCGATCCGCCCGTTGGGGCCGGTCGGATCGAGCCCGACCTTCCGGAGTGCTCCCGAGCGATCGGCCCCGCGGTCGATCGCGATCAGCCCCGGAAGACCGATGCAGACACGCGACTTCACGATCCGCCCGGCAGAGCCCGGCGACCTTCCCGGCATCCTGGCCATCTACGCGCTGGCGGTCGAGACCGGCCTCGCCTCCTTCGAGCTGGCAGCCCCCGATCCCGCCGAGATGACCCGCCGCCACGCCGCGATCGTGGGGGCGGGCTTTCCGTATCTGGTCGCCGAACGCGACGGTGCGGTGCTCGGCTACAGCTATGCCGGT
Source organism: Prosthecodimorpha staleyi (assembly GCF_018729455.1). NCBI lineage: Bacteria > Pseudomonadati > Pseudomonadota > Alphaproteobacteria > Hyphomicrobiales > Ancalomicrobiaceae > Prosthecodimorpha > Prosthecodimorpha staleyi. The sequence goes on along the minus strand of NZ_JAHHZF010000003.1, from coordinate 394,418 downwards.
CCGTACCGGCCGCGCCCGGCCTACCGCTTCACCGTCGAGAATTCGGTCTATGTCGCCGAAGCGGCGCGCGGGCAGGGCGTCGGCCGGACGCTGATCGCGGCGCTGATCGAGGCCTGCGCAGCGCGCGGCGTCCGCCAGATGGTGGCCGTGATCGGCGACAGCGCCAACGACGCTTCGATCCGCCTGCACGCCGCTGCCGGCTTCGAGCATGCCGGCCTGATGCGGTCGGTCGGCTTCAAGTTCGGCCGCTGGGTCGACAGCGTCCTGATGCAGCGCGCCATCGGCCCGGGCGATACGACCCTGCCGGAGTAGCCGGCCAAGGACCGGCCGTCGCGGGATGGCGGTGGGGCAATGTCGGGCGTCGGGCCGGCGCCGTCAGGCTGCGGGCGCGACCAGGGTCTCCGTCCTTCGCCGGCCGGACCCGCGCACGGCATCGCCGCAGCGGGCCATGATCAGGCGGACCAGCGGCATGGTCAGGGCGGTCGAGGCGAGCGCCATGACGACGGCGGCCGAGAAGGTCGTCTGGCTGACCACCTGCTCCTTGGCGAAGATGGTCATCACCACGATCGCCATCAGGCCCTTGGTCTGCAGGAGCGAGCCGGCCGCCAGCCCGAAGGCCCAGGTCTCGCCGACCGCGCGCGCCGCCAGCATGGTGCCGGCCACGCGACCGACCGTGCAGGCCAGAAAGCCGACGCCGAACAGGGTCCAGACCGCCGGATCGGCGAAGTTGAAGCTGGTGTTGAGGCCGGTATTCAGAAAGAAGAATGGCATCAGCACCAGCTGGGTCGGCTGGTCGAGCTTGGCGGCGGCGAACTCGCGGATGCGCTCGGGCAGGAAGATTCCGGCCATGAAGGCGCCGATGACCGGGTGCAGACCGGCGACGGCCGTGATCGTGCCGGACAAGAAGATGGTGATGCCGATCACGCTCAGGATCACCCGCTCGGCGGCGCCGACCGCGAGCAGGTGCTCGAAATAGCGTGTCGCGCCGTGGCGCAGGAACAGGTAGTTGAGCCCGGCGCCGCCGACCGCGACGGCCAGGGCCTCGCCGATGCCGGTGCCCTTGGCAAAGGGCAGGATCAGGGCGATCGAGGCCCAGGAGACCACGTCGCCGACGCCAGCCGAGGCCAGCGCCACCTGGCCGACGCGCGCGCGCATCAGGCCGAGTTCGCGCGTCAGGATGACCAGGATCGGCAGGGCGGGGATGGCCACCGCCAGCGCGAAGGCGGCGGCGAACAGGACGAGGCTCGGATTGCGGCCGGTGGCGCAGGACAGCTGCTCCGGGCTGGCGCAGGGATAGCCGCGGGCGATGAAGTAGCCGGCGACGGCGCCGATCGCCGCCGTGAAGGCCATGCCGCCGAGCGAGATGGCGACGACGCTGCGGCCGGCATGGGCGATCTGCTCGCGGTCGGCATCGGTCCCGGCGATGAAGCCGAACAGCGTCACGGCGACCAGCGCCAGCCCTTGCACGCCGCCGGTCAACTCCTTGCCGAACAGGAGTTTGAAGCCGTCCGGGTCGAGCGCACCGAAGACCGAGGGGCCGAGCAGAACGCCGGCCAGGATCTGGATCACGGCGAGCGGCAGGATGCGGTTGCCGCGGAACAGGTGCCAGATCACGAAGGGCACCAGTACGACGACGGCGCCTTGCGGGATGATGATGTATTTCTTGAAATTGAGCGCCAGCTCTTCCATGCCGAAGTCCCTCTCGGGGCCCGCGTGACGGTCCCATGGCGGAGACCTTCGGTCAATCGGCACGACCGCGGCTCGCCCGCCGGGCGGGGCGGGCCGACGCGGGGGCTGAGCCGCCGCCGGGGCTGTGCCGCCACTGCTGGGCGGCCGGCCTTGGCCGTGCCTTTCGTTCCCTCGCTTCAGTCGATCAGCGTCCGGCGCGGCGGCAGGTTGCGGTCGAGAGTGCCGATCCGCATTTCACCGGCGCCGCTGGCGCAGGCGATGCGCAGCGCCTGACCGCCGCTGGAGGGAATGTCGATGCGGCCCGACGGCTGCACGATCAGCGCCATCCGGGCGATCGGATGGGCCAGCGCCTCGTCGCTGGCGGCGGCACGGACCAGGGTGACCGCGCAGCCATGCTCGTCGGTCACGAAGTAGCCGGCGAAGCGATCCTGGCCGACCACCTCGACGAAGGCCTCAATCGGCCGGATCGGATGCGAGCCGGTCGCGTCCGCCGCGCCGTTGGTGACGATCTCGGCGGCGCCCGCGGCACCGGCAAAGAGGGCGATCGACAGGGTGGCGAGGGCGACGGAGCGGATCATGGCGGGTCTCTCGGGTTCTGGTTGGCCGGCGAAGGGCGGCTCGACTTGACGCCCGTTCTAGCCGACCGCGCATGCACCGAGGCTGAGAGCCCGTTTCATGCACCGTTCATCGGTTGAACGCGGGGTCCGGCGCCCGTGCGGAACGGCGGACGCACCGCGATGGCGTGGGCCGTCGCCGCGTCGGGTTAACGGCGCTGCCGCAATCGCCGAAAGGCGCGTTCGCCGCCGCGCCGCCGCGCTGCCGGCCGCATCCCGCCATGCCCGCCCGCAACGCCATAATTCACGGACCGAACCCCCAACGCCCGCCGGACCGACGACCGCCCGTGCGGCGCTCCCACCCCTTGCCGGTGCCCGAGATCGGGCGCACCATCGAACTGCCGACTGCCGACTGCCGACTGCCGACTGCCGACTGCCCACAACCTAAACCACCCCGGAGCCCGCCCATGCCCCTCGACACCTGGCTCGCCTTTGCGGCCGCCTCCGCGGTCCTTCTGGTGATTCCCGGGCCGACCATCCTGCTGGTCGTGTCCTATGCGCTCGGCGCGGGCTGGCGGACGGCCCTGCCGATGGCGGTCGGCGTCGCGCTCGGCGATTTCACCGCCATGACGCTGTCGATGCTCGGCATCGGCGCGCTGCTGGCGGCCTCGGCGACGGTGTTCACGGTGCTGAAATGGATCGGTGCGGCCTATCTGATCTGGCTCGGCGTCAAGCTCTGGCGCGCCGGCGGCCGGCTGGAGGCGGAGCCGCGCCGGGATGCGGCCTCGGCGGCCCGGATGCTGGCCCATGCCTGGCTGGTGACGGCGCTCAACCCGAAGAGCATCACCTTCTTCGTCGCCTTCCTGCCGCAGTTTCTCGATCCGGCCGGGGACTTCCTGACCCAGATGCTGATCTTCGAGGCGACCTTCCTGACGCTCGCCTTCGCCAACGCCTTCACCTACGCGCTGGTCGCCGCCCGGGCGCGCGGCCTCGTTCGCCGGGAAGGTACCATCCGGGCGATCAACCGGGTCGGCGGCACGCTGCTGATCGGCGCCGGGGTGGCCGCCGCGACCGTGCGCAGCGGCCATTGAGTCCGGCCGGGAAGATCACATCACGATGACGCGGGTGCCGACCTTGACCCGTTCGTAGAGATCGGTCACGTCCTCGTTGCGCATGCGGATGCAGCCCGAGGAGACCGCTTGGCCGATGGTCCAGGGCTCGTTGGAGCCGTGGATGCGATACATCGACGAGCCGAGATACATGGCGCGCGCGCCGAGCGGATTGCCGGGGCCGCCCTCCATGAAGCGCGGCAGCTTCGGCTGGCGCTTCAGCATTTCCGCCGGCGGGCGCCAGGACGGCCACTCCGCCTTGCGGGTGACGCGGTGCTCGCCGGCCCATTCGAAGCCCGGCCGGCCGACGCCGACGCCGTAGCGGCGCGCGGTGCCGCCCTCCTGGACCAGGAAGAGATGGCGCGCATTGGTGTCGATCACAATCGTGCCGGGCGTGTGCGGCCCGCGATAGGGCACCACGGTCGGCAGGAATTCGTCGCGCACCTCGCGCACGGCCCGGCGCGCGGCCGGCGCCGGCACCTGCCGGTCGACATGGCTCTCCGGCGTCGGAGCCAGGCCGAAGGCGGCGAAGAAGCCGGTCCCCGGCGCGGGCGCCGACACGGCGACAGGCCCCGGTTCCGGGGTGGCGGCCGGCGCCGCGATGGCGATCGGGGCGGGCGTGGCCACGGCCGCCGGGGCGGGCAGTGCGGCATCGGTCATGTCGCGGTAGCGCGGCCGGAGCTGGAGCATCCAGGGTTCGGTCAGGTTCGGCGACAGCACCACCGGCGGGCGCGGCGCGAAACGGGAGTCCTGGGCGGTCGCGGGGGCGGCCCCGGAAAGGACGAGACCCGCACCCAGTGTGGCGAGGCCCGTCAGGGCAAGGAGGACGGCACGGTCGTGCGGCATGGGCGACACTCTGCAATGCCCGGAACCACGGGTTCCGGGCGACGCTGCGGTTACAAAACGGGAGTCGCGCCACCGCCGATCTCGCGAAGGACACCGGCGGTCGCAGCCGGCATGAGGCCGGCCTTGGTCCCGGAGTCTCGGCGCGAGTTGCCACCGAATGGTGAATGCCGGCATGGTGAACGGACCGGCGTCGGCGGAAACCTTCTCTTATGGTTAAGCGTCGGTTGCGCCTGCGCAGGGTTAATGGTTCACCATACGGAGGCGGCGCCGCACGGCCAGTCACGGGGCTGGACGGGGCGAAGTCTCGCGCCGGATCAACGGGTCGGCGGGGTTCAGCGCACGGGGCGGGACAGGGTCGGGTCGTCCGGCCAGCCCTCGGCGGTCAGGGGCGCCAGCCGCGCGCGGCTGTCCTCAATCACGGCGCCGAGCACGCGGCGGGCTTCGCGGCGGGTCATGCCGGGGCGCACGCGCTCGTCATAGAGCATGTTGAGGATGAACCAGTCGAACACCGTGAAGGTGTCGACCGCATTGTCGTCGTTGTAGATCGAATCGGCGAGCGACGAATGGTCGTTGACCGGGCCGAGGCTCTGGGTCAGCTCCTCGACGAGGCAGTGGCGGAACTTGTCGTCGCCCTCGTCGGCGATGACGAAGACCAGCGCCTGCGACAGGACATGCGGCTTCGGACCGCCGGTCACCGCCGAGCAGTCCTGCCGGACCAGGAAGGCCGCCTCGCGCCGGTCGGTGACGGTGCGGCGGACGAGGGCCTGATAGTCGGCCCTGTCGACCAGGAACAGGAGCAGGCCGGGTCCGCGGCTGCCGGCCGGGGCGGGTTCGAGACGCAGGTTGCGGACGGTCCGGTTGAGGGCGGCGATGAAGGTCTCGGCCGCGGCGACCCGGTCGGTCTTTGAGAGATTGACGATCCGGTAGGCGACCGGCCCGGCCCATTTCTTGACCCGCCGCGCCTCGTCGCCGGATCCGCGCCCGGCGGATTCGACGCCGAACACCGTCTTGTCGAAGCCGTCGATCAGTTCGGCAACCGAATAGCTGCGCGGCTTCGGCTGATGGACCGCCGCAGAGGTGGTGGCGGCACCCGCCGCGATGCTGCCTACCAGAAGTAGTCCTGCAAGCCTTAGACAGAGAAGCAAGGCATTCGTCTCCCTCCCGGACGCGCCCGGCCGGTTCTGGGCCGTCATCGCTACGACGGCCCCGGCGGCAGGTGCAAGCGATTCGAGGAAAATCCGACGGCCGTGCGGGAACCGTTTCTTAAGCGTGATCGATCTATGGTCTTTCGACTGGGATGGAAAGCGCGGGGCGTTGATCAATGGCGGCCAGGAAGGTGTTTCGGATCGAAACGATCGGTCGCGGAGACGTCGCAGCGTCCGATTCCGGTCCCGACCGCCAGTACCGCGACATCATGGCGGAACTGCAGGCGATCCGCCGGATCATGCAGCCGACCCAGGAGCTCAGCGAAAAGGCCATCGAGGCCATGCGCAAGGAGCACACGGAGGCGATGAAGCTGAAGGTCGAGCTCGACTCGATCTATGAGGCGATCCACAAGACCAAGCGCGAGATCGCCACCCTGCACGTCTCCGGCTGCAACGGGCGGGAACTGTCCCGGGTGACCGACGAACTCGACGCCGTCGTGTTCGGCACCGAAGGGGCGACCGAGCAAATCCTCGCCGCCGCCGAGCGCATCGACAACCAGTCCGCCGTATTGGCCTCGACCCTGAAGGGCGAGAACCGGGCGACCGCGACCGACATTCAGGACCAGGTCGTCCAGATCTTCGAAGCCTGCAATTTCCAGGACCTGACCGGCCAGCGCATCACCAAGGTGGTCAACACGCTGCGCTTCGTCGAGGAGCGGATCATCCGCATGATGGAGATCTGGGGCGGCATCGACAGCTTCAAGGATATCGAGGTCGAACTCGAACACCGCATGGGCGACCAGGCGCTGCTCAACGGCCCGGCGCTCGAGACCGACAACGGCATCGCCTCGCAGGACGACATCGATGCCCTGTTCGCCTGACCGGTTCGGGACCGCCCGGACGGGACGATCCGGCCCGGCCGATACCGCGGCCTCCTGACATCGACCGTCATTCCGCCCGTGATAGTCTCCCGGCCTTCGAATCCGGGGAGACGGGCATGATCGCCGAGGAATTGCCGAAAGGTCTGTTGCGCGGCGAGGACGGCCGCTGCCGGTGCTGGTGGCATGGCGGCGAGCCCTTCTATCAGGCCTATCACGACCGGGAATGGGGCCGTCCCGTCGCCGACGACCGCCGCCTGTTCGAGAAGATTGTCCTCGAAGGCTTCCAGTCCGGCCTGTCCTGGCTGACCATCCTGCGCAAGCGCGAGAATTTCCGCGCCGCCTTCGCCCATTTCGACGCCGAAGCCGTGGCGCGCTTCGGGCCCGCCGATGTCGAGCGCCTGCTCGCCGATGCCGGCATCGTGCGCCATCGCGGCAAGATCGAATCGACCATCAACAATGCCCGCCGGGCACTTGAGGTGACCGAGCAGTTCGGCTCGCTCGCTGCCTATGTCTGGCGTTTCGAGCCCGATGCGGCGGCCCGCCCGACGCGGTTCGACCACGCGACGCTGACCGCCAATCCGACCAGCGCGGCCTCCAAGGCCCTGTCCAAGGACCTGAAGGCACGCGGCTGGAGCTTCGTCGGGCCGACCACCGTCTATGCCTTCATGCAGGCGATGGGGATGGTCAACGACCATCTGGAGGGGTGCTACGTCCGCGCGGAATGCGAAGCCGATCGCGCTGCCTTCGTGCGGCCCGGCTGACCGGTCGCGGCGGCGATCCCGGACCGGGCGGATCCATCGCGGCGGTTCAGGCGGTCGCGCGCTCGATGCGGGCGACCAGGCCGTCGGCGAGCGGATTCGCGGCTGCGAAGACGTAGTCGAGCCGGGCGGCGGTGACGACCGAGGCGCCCTGCTCGCGCAGGGCCGCGGCGAGCCCCGGCACCCGAGCGGTCGGCAGATGCAGGACCAGCGGTCCCGGCTGGTCGGCGCCGAACGGGGTCGTGGCGCCGAGGGCTGCGGCGATCGCTGCGGCGGCGGCCGGATCCGGCACCGCGGCACGGACCTCGCTCAGCCCGCGCGCGGCGGCTTCCGCGGCGATCCGGTCGAGGATGGCGCGGGCCTGGGCACGGGCGCGGACGGTCCATGCGGCGGTCAGCGAGGCGACCAGATGCGCCTGGCTCCTCAGGATGACGCCGTCGCCGACGACCTTCAGGTTGTTGGCGGTCAGGGTCGAGCCGGTCGAGGTGATGTCGACGATCGCCTCGGCATTGCCGGCCGCCGGCGCACCCTCGGTCGCCCCGAGGCTTTCCACGATGCGGTAGGCGGCGATGCCCTGCTGGGCGAAGAAGCGGCGCGTCAGATTGATGTATTTGGTGGCCACCCGCAGGTGATGGCCGTGGCGGAGCCGGAACTCCGAGGCGATGTCGGCCAGATCCGCCATCGTCGCCACGTCGATCCAGGCCATCGGCACGGCGACCACCACGTCGGCATGGCCGAAGCCGAGCTCGGTGACCAGATGCACCTTGTCGGACCAGGCCGGGATGGTCTCCTGGACCAGATCGAGCCCGGTGACGCCGAAATGGATATTGCCGGCGCCGAGTTCCTTGGTGATCTCGGAGGCCGACAGGAAGGCGACCTCGACGCCCTCGATGCCGCCGAGCCGGCCGCGATAGTTGCGCGCGCCGCCTGGCTGCAGGATCGACAGTCCCGAGCGCTTGAAGAATTCGGCGGCATTCTCCTGCAGCCGCCCCTTGGACGGTACGCCGATGACGAGATCGCCCTCGCTCACGCCAGCCCCCCGTCCAGTTCCACGCCGGCCAACCGGTCGAGCCACATGGAGAAGCCGACCGCCGGCACCGAGACCCGGGCGCCCAGCCGCTCGATCAGTCCGTCGTAGCGTCCGCCGCCGACCACCGGCTTGCCGTCCTTGCGGGCCGGGTCGCGGATCTCGAAGACGAAGCCGGTGTAATAGTCGAGGTTGCGGCCGAAATCGGCGCGGAAGGCCAGCGACGCAAGATCGATGCCGAGCGCTTTCATGGCCTTGGAGCGTCCCCGGAAGGTCGCGACCGCCTCGGCGATGTCGATATGCATCTCGCGCTGGAAGCGGTCGAGCTCGCGCGCGGCCTTGACCGGATCGCCCGAAATGGTGAGGAAGCGGCCGATCGTGTCGGCCTTCTCGCGCGTCAGGCCGCCTTCGGCCTTGAGTGCGGCCTGCTGCAGGAAGCGGTCGGCGATCTCGTGGGCGGTGCGCCCGCCGACCGCCGTGATGCCGGCGATGGCCAGCAGGTCCTCGACCACCGCGCGGGCCGCCTCCGGATTGGCGCCGGCCAGCGCGCCGAGAAAGCCGGCATGGGCGACGATGTCGCCGCCGTCGCGTGCGACCAGCTGCTCGAGGCCGGCTTCGAGCTTGGCGCGGTCGCCGAACAGGGAGCGCAGGCGCCGGCGGACGGGCAGGGGCAGTTCCAGCGCTTCGAGCAGCGCCGTGAACAGGCCCTCGTCGCCGATCTCGATCTGCGGATCGAGCACGTCGAACAGCTCGGTCGCCTCGATCGCCATCCGGAAGATCTCGGCATCCGCGCGCGGCCGCTCGGTCTCGCCGAATCGTTCGATGCCCGCCTGCTGGAACTCGCCGCTCTCGCCGGGGCGCTGGCGGAAGACCGAGCCCATATAGGCCATGGCGGAAACCCGGCCGGGCACGCCGCGGGCGAGATACTCCCGGCACACCGGGATGGTGAAATCCGGCCGCAGGCAGAGTTCCTCGCCGTCCGCGCCGGTGGTCACGAACAGGCGTCGGCGGATGTCCTCGCCGGCGGTATCGAGGAACACGTCGGCCGGCTGCAGGATGGGCGGCGAGACGATCTCGGCCTCGGCGGCGACGAACAGGTCGATCAGTTCGGAGATCGGGTCCTCGTCCGGAAGGGCGTCCGGATCGGGCCACTCGTCCATCGGCGCACCGACCATCTCCTCGAACATGCGGGTGATCTCGCCGGGCGCGGGGGGCTTCTTCGGCGTCCTGGCCATGGGGCCTCCTCAGCCTTTCTCGCCCTGGAGCAGGGCCAGGATGGCCGGCACCAGTGCCTCGGGCGCCTCCGACACCTCGAACTGCGCCGGACGGCTTTCGCGCCATTCCTTGTTGTCGGTGATCGTGCCGGACAGGCGCTTGCCCTCGATCAGATCCTTGACCTGCACGACGCCGCGGTCGCGTTCGTCCGATCCCTGGATGACCACGCAGGGCGCGCGGCGGCGGTCGGCATATTTCATCTGCGCCTTCATGCCGGAGCCGCCGAGATAGAGTTCGGCGCGGATGCCGGCGGCGCGCAGGCGCGCCACGATCGCCTGATAGCGGGCGGTCTCGCTGCGGTCCATGACCAGCACGACGACCGGGCCCGGCGCGGTCTGGCCGCCGATCAGGCCGCGGCTCTTCAGCGCGGCGGTCAGCCGCGAGACGCCGATCGAGAAGCCGGTCGCCGGCACCGGCTCGCCGATGAAGCGCGATACGAGGCCGTCATAACGCCCGCCGCCGGCGACAGAGCCGAAGCGGACGGTCTGGCCGTCGTCGTTGACGATTTCGAAGGTCAGTTCGGCCTCGTAGACCGGGCCGGTATAGTATTCGAGCCCGCGCACCACGGAAGGGTCGATGCGGACCCGGCCGTCATCGTAGCCGGCGGCGGCGACGAGACGGCCGATTTCGGCCAGTTCCTCGACGCCCTCGGAGCCGCGCGCGCTGGAGCCGACCACGCGGCGGAGCGTGTCGAGCGTCGCCTCGGTCGTCGCCGCGCCGGCGCCGACGAAGGCCAGCACCGTGTCGATCGCCTCCGGCGTCAGCTTGGCGCCGGGGGTGAAGTCGCCGGATTCGTCCTTGCGGCCGTCGCCGAGCAGATAGCGCACGCCCTCGGCGCCGAGCCGGTCGAGCTTGTCGATGGCGCGCAGCGCGGTCAGCCGGCGATGCGCGGCGTCGTCCCCGGCCAGCCCGATCACCTCGAGCACGCCGTCGAGAACCTTGCGGTTGTTGACCTTGACGACATAGTCGCCGCGGGCGATGCCGAGATTTTCCAGCGTGTCGGCGGCCATCATGCAGATTTCGGCATCGGCGGCGACCGAGGGCGCGCCGACCGTGTCGGCGTCGAACTGCATGAACTGCCGGAAGCGGCCGGGGCCGGGCTTCTCGTTGCGGAACACCCAGCCGGCGCGATAGCTGCGATAGGGCTTCGGCAGCTTCTCGTAGTTTTCCGCGACATAGCGGGCGAGCGGCGCGGTCAGGTCGTAGCGCAGGCTCAGCCACTGCTCGTCGTCGTCCTGGACCGAGAAGACGCCCTCGTTGGGGCGGTCCTGGTCGGGCAGGAACTTGCCGAGCGCGTCGGTATATTCGACCAGCGGCGTCTCGACGGGCTCGAAGCCGTAGAGTTCGTAGGTCTCGCGGATCTTCGCCAGCATCGCATCGACGGCGCGGATCTCGTCGGGCATACGGTCGACGAAACCGCGCGGGAGCCGCGCCTTGAGCCTGTCGCCGCCTGTCATGGTTCTGCCTCGAATGCCGATCATCAACGCCGAAAGCCCGCCTTGCGGGGCGGGCACCGCGTTCCTAGACCATGGCGCGCGACGGGGCAAGCGCGGGCGGGCCGCGTGACTTGCCTCACTGTCCGGCTGGAATTAACGGAAGCTTCAGGCTGCCGCTTGACGCGGCGATCGGATCGGTCTCAATGCGCTGTCTCGCCCGCCCTCCCGGGTTCGTGATCGACGCTCACTGGCGGAAAGCGTCCCGCGCTAACCCGAGAGCAACCGATCCCGTGCAGAATGCCGATCGTCAAGGGCTTGCGAGCATAGCAGGATCGATGGTGGCGCCGGCCGGCAAGGTGCGGGTGCCGCTCCAAGGCCCGGGCGGCGCATCTGGTGCGGCCTGGTGACCGGTCGCGAAGGGTGGACGGGAATGGAGCCGCGCATTTCGATCGTGCCTGCCGCCTCGCTGGCACCGGAACTTTCGGTCGTGGTTCCGACCTATAACGAGAGCCAGAACGTTCCCGTCCTGGTCGACCTGCTGTCCAAGGCGCTCGAAGGGGTCGCCTGGGAGATCATCGTCGTCGATGACGACAGTCCGGACGGCACGGCGGGCGTGGTCAAGGCGATGGCCGCCAAGGACACGCGGGTGCGCTGCATCCGCCGCGTCGGCCGGCGCGGCCTGGCCGGGGCCTGCATCGAGGGCATGCTGTCCTCCTCCGCCCCGATCGTGGCGGTGATGGATGCCGACCTGCAGCATGACGAGGCCTTGCTGCCGCAGATGCTTCAGGCGATCCGCGACGGCGCTGACCTGGCCGTCGGCAGCCGCTATGTCGGCGGCGGCTCTTCGGGAGAGGGCCTGTCCTCGATCCGGAAATGGGGCAGCGAGACCGCGACGCGGCTCGCCAAGCAGGCGCTCGGCGTCGAACTGTCCGATCCGATGAGCGGCTTCTTCATGATCCGCCGCGAGAAGGTCGAGGGCGTCGCCGGCGAACTGTCGCGCGAGGGCTTCAAGATCCTGCTCGACATCGTCTCGGCGATCGAAGAGCCGATGAAGATCGTCGAGCTGCCCTTCACCTTCCGCAGCCGCCATGCGGGCGATTCCAAGCTCGACAGTCTGGTCACGGCCGAGTATCTGGGCCTGCTCTTCTCCAAGATTTCCGGCGGCGTGCTGCCGGTGCGCTTCCTGATGTTCGCCGCGGTCGGCGCCAGCGGCGTCATCGCGCATATCATGGCGCTCTATTTCGCGCTCGACATGCTCGGATACGGCTTCGAATGGAGCCAGTTCTTCGCCGTCATGACGGCGATGACCTGGAACTATATTCTCAACAACCAGCTGACCTATCGCGACCGGCGCCTGACCGGCATCCGCTTCTTCTCCGGCCTGCTGACCTTCTATCTGGTCTGCAGCATCGGCACGGTCGCCAATGTCGGCGTCGCCAGCTGGATCCACGGCTTCCACCCGGTCCCCTGGATCGCCGGCCTGACCGGCGCCGTGATGGGCGCGGTGTTCAACTACGCGGCCAGTTCCGTGCTGACCTGGCGCAGCGCCTGAACCGGTCGCCCGCCACCCGAGCGGATCGGGCGGTCACGGTTGCGATCCGGTTCCCGTGCGGCACCGCCAGGCGGCGTCGAAGCGTGCCGACAGCGCGGCGAATTGCGCCGGCGTGCCGTCGGCGGCGGCCTCGTCGCGGCTGGCGGCGACATCTTCGGGGTCCGGCGGCTCATCGAACTGGGATTCGGTGAAGTCGATCCGGCGCCCCGCGATCTCGTTGTAATAGTGGAAGCTGGACCCGATCCGGGTCTTCAGGATGCGGCCGCCGAAGCGGTCGTGGACCAAGGCCGCCGTCAGGCCGCATTGGCCGGCCGCCGGATTGTGCGGGCTCCACTGCGACGAACTCTCCGCCGACCAGGCCTCGGTCAGGCAGGTCAATACGCGCATTTCATCCTCGAAGGTCATCTCCGGCTCCTCCCGCCGCCATGATGGCAGAGCGGCACGGTGTGCGAAAGCCTGGCATTTGAAATGCCAGCGAGCGTCGTATCGAACGCCGGCCGCGGCAGCCCCAGCCCTCTCAGCGTACCCTGGCGCGTCCCGTGATCGGTCCGTGTCGCCGACAGGGCCTGAGATAGGGCCCCGAAATCTGGCCGGAAAACGAAGACGGGGAGCGGTTGCCCGCTCCCCGTCTCGAACTCAGTCAGCGCGCTGACTTCTCGATCAGAAGTCCATGCCGCCCATGCCGCCGCCACCGCCGGCCGGCATCGCGGGCTTGTCCTTGGGGAGCTCCGCGACCATGGCTTCGGTGGTGATCAGCAGGCCGGCGACCGAGGCCGCGTCCTGCAGGGCGGTGCGCACGACCTTGGCTGGGTCGATGATGCCCGCCTCGACCATGTCGACATAGGTCTCGCTCTGGGCGTCGAAGCCGGCCGTGGCGCTCTTGGACTCGAGCAGCTTGCCGACCACGATCGAGCCTTCCACGCCGGCATTCTCGGCGATCTGGCGGATCGGGGCTTCGAGAGCCTTCATCACAATGTTGATGCCGGCCTGCACGTCGGCCACGTCGGACTTGACCTTGGCGACGGCCGCCTTGGCGCGCAGCAGGGCGACGCCGCCGCCCGGGACGATGCCTTCCTCGACCGCGGCGCGGGTGGCGTTGAGCGCGTCATCGACGCGATCCTTGCGCTCCTTGACCTCGACCTCGGTCGCGCCGCCGACGCGGATCACCGCGACGCCGCCGGCGAGCTTGGCCAGACGCTCCTGCAGCTTCTCGCGGTCGTAGTCCGAGGTGGTCTCCTCGATCTGCGCCTTGATCTGCGAGACGCGAGCCTCGATTTCCTTCTTCTTGCCGGCGCCGTCGACGATCGTGGTGTTTTCCTTGGCGATCGTGACCTTCTTGGCGCGGCCGAGGAACTCGACGCCGACATTCTCGAGCTTGATGCCGAGATCCTCGGAGATCACCTGGCCGGAGGTCAGGATGGCGATGTCCTCGAGCATGGCCTTGCGGCGATCGCCGAAGCCCGGCGCCTTGACGGCCGCGACCTTGAGGCCGCCGCGCAGCTTGTTGACCACGAGGGTGGCGAGCGCCTCGCCCTCGATGTCCTCTGCGATGATCAGCAGCGGCTTGCCCGACTGCACGACCGCTTCGAGGATCGGCAGCATGGCCTGCAGCGAGGACAGCTTCTTCTCATGGATGAGAATGTAGGGGTCTTCCAACTCGGCAATCATCTTGTCGGCGTTGGTGATGAAGTAGGGCGACAGGTAGCCGCGGTCGAACTGCATGCCCTCGACCACGTCGAGCTCGGTCTCGAGGCTCTTGGCCTCCTCGACCGTGATCACGCCCTCGTTGCCGACCTTCTGCATCGCCTCGGCGATCATCTCGCCGATGGCCTTCTCGCCATTGGCCGAGATGGTGCCGACCTGGGCGACTTCGGCCGAGGTCTTGATCTTCTTGGCGCGCTTCTGCAGGTCCTTGATGGCCTCGGCGACGGCGAGATCGACGCCGCGCTTCAGGTCCATCGGGTTCATGCCGGCGGCCACCGCCTTGGCGCCTTCCTTGACGATCGACTGGGCCAGCACCGTGGCGGTGGTGGTGCCGTCACCGGCGAGGTCGTTGGTCTTCGAGGCCACTTCGCGCACCATCTGGGCGCCCATGTTCTCGAACTTGTCCTCGAGCTCGATCTCCTTGGCGACGGTGACGCCGTCCTTGGTGATGCGCGGCGCGCCGAACGACTTCTCGATGACCACGTTGCGGCCCTTCGGGCCGAGCGTCACCTTGACGGCATTGGCGAGGATGTCGACGCCGCGCAGCATCCGGTCGCGCGCGTCGCCACCGAACTTCACGTCCTTGGCAGCCATGGGATTTCTCCTGGAATGGGTTTCAATCGGGGTCGCCGCCCTGGTCGCGATCCGAGCGCAGGCGCTCTGCGATCCGCCGGGCGATGCGGAAGAGGATCCAGGCCACCGACATGATCGTGACCGTGGCGAGGGCGATCTGCCATTCCTCGGTCAGAAGCGGTTGGCCTGGGGATCCGGGCATGGTCTCGTTCCGTGGGCGCGGGCGCGCGCCCGAGGCTCAAGCGCCGATCGGAGGTGGTCCGGCAGGGCCGGACGACCGGCTGATCAGGCGATCACACCCATGATGTCGCTTTCCTTCATGATCAGGAGGTCCTGGCCGTCGAGGCGGACCTCGGTGCCCGACCACTTGCCGAAGAGGACCTTGTCGCCGACCTTCACGTCCAGGGCGACGATCTTGCCGCTCTCGTCGCGCGCGCCGGGGCCGACGGCGACCACCTCGCCCTCCTGGGGCTTTTCCTTGGCGGTATCCGGGATGATGATCCCGCCCGCGGTCTTCTGCTCGGCTTCGATCCGCTTGACGACGATGCGGTCGTGCAGCGGGCGGAACTTGGTCTTGGTGGCCATTGGCTTTGAACCCTTGGGATTACTGAAATCGAGGGGGCTCGCGCGGCAGCCGCGGTGCCCGGCCGGTTTGGCACTCACCAAAAGGGAGTGCTAGCAGCCGAGGCGGAGATAGGCTGGGATCGGCGTGAAGTCAAGATTTCCCGCCGCCGGGAGGCTGATCAGAGTGAAAATTTCGGTTCCGCCGCCGCGCCGGGCGCCGGAGATCGCCGTGCCTCACGGTCCAAAGTTCGAAGGGCCGCTGCCCTTACCAGACCAGCCGCGGCATCACGGCGGCGGCGCCGAGCCCCTCGGAGCGCAGGCGGGCGGCGACCAGCGCCAGGTCGGGGGCCTCAGGGTCGCCGAAATCGGCGGCGTGGATGCCGCCGGTGACGAACAGCACGTCGAAGCCCTGGGCGTCGGCGCCGCGGATGTCGGTCGGCAGGCCGTCGCCGATGGCCAGGATGTCGCGGGTCTCAATGGGGCCGCACAGGGTCTCGATCCGGGCGCGCGCCGCGTCGTAGATCGGCCGGAACGGCTTGCCGAGCATGATCACCTCGCCGCCGAACTCCTCGTAGAGGCGGGCGAGCGCCCCGGCGCACCAGACCAGTTTGTCGCCGCGCTCGACCACGATGTCCGGATTGGCGCAGACCATCGGCAGCCCGCGGGCGGCCAGGGCGGCGAGGCGGTCGCGATAGTCGTCCGGGCTCTCGATGTCGTCGTCGAGGAGGCCGGTGACCGAGACGATCTCGCCGGCCGCGTCGTCGGCGAGCCGGCCGGGCAGGCCGTCATAGAGGGTCAGGTCGCGGTCCGGACCGATATGGATCACGGCCCGCTCGGGGCGCGTCGCCAGGAGGTCGCGGGTCACGTCGCCGGAGGTGACGATGTCGTCATAGGCGTGGCGCGGCACGCCGTAGCCGGCGAGCTGCTGGTGGATCGGCCCCGCCGGACGCGGCGCATTGGTGATCAGCACGACCTTGCCACCGGCGGCGCGATAGGCCGACAGCGCCTCGTGGGCCGGACGGAACGCCGTCATCCCGTTATGCAGCACCCCCCAGACATCGCTCAGCACGGCGCGGTAGCGCGGCGCGAGCACGGACAGGCCGGAGACCAGAGGCGGATGGACGTCTTTCATGGGGTCGGCGCGTTCCGTCGGGAGGGCAGGGCGCCGGATCAGTAGCGGGGGGCGGCGCGCGAGGCAATGGCACTGTTGGCGGCAGAGCCGCAGGCCGGCGGAGCCGCGAGGTCGGCGAGCGGTGGAGCGACGGAGGCTGCCGGGGCCGCGCCGACCGTGACGACCCGCCGCGAATCCGCGATAAGAGGGGCGGAGGTCTTCCCGCCCATGTCGTCTGCGCCGTCCGTCGTCCGCCAGCTTTCCGACGATACGATCAACCGCATCGCCGCCGGCGAGGTGATCGAGCGGCCGGCGAGCGTGGTCAAGGAACTGGTCGAGAATGCCGTCGATGCCGGCGCCGGGCGGGTCGAGATCGTCACGGCGGGCGGCGGCAAGACCCTGATCCGGGTGACCGACGACGGTTCGGGCATGAGCCGCGACGATCTCGCGCTGGCGGTCGAGCGGCACTGCACTTCGAAACTGCGCGCCGACGACCTGCTCGACATCCACACGCTCGGCTTCCGCGGCGAGGCGCTGCCGTCGATCGGCGCGGTGTCGCGGCTTGCCATCGCGACCCGGCACGCCGGCGAACCGCACGGCTGGGAGATCACGCTCGAAGGTGGGCTGAAGGGCGAGCCGCGCCCGGCCGGCCTCGCCCGCGGCACGCGCGTGGAAGTGCGCGACCTGTTCTTCTCGACGCCGGCGCGGCTCAAATTCCTGAAGACCGAGCGCGCCGAGGCGGCGGCGATCACCGAGGTGGTCAAGCGGCTGGCACTGGCCCGGCCGGACGTGCGCTTCTCGCTGTCCGGCGCCGACCGCACCGCGCTGGACCTGCCGGTGGCGCGCGGCACGGACGCCCGGCTGGTCCGCATCGCCCAGGTGGTCGGCGCGGATTTCCCCGACAATGCGGTGCCGATCGATGCCGAACGCGAGGGCGTCGAACTGATCGGCTATGCCGGCCTGCCGACCTATCATCGCGCCGCCTCGACCTGGCAATATCTGATGGTCAACGGCCGTCCGGTGCGCGATCGGCAGCTGTTCGGCGCCCTGCGCGGCGC
Source organism: Prosthecodimorpha staleyi (assembly GCF_018729455.1). Taxonomy (NCBI): domain Bacteria; kingdom Pseudomonadati; phylum Pseudomonadota; class Alphaproteobacteria; order Hyphomicrobiales; family Ancalomicrobiaceae; genus Prosthecodimorpha; species Prosthecodimorpha staleyi. Next base: position 377,136 of record NZ_JAHHZF010000003.1, on the reverse strand, counting down.
CTACCAGGACCTGATGCGTTCGGACCGCCACCCGGTCGTGGTGCTCGACATCCGGCTCGACCCGCACGAGGTCGACGTCAACGTGCATCCGACCAAGGCCGACGTGCGCTTCCGCGAACAGGGCCTGGTGCGCGGACTGGTGGTCGGCGCGATCCGAGAGGCCATGGCGCGGGCCGGCCACCGCGCCTCGACCACCGTCGGCGCCGCCACGCTCGCCGCCTTCCGCACCGGCCTCGGCCCCGACGCCGCGCCGCCGGCCGGCCACCATCAGGCCGCGACCGCCCCGCGCGGTTTCGGCCGGCCCGAAAGCCCCGGCGCTGCGGCCGGCCGGCCGTCCTCCTATGGCCGCGACCCGCTCCGCCCGTCCGGCGGGGTGTCGCGCGAAGCCTGGGACTGGCGCGTCTCGCCCTTCCGTCCCGATCCGATGGACCGCGCCCAGGATCCGGCGGACGGGGATCCGGGCCTTCCCGAGAGGGACCCCGCCCTGCACGAGCCGCAGGGCGGCGCGCCGCTGCCCGGCTTCGGCGAGGCGGCGCAGGCCGGCTTCGCGCCGGGCTTCGGCGTCTCGGCCGACATCCGGTCCGCCGACCCGGCGATCGATGCCGAGCGCGCCGCCCGCCCGCTCGGTGCGGCGCGGGCGCAGCTGCACGAGAACTACATCGTCGCCCAGACCCGCGACGGCTTCATCCTGGTCGACGCCCATGCGGCGCATGAGCGGCTGACCTACGAGCGGCTGAAGCGCCAGCGCGCCGAGACCGGCATCGCGCGCCAGATGCTCCTGGTGCCGGAGATCGTCGAGCTGCCCGAGGAGGATGCCGGCCGGCTCGCCGATCATGCCGCCGCGCTGGCCGAGGCCGGGCTGGTGATCGAGCCCTTCGGCCCGGTCGCGATCGCGGTGCGCGAGACGCCGGCCCTCTTCAAGCGCCTCGACATTGCCGGCCTCGTCCGCGACATCGCCGACGATCTCGCCGACCGCGACGCCTCGTCCCGGCTCGACGAGCGCATCAACCATATCCTGTCGACCATGGCCTGCCACGGCTCGGTGCGCACCGGCCGCCGCCTCCGCCCCGAGGAGATGGATGCGCTCCTGCGCGAGATGGAGGCGACCCCCAATTCCGGCCAGTGCAACCACGGCCGCCCGACCTGGGTCGAACTGAAGCTGACCGACATCGAGCGCCTGTTCGGGCGCAGCTGAGGGCGCGCCGTCAGGCCGCCGCGCCGATCCGCTTCCAATAGATCCGCGTGCCGGTCAGGCCGCCATGGGGCTTCAGGGCGTAGTCGGGGATCTCGCCGGCGAAGTGGAAGCCGGCCTTCTCGTAGAGCCAGGCGGCGCCCTCGTCGGTGGCGGTGTCGAGCACCAGGAGCGTGCGCCCGCGCGCCACGGCGACCTGCTCGGCCGCGTCGAGCAGGGCGCGGCCGATGCCGCGGCGGCGGTGGGCGACGGCGGTCATCATCTTGGCGATCTCGCCGCGATGCGGTTGGTTGGGCGGGCAGTCGAGCAGGAGCGTCACGGTGCCGGCGAGCCGGTCGCCCACGAAGGCGCCGAACACGACCCGCTCGCCCCGCCCGGCCGCGGCGAGCGAGCCCGACCAGAAAGCTTCCGCATCGGCCCGCGCCAGCGGATGCATGAAGCTGACCGAGCCGCCACGGGCGACGGTCTCGATCAGGAGATCGGCCAGTGCCGCGACGGTCTCGGGCGTGGCATCGAGCGGGCGGATCGCGATGGCGCTGCGGGCTTCATCGACGGGCATGGGCGAGGGGAGGGGCGTGGGCATGGGTTCAGGTCCGGGCGAGGGCGACGACATAAAGGCAGGGCCGGTCGGTTTCGTTGGCGAAGGTGACCTCGGCCGGCGGGCCGAAGCCGAGGCAGTCGCCGGCTTCCAACTCGTGGCGCGTGCCGCCTTCGGTCAGCACCAGCCGGCCCGACAGCACCCAGAGCGCCTGCCGGATGCGGGCATAGGAGTCCGACGGCAGCGTCACCCGCCCGCCGGCCGGCATCTCGACCTCGACGATCTCGACCGGATGGTCCGGCCGCGAGAAGACCTGCCGGCGCCGGTAGCCGGTCTCCGGATCGCGCCAGACCGGCTGGTCGGCCGCGCGGATCAGCCGTCCGCCGCCATCCTCGGCGCGCAGCAGGAGCCCGGCCAGCGTCAGGTCGAAGGCCCGCGCCAGCCGCACCAGCACCACCGCCGTCGGGCTCGCCTCCTCGCGCTCGATCTTGCTGATCGTCGCCTTGGCAACCCCGGCCCGCTCGGCCAGATCCGCCAGCGACCACCCCCGCGCCTCCCGCTCCAGCCGGATGCGGCGGGCGAGACGGGTGCCGGTGTCGTCTACTGTTGTGTCCATATGTAAAGTTTAGTGGATGAGCGGGCCCTGTCAAGGTCGCCCGGCGCGACGTGGTCAGGTCGGCGCGCGGCTATGCAGGCCTGCGCCGGAGGTGGCCGTCATTCTGAGCCCGTCGCGCATGTTGAGGCCGAGTAGGACCAGATTGCAGGCGCCCGCGGCGAGTTCGAGCGCCTGGACCGCATAGAAGGATGCGTCGAATGTCCCGGCTTGTGCCTTCCAGGCCAGGTACAGGGCCGACGGCACCAGGATCAGGACGCCATTGGCGGCGATCCATGGCATGCGCCCGATCTTGGCCGGAACCAAGCCGATGCGCCGTCCGCCGGCGCGCTTGAAGCCGGTGCCGGCGGTCAAGGCGAGGGCCGGGACGAGGACGAGAAGCCCCCAGGGGACGGCCGACTTCACGGCGACCACGGTCGCCGGCGCACCGAACAGTTCGGACAGGGTTGTCGACAGCCAGAAGGTTGCGATCATCAGGATCGCGATGGCGCCTGCGACGGGATGAAGCCGTTTCAGCATGGTCAGTTCCAGGGTGAGCGAAGAGAGGGCGGCTGCGCTTCCGGCGTTGCGGGTCGCATCACGCGACGCAGACGCCCGGTACGGCGACCTTTTCGAAAAGATGCGGCGATGCGATGCAGGACGACGGATAGGCGGCGAGCTTGGCCTGGAATTCGGGATTGCCGAACGCGGCCCTGAAATGGGCGTTGGACTCCCAGACCGCATAGTTGAGATAGGTCGGACTGTCGCCGAGGGCGCGATGCAACTGGGTCGAGATGAAGCCCGGCAGGGCCTTCATGACCGCCGCATCCTCCGCCCAGATGGCCAGGAAGGCCGGTTCGTCCGCCCTGTCGAGCGTGAACAGGTTGACCAGGACAACCGGTCCGGTTTCGAGCGGAAGCTGGTCTTGAATGGGACAGGCCGGATCCAGAGGACGGAATGCGAGCATGGCGAGCTTCCTTCGGATCGCGTGTATGGTGTCAATGCCGCCAATCATAATAAGTTGACATCATGATGTCAAAAGGAAAGCATGATGCCATCGCGCGACCAGGACCGCTCCGACGCCGGTGCCGCCTTGACGGAACTCATTCTCGACCTGTTCCGGCTCAGCAACCGGATGCTCGCCTCCGGCGATCGGCTCGTGGCCGGGCTTGGCCTGACCAGTGCCCGCTGGCAGGTGTTGGGTTCCATCGTCGCGACCGAACGCCCGCAGCCGGTCGCCTGGATCGCCCGCGACATGGGCGCCAACCGCCAGAATGTGCAGCGGATCGTCAACGATCTGGAATCCGAGGGGCTGGTCGAATTCCAGGCCAATCCCCATCACCGCCGCGCCCATCTGGTCGTGCTGACGGCCCGGGGCAGGGACATTTTCGAGGCCGCGATGCGCTTGCAGGCCCCGTGGATCAACCGGCTCTCCGAGGGCCTTTCGGTGGAGGAGATCCAGACGACCCATGGGGTGGTGGCTGCCCTTGAACGGAAACTGGGTTTGGACGCGAAGGACTGACAGGGCTCCGACGGAGCTTCACCCCACCCCCAGCATCAGCCGCTTCTCGGCCACCGCGACCGTGGCGATGCGGCCCCAGGGGAAGGGCAGGCGGTCGGATTCGATGCCGTCGGCGAAGATGGTGCCGTCCTCATCCATCTCGGAGGTGATCGCGACGGGGGTGCGGGTGACGGTGCCGGCGACCAGGTCGGCGCCGGTCGCCGGGCTCGCCCAGGCCTCGCGCACCAGGAACTGCAGCTTGGCGTCGGTCGGGGCGAGGTCGAGGCGGCGGCCGGTGGCGCGGGCGATCGAGGAGGCCCAGCCGGTCGCGCCGGTGCCGGTCGCCACGATCAGGCCGGAGGAGGACTGCCGCTCGCTGGCGCCCTCGAAGGCGATCCGGTAGCGCGCCGACTGGTGGGTGCGGTGGCCGAGATAGATCTCGTTGAGGGCCGTCAGGCTCTCGCCGGAGTCGAGCCGGACCTCCGCCATGGTGCGCGCCTCCAGCGTCAGCCGGCCCGCGGCCGCCGCGGCGATCGCCTCCCGGGCGGCTTCGACGCGGAAGCGCACCAGCACGCCGGCATTGCGGCCAGGCCGCGGATCGATGCCGACCACGGTCTGGCCGGTCAGATACTTGGCCACATTGGCGACCAGCCCGTCCTGACCGACCGCGACCACGACATCCTCCGGGCCGAACACGAAGCGCTCGACCTCGGCGCGCATCAGCATGGCCTGGCGCCAGTCGGCCGGAATCGCGGCGCGCACCCGGCGCAGCACCTCCGTGAAGGCGGCATGCTCGGCCTCGACCGCATCGAGCGACAGACCGCGCCGCTCCAGCACGAAGCGCGCGGTGGCCATCGACGCATGGGTGGCGCGGACGCGATCGAGATCCGTCTCGCGACGCACGATGACGATCCGGGGCATGAGCACGGCCATGACGGCCTCCTGATGGCGGGCGGTCCGCTGGTGCGGACCGGGATGGGGTGTGGGGACATGGGCCTTCGGGGCGAAGCCGGGCCTCGGGTTGACGGGGTTCCTGGGGGGTAAGTTATTGTCAGATAATGGTACTTCAGGTCCAAGGCCCCTCGATTCCTCCCCTTCTCCCCTTTGCGGAGGGATAAGGGATAACCCGTCGACGGATTGCGGAATTTCGGTTGCAAGATCTCCCTTCCCCTTCCCCTTCGCCCCCTGCCAAGGGGGAGAAGGTGGCCGAAGGCCGGATGAGGGGGCCTCGATGTCGCAGCCTCCACCGGGCCCCCGGTTCGGGGATCGCGGCCGTGCGGCTCGGACCGCCAGCAACTCCCGTCGCCGCGAGATCGTCCCCCTCATCCGCCCTTCCGGCACCTTCTCCCCCCTGCGGAGGGAGAAGGGGTAACCCGTTGACGGATTGCGGAATTTCGGCTGCCGAAATCTACCGGTCCCTTCCCCTTCGCCCCCTGCCAAGGGGGAGAAGGTGGCCGAAGGCCGGATGAGGGGGCTTCGATGTTGCGGCCTCCACCGCGCCCTCGGTTTGGGGATCGCGGCCGAGCGGTCCGGACCGCGAGCCGGCCCCGTCGCCGCGAAACCGTCCCCCTCATCCGCCCTTCGGGCACCTTCTCCCCCCACGGGGGGAGAAGGAGATAACGCGTTGATGGATCTGCGGAACCGACTCCCAGGGTGCTTCCCCTTCGCCCCCTCGGAAGGAGGGCGAAGGGACCGACGTTCAGGGCTTGCCGGCGACCGCCTTGGCGAAGGTCTGGCCGATCAGTCCGACGGCATCCGGGCCGAGATTGAGCGTGCCGATCTTGGCGGCGGCGAGCCCGGTTTCCAGCGCGTGGGCGAGGGTGACGACCGGCGGCAGGCCCTTGGCGATCTCGGCGCGCGTCTGCTCGGTGGCGAGCCGGACGGCATCGGTCCGTTCGAGCGCGCGGGCCTCGGCCTCCGACGAGGTGGCGAGCGCGGCCGCGGCCGCGAGGGATTGGATTTCGCGTACATGCGCCTCGCCCTCCGCCTCGATGCGGGCGGTTTCCTGAGCGATATGCGCACGCGCCAATTCGTTATCCCTTTCCTTGGCGATCAGCCGGCCGCGCTCGTCCTCGAGCCGGATCTTGGCGCGGGTCTCGTTCTCGGCGATGGCCGCCTCCTTCTCGACAGCGGCCGCGCGGCGGGCAAAGGTCGCCTCGTCGGCGCCCTGCTGAAGTTTTTCGATCGTCGGCTGGCGCAGCGCGCGGACCAGTTCGGGCGCCGGCGACAGGTCGGTCAGCCGGATGCCGGCGATCTCGATGCCGATCGCGGCGAGCCGGCCGGTCGTCGCGAATTCGCGCTCGACCGCGGCCAGCAGCGCACCGATGCCCTCGTCGAGTAGTCGCGCGACGGTGCGGGCGGCGACGAAACGCTCGACCGCCGAGGCGACCAGGCCGTCGATCAGGCTTTCGACCTGGGCGACCGGCTCGCCGCGATGCTGGCCGGTCTTCGGTTCGACCGTGAAGTCGATGCGGCCGGCCAGGAGGACCGGGTCGACCGCCCGCCAGGTCGCCAGGCCGAGCGCACTGACGGTCTGGAAGTCGGCCGTGGTGGCCGAGATGGTCAGGACATGGTCGCGGTCGTCGGCCGGGATTTCGACCAGCGAGGTCGGTCCGCCGGTCGCGAACCAGGCGGCGATACCGCGGCCCGAGCGGACCAGCCGCCCCTGGCGGAACACCGCCAGGAAGGAGGAGGCCTCGACGCGGGCCTGGGTGAGAAAGGGATAGCGGGTGATGATGGCCATGATGGGCCTCTTGCGGGTCAACGCCGACCGGACCCCGATCGGCTCATGGCGTTAGATTTATATTGCAAAGTGCGAAATGCAAGTTGAAATTCTGACCTTCACCGGGACGTGATGGCGTCGCCGCTCGCCGGTCCTACACGCCGCGAGGAGCGGGGCGACCCTCGATCTCCCGGCGCATCCCCGGACAAGGCCCGTGAGGGCCGCCGATCCGGGGCCCACGCGCATCGCAGCAGGCGTCGGGATCTCCATTTATATCAAAGTCTTGCGGCAGGTCGCCAACAGAGTGGGTCCCGGCTCTGCGCTCCGCTCCGGCCGGGAATGCGGCCCTTCGGGGCATCGTTCCAGCGGGTGCGGGGCAGTGCGGATTCGGGATTGGGCAGCGGACAGTAGGCAGTGAGCAGTGAGCGGTGAGCAGTGGAGCGTCTGATGCTGGAGCCCCTGCCGCAATCTCCCAGCGCATCCCCGGACAAGGCCCGTGAGGGCCGCCGATCCGGGGCCCACTCGCAGCGCAGCAGGCGTCAGGATCTCCATTTATATCAGAGTCTTGCGGCAGGCCGCCAACAGAGTGGGTCCCGGCTCTGCGCTCCGCTCCGGCCGGGAATGCGGCCCTTCAGGGCATCGTTCCAGCGGGTGCGGGGCAGTGCGGATTCGGGATTGGGCAGCGGACAGTAGGCAGTGAGCAGTGGGCAGTGGGCAGTGGAGCGTCTGATGCTGGAGCCCCTGCCGCAATCTCCCAGCGCATCCCCGGACAAGGCCCGTGAGGGCCGCCGATCCGGGGGCCTACTCGCATCGCAGCGGGCGTCGGGATTGCCATTTATATCAAGGTCTTGCGGCAGGTCGCCAACAGAGTGGGTCCCGGTTCTCCGCTGACGCTCCGGCCGGGAATGCGTCGGGAGATTCTCGTTCAGCGACTGTACCCCCTGCTCTCCGAACGAGAGCCGCGTCCCCGCGGCCGGGGGATCCGGCCGCGGGGATGGGCTACCGGTTGACCTGGGTCAGGGCGAAGCCGGCCTTGCCGGCATAGCCCTTGACGATCATGTCGCGTTCGGTCGGGCTCATCACTTGCTCGATATAGTCGAAGCCCGACGGGGCGCGGCGCTCGACCTCGTCGATGACCCGCTCCGGGCCGCCGGTGCGATTGAGGCGGACGATCTCAGCGGTCTTCGGCAGGCGCTCCTCCTCGTAGAGCGACAGCGCCAGCATGGGATGCTCCGAACGCGCCAGCATGTCGGCCAGGTGGCGCGCGTCGAGGATCGCCTGGGCGGCGCCGTTGGAGCCGACCGGATACATCGGATGGGCGGCGTCGCCGAGCAGCGTCACCCGGCCGAAGCTCCAGCGCGGCAGCGGATCGCGGTCGCACATGGGATATTCCCAGCAGGTCGAGGTGGCGCGAACCAGCGCTTCCACATCCACGCCCGGCACCTTGAAGCGGGCCGCATAGGGCACGACCTCGTCCATGCGGCCGGTGCGCGACCAGCTGTCGACCGGCGGGGTCGTCGCGGCCGGGTCGGCGACGCGGATGCCGATCGCCCAGTTGGTCAGGCGCGTTTCCGGCGTCGAGCCGGGCGCGATCGGATAGAGCGCGAGCTTCGCCCCCATGCCGCCGCCGATATACATCGACCGGCCGGAGAGGAATTTCGGCCACTCGGTGGCGCCGCGCCACAGGAGCACGCCCTGCCAGCTCGGCCGGCCCTGCTCGGGATAGAAATAGCGTCGCACGACCGAATGGATGCCGTCGGCACCGACCAGCACTTCGCCGCGCACGGTCTCGCTCGACGTGCCGAAGCGGCTGTCGACGAAATGCGCGGTCACGCCGCCCTCGTCCTGGAAGAAGCCGCCGAGCCGGAGCCCGGTGCGCACCGCATCCGGGCCGAGCCGCTCGATCACCGCGTCGTGGACCAGCTTCTGCAGCCGGCCGCGGTGGATCGAGAATTGCGGATAGTCGAAGCCGCCGTCGAGACCGCGCGGTTCGGCCCAGATCTTCTGGCCGAGCCGGTTGATGTAGATGAGTTCCTTGGTGCGCAGCGCGACCGCGTCGAGGGCCGGCAGCAGGTCGAGCGCGGCCAGTTCCTTGATGGCATGCGGCAGCACGTTGATGCCGACGCCGACCTCGCGGATCTGCGGCGCCTGCTCGTAGACGACCGAACGGATGCCCTTGCGATGCAGCATGAGCGCGAGCGTGAGCCCGCCGATGCCGCCGCCGACGATGAGAACCGTCATGTCACTCTCCTGAATACGCGGAGGAAGGCGCCGTCACGCCTGCGCGTCCGGCGGCGGCAGGAAATCGACTTCGTGCTTGGCGGCCAGCGCGACGACCTCGGCCGGCGTCTGGCTGGGCATGTTGTGGATCGCCCAGAACAGGTCGTAGAGCCGGCGGGTCGGCGCGACCCAGAACAGGCATTTCGCCGTGGTGCCGGACTTGTTGAAGATGCCGTGCGGGATGCCCATCGGCATGCGCACCAGGTCGCCCGACCGGGCGACCGCCTCGCGGCCGTCGAGGATCAGGTCGAGCCGGCCCTCGAGCATATAGATAAACTCGTCCTGGGTCGGATGGATATGCGGCGGCACGAAGGTCTCGGCCGGGAAGGTGGCGTGCCAGCCGAACGAGGCCTCGCTGACCTCCTTCGGCACATAGGTCTGACCGAGGATGTTCCAGCGGATGTTGTCGAGGCCTTCACCCGCCTTGGTGATGCCGGGAGCCAGGATCATCGGGGCTTTCCTTTCATACGCAATACGATTTCCGGCACCGAGACGGGCGGCCGCCCGGCGGATCAGATGCGCCAGCGATTTCAGATCGCAGACTGTCCGCACGCTCATGGCGACCGCCTCGTCCCGGCGGGCGTCACTTCATCGGACAGTCGCCGGCATGGGCGTCGACATAGTCGGCGAAGACCTTGTCGGCGATCTCAGTCTGGTACTTGCCGTCGGCGCGCTTGGCGACCTTGACCAGGTAGAAGTCCTGGATCGGATAGTTGTTGTTGCCGAAGCGGAACTTGCCGCGCAGCGAGGTGAAGTCGGCCTTCTTCATGGCCGCGGTCAGGGCGGCGCGGTCGCCGACCTTGCCGCCGGCACCCTTGATGGCGCTGTCGATCAGCAGTGCGGCGTCATAGGCCTGCATGGCGTAGGTGCCGGGCACCGAGCCGTAGGCGGCCTCGAAGGCGGCGACGAAAGCCTTGCTCTGCGGGTTGTTCATGTCCGGCGCCCAATTGGCGCCGCCGAGGAAGCCGATCGCGTCGTCCTTCTGCGCCGGCAGGGTCGATTCGTCGGTCGTGAAGGCCGACAGGAACGGGATGGCGGCGAGGCCGGCCTGGCGATACTGGCGGACCAGATTGACGCCCATGCCGCCCGGCATGAAGGTGAAGAAGGCTTCCGGCTTGGCGGCGGCGATCTTGGTCAGCTCGGCGGAGAAATCCAGTTGGCCGAGCGGGGTGAACATCTCGTCCAGCACCTGGCCCTTGTAGTGGCGCTTGAAGCCGGCCAGCGAGTCCTTGCCGGCCTGGTAGTTCGGCGCCATCAGGACGACGGACTTGTAGCCCTTGTCCTGCGCATACTTGCCGAGAACCTCGTGCACCTGATCGTTCTGGTAGGAGGTGACGAAGAAGTTCGGATTGCACTGCTTGCCGGCGAAGTTCGAGGTGCCGGCATTCGGGCTGATCAGGATGGCGCGGGCGGAGTCCGTCACCGGCTTGTGGATCGCCTGCAGCACGTTGGAGAAGATCGGACCGACCACGAAGTCGACATTGTCGCGGTCGATCAGGCCCTTGACCTTGGTCACCGCCACGTCCGGCTTCAGTTCGTCGTCGGCGACGACGACCTCCGCCTCCAGGCCGCCGAGCTTGCCGCCGAGCGTCTTGACCGCGAGGTTGAAGCCGTCGCGCGCCTGGGCGCCGAGCACAGCGGACGGGCCCGACAGGGTCACCACGACGCCGATCTTGACCTTGTCCTGGGCGCTCGCCGGAACGGCGGCCAGAAGGGCGGCGGCAAGCAAGGGAAGGACAGCGGACGCTCTCAACATGGCTCGGATCTCCGGTTCGGCGCCGGCGGGCGACATGCCCGCGTATCCGGTACCCCTCGGCCACCGGAGGACGCATGCGGGAAACTGCGCACAGCATGCTTGGAAAATTAGGTGGAAGTCAACATAATATACGGGTTCTCCCGAAGGGCGCCGACAACCGGTGCCCACCCCGCACCGGAGCGACCGTGACCGCCCCCGCCCCGACCGACCACGCCCCGCCCGACCCGAAAGTCAGGCCGCCCGCCGTGTCCCCCGCCGCCGCCAACTTGCACACCGCGGCAAGCCCCGCCGGTGCGCCGGCCGAGGGCGCCGACGCCTTCCCGCTGCACGGTCACCTGTTCTTCTATTTCAGTCAGATCATGGCGCATCGGAACCGGCGCCTGAATGCGGAGCTCAAGCCCTTCGGCGTCGACTATGCGCGCTGGCGGATCATGGCCGTGCTCAACGACCAGCCGGGCTGCTCGATGCAGCAGCTCGCCGACACGACGTCGGTCGACCGGACCTCGCTGACCCATACGCTGAAGCTGATGGAAGCCGAGGGGCTGGTCTCGCGCACGCCGCGGGCGACCGACCGGCGCAGCGTCGTGCTCGGACTGACCGAGGCCGGCAGCCGGCTCTTCGTCGACATCCTGCCGACGGTGCGCGCGCAGACCGACCTGGCGCTGACCGGCATCGGCGCCGGCGAGGCGGACACCCTGATGCGGCTGCTCGCCCGGATGGCGGAGAATCTTCGCGACGAAAGCTGACCGTTCGCTGACTTTTCGGTGCGGGCGCCAAGTTTCAGCCGTGATTGCAGCGCATCCGACCGCGGTCCCGCCGGGAACGGCAAGGCGAGGCTGCCGCAGTGTTTTTCGAGCGGCGGCGACAGCCTTCCGCGTTCGCGTGCGGCACCGGTTCCGTGTCGGCCGGCCGTTTCCGTCCCGACCGAACATGCGCTAGAAGACTTGCGACAGCCCCTCCCGCTCCGGACCCCATCGATGACCAAGCGCCTTTCCCGTCGTGACCTGCTGCAGGCCTCCTTCGCCACGGCCTTCGCCGCCGGCCTCGGCCTGATCCCGACCGACGCCCAGGCCATCCCGCTGAAATTCGGCGCTGCGAAGCCCTTCTCCTGGGACAGCCTGGTGAAGCGGGCGCGCGAGATGGCCGCCAAGCCCTACAAGGCGCCCTACCGTCCCGCCCCGCAGATCGTCGAGCAGATCGACTACACCGCCCACGGCAAGATCCGCTTCAAGACCGACTACGCGCTCAACGTGGATTCCGGCGGCTATCCGATCAGCTTCTTCCCGATCGGTCGCTACTTCCCGAAGGCCATCCGGATGCACGCCATCGACGCCGACAAGGCGCGCGAGGTGCTCTACGAGCCGGAATATTTCGACATGCCGGAGGACAGCCCGGCGCAGAAGCTGCCGGAGGATTCCGGCTTCGCCGGCTTCCAGATCAAGGAGGCCAAGAGCCGCGCCGACTGGCGCACCCAGGATTGGGCCGCCTTCCTGGGCGCTTCCTATTTCCGCGCCATCGGCGCCAACGGCGAATACGGACTTTCGGCGCGCGGCGTCGCCATCGACACGGCGAGCCCGACCCCGGAGGAGTTCCCGGACTTCACCGAATTCTACATCCAGCCGGCCACCGCCGAGCGCCAGCCGGTGGTGATCTACGCGCTGCTCGACGGCCCCTCGATCGCCGGCGCCTACAAGTTCGTGCTGCGCCGGGCCGAGGGCGTGGTGATCGATGTCGAGAATGCGCTGTTCATGCGCAAGGCGGTGGGCAAGCTCGGCATCGCGCCGATGACCTCGATGTTCTGGTTCAACGAGGCCAACAAGGGCTATCAGCTGGAATGGCGCCGTGCCGCGCATGATTCCGACGGGCTGGCCATGTTCACCGGAACCGGCGAGCGCATCTGGCGCCCGCTCGTCAATCCGCCGCGCGTCTCCACCTCGGCCTTCGTCGACAACAATCCGCGCGGTTTCGGTCTGATGCAGCGCAGCCGCGACCCCTCCGCCTATCTCGATCGCTGGCTCAACTACGAGCGCCGGCCGTCGCTGTGGATCGAGCCGATCGGCGCCTGGGGCGCAGGCTCGATCCAGTTGGTCGAGATCCCGACCGACCACGAGGATTTCGACAACATCGTCTGCCTCTGGGTGCCGAAGGAGCCGATCAAGGCCGGCGATGCGCTCGACTTCCGCTACCGCCTGCACTGGAATGCCGACGAACCGCAGCCGGCAACCAACCTCGCCCGCGCCATTTCCACCCGCATCGGCCGCGGTGGCTTCCCCTATACCCGCAAGAACCCGCCCGAGATCAAGCGCGTCGTGATCGAGTTCGGCGGCGGCACCAATCTGGAGGCCCTGCCCAAGGACGTGAAGCCGGAGGCGGTGATCACGCCTTCGCGCGGCACGCTCAGCGCGGTCTTCGTCGAGACCACGTCGTGGAACAAGAACTGGCGCGTGCAGTTCGACATCCAGGCCGACGGGCCCGAGCCGGTCGACATCCGCTGCTTCCTGAAGAACGGCGAGACCGCGCTTTCCGAGACCTGGCTCTACCAGCTGCACCCGCAGCAGATGGGCTGACGTATCGGCCGGGCGGACAGCACGTGTGCGCCGCCCTGCCGCCCTTCCCCTGATCGGCGCGAGGCCCTATGAAGGCCGCGGCCAAGAACAGGGGAACGTCCATGCTGAAGACCATCGCGGGTTTCGACCGGATCGGCGAGGAAAACGCCTTCGCGGTGCTGGCGCGCGCCACCGCGCTGGCCGCCTCGGGCCGCGACATCATCAATCTCGGCATCGGGCAGCCGGATTTCCGCACGCCCGAGCATATCGTCGAGGCGGCCGTGAAGGCGCTGCGCGACGGTCATCACGGCTATACGCCGGCGACCGGCATCCTGCCCTTGCGCGAGGCGGTCGCCGCCGACATTCATCGCCGGCTCGGCACCGAGGTCAGCCCGGAACGGATCACGATCGTGCCGGGCGGCAAGGTCACCATGTTCATGGCGATCCTGATGTTCGGCGAGCCGGGCGCAGAGATCCTCTATCCCGATCCCGGCTTCCCGATCTACCGCTCGATGATCGAGTTCACCGGCGCCAAGGCCGTGCCGGTGCCGATCCGCGAGGAGAACGGCTTCGCCTTCTCGGCCGACGAGACCCTGGCGCTGATCACCCCGGCGACGCGGCTGATCATCGTCAATTCGCCCGCCAACCCGACCGGCGGCGTCACCCCGAAGGCGGAGATCGACACGCTCGTCGCCGGCCTCGCCCGCTTCCCCGACGTGGCGATCATGTCGGACGAGATCTACGGCCAGATGGTCTATGACGGCGAGGCCCATGTCTCGCTGCTCTCCTACCCGGAGATCCGCGACCGCCTGATCCTGCTCGACGGCTGGTCCAAGACCTACGCCATGACCGGCTGGCGCATGGGCTTCTCGGTCTGGCCGGACCGGCTCTTCGAGATGGCCCGCAAGCTGGCGGTCAATTCCTATTCCTGTGTCAACGCCCCGGCCCAGTTCGCCGGCATCGCCGCGCTGACCGGCCCGCAGGACTGCGTCGCCGACATGGTCGCCGAGTTCGACCGCCGTCGGAAGGTGGTCGTCGAGGGGCTGAACGGGCTGCCGGACGTGACCTGCGCCACCCCGAAAGGCGCCTTCTACGCCTTCCCGAACGTCTCCAAGACCGGCTGGAAGGCCAAGGCGCTCGCCTCCGCCCTGCTCGAGGATGCCGGCGTCGCCACCATCGGCGGCCCGGATTTCGGCGTCCATGGCGAGGGCTACATCCGCCTCTCCTACGCAAACTCGACCGAGAACATCCTGAAGGCGCTCGACCGCATCCGCGCCTTCCTGGAGCGCCGCAACGCGGCCTGACCGCCGAAATCCCGATCGGGACAAAGCCGCCGCCCGACCGGACGGGTCACACCGTCCGGTCGAACTCGACCAGCCGGTCCGCGGCCAGCCGCCAGAGCTGGGCCGGGCGGCGGCTGCCGGCCGTGGCGCCGCGCTTTTCCGGCACCTCCTCCAGGATGCGCATCTCCATTACCTTGCGGCGGAAGGCGCTGTCGTTGAGCGCGGTGCCGAGCACCGCCTCGTAGACCGCCTTCAGTTCGGGCAGCGTGAAGGTCTTCGGCAAGAGGAAGGCCGGCAGGGTCGAGTAGGAGGCCTTGCCGCCGAGCCGGGCGAGCGCCGCGGCAGCGATCCGATCGTGATCGAACGCCAGCGGCGGCATCCGGCCGACCGGCCAAACCGCCAGCCCCGGCGTGGCCCCGGCGAGACGCCCGAAGGGCACCAGCGCATAGTAGGCGATCGAGACCGACCAGCCGCGCGGGTCGCGATCGGGCCCGGAAAAAGTCATCAGCTGTTCGACGAAGACATCCTTCAGCCCCGCCTTCTCGGACAGGAGACGATGCGCAGCGTCGGTCGCGCTGCCGTCCGAGCCGGGCCGGAGAAAGCCGCCGAACAGAGCGGGCCGCCCCGCGAAGGGCTCCCGGTCGCGCGTGCCGAGCACGATGGCGAGGCCCTCCTCCGGCAGGAGCGTGAACAGCGCCACGTCCACCGTCACGATCGGCCGGCCCTCGGTCTCAACGGTGGCGGCATGCGGCATGGGCTCTCCTGGTGTTGACGAGGGGCGCGGCGCAGAGCCGGACCCGCTCCCCCGGCGACTTGCCGCAAGACCTCGGTCGACATCATGATCTTGACGCAGTCAAGATGCGAGTGGGCCCCGGATCGGCGGCCCTGCGGGCCTTGTCCGGGGATGCGCTGGGAGATAGCGGCAGCCCCGCTCCGCACGACGCGTAGGACCGGCGAACTGAAGGTTCGGGCAGCGGTGGCCCCGCCCCCGAAGGGCCGCATTCCCGGCCGAAGCGGAGCGGAGAGCCGGGACCCACTCTGTTGGCGACCTGCCGCAAGACCTTGATATAAATGGAGATCCCGACGCCTGCTGCGATGCGAGTGGGCCCCGGATCGGCGGCCCTGCGGGCCTTGTCCGGGGATGCGCTGGGAGATTGCGGCAGGGGGGCCGCGTCAGACGCTCCAGGGCCCACTGCCCACTGCCCACTGCCCGCTGCCTACTGACGACCGTCCACGCCCGCTCTCGAACGCCCCGCCCACCGGAACGGTGCCCCGAATGGCCATCTCCCCCGCCTCACGTCTCGAAGCGCAATAGCCGTTGCGGGTCGGGGGCGGTCAGGATGCCGTGGTCGGTCTGCACGACGCCGCGCCGTTCGAGCACCTTGAGCGCCTCGTTGGTGCTCTGGCGCGACAGGCCGCAGAGGAGCGCGATCTCCTCCTGGGTGATCTCCAGGTCGGGCGCCGGATTGGGATAGAGCACCGGATCGTAGAGCCAGCCGAGCGTGCGGGCGACGCGCGAGGGTGCGTCGAGGGTGCGGTCATATTCGACCAGCGCCATGAACTGACCGAGCCGCTCGTTAAGCTGGCGGACGAGGAAGCGGTTGAAGCCGACCGAATGGTCGAGCAGCCAGGCGAAGGTCGCCTTGTTCATCAGGGCGATGCGGGTGTCGCGCAGGGCAACCACGTCGTATTGGCGCGGCTCGTCCTTCAGCATGGTCCCCTCGCCGAACCAGCCGCCGGTCCTGACCCCCGTGAAGGTCATCGCCTTGCCGGACTTGGCGATGGTCGAGACCTTGACCAGGCCGCGCGAAACGCCGGTCCAATGGTCGAAGCGATCGCCGCGATGCCACAGATAGGCGCCGCGCGGATAGGCCTTCTCGACGATGCCGCGGCGCGCACGCTCGAACTCGTCGTCGGCGAGTTCGCGCGACCAGGCCGCGATGGCCAGAAACGTCTCCCCAGTGATCAACCCTTTGCCCCGCCGCTGCGCTCGGGGGACCATAGACGAGGCCGGTCGGCAGGGAAATCCGGGGGCCTGCGATCCGGCCGTTCGGTCGCGCCCACCGGTCCGTCCGCGAAAAGGTAAGTCTTATTGACATAAATTTCCGGAGGTCTAAGGTCGCTGTCCCACGCCAGAAGGGGCCACGTCAAAAGGGGAAGGTCATGGACTGGGAGAAACGCTTTGCACGGCGCGCCGAACGGATGCGCGCCTCCGAGATCCGCGAGTTGTTGAAACTGCTGGATCAGCCGGACATCATCTCGTTTGCGGGCGGCATTCCGGATCCCGCCTTGTTCCCTGCGACGGCCTTCGCCGACGCCTATCGCGACGTGCTCGGCGCCGAGACGGCCGGCACGGCGCTGCAATATTCGGTCAGCGAGGGCTATCAGCCGCTCCGCGCCTGGATCGTCGAGCGCATGGCCGAGATCGGCGTGCCCTGCGGCGTCGACAACATCCTGATCACGTCGGGTTCGCAGCAGGGGCTCGACTATCTCGGCAAGCTGTTCCTGTCGCCGGACGACACGGCTCTGGTCACCTGGCCGACCTATCTGGGCGCCCTGCAGGCCTTCAACAGCTACGAGCCGCGCTATGACCGGCTCAATCCGGACGGCGGCAACATGACGCCGGCCGCCTATCGCGACGCGGCCGCGGCGGCCGGCGGCAGCGTCAAATTCGCCTATCTGACGCCGGATTTCGCCAACCCGACCGGCGAAACCATCGATCTCGCGCAGCGCGAAGGGCTGCTCGATCTCGCCGAGGCGCTGGACATCCCGGTCATCGAGGACACCGCCTATCTGCCGCTGCGCTACGACGGCGCGGCGCCACCGTCGATCCTGGCGCTCGACATCGCCCGCTCCGGCGGCATCGAGGACAGCCGCACCATCTTCTGTGGCAGCTTCTCCAAGACGCTTGCGCCCGGCTTGCGGCTCGGCTGGATCTGCGCGGCCGAGGTCCTGATCCGCAAGCTGGTGCTGATCAAGCAGGCCTCGGATCTCAACACGCCGACCATCAACCAGATGGTCATGCACCGGGTCGCGGAGGCCGTCTATGCGACCCAGGTGCCGCGCCTCGTCGCCGCCTACCGCGCCAAGCGCGACGCCATGCTGGCCGCGCTCGAACGGCACATGCCGGCCGGCGTCACCTGGACGCGGCCGGAGGGCGGCATGTTCGTCTGGGTCACCCTGCCGGAGGGCTTCGACGGCGCCGCCTTGCTGGCCCGGGCCGTGGAGACCGCCCGCGTCGCCTTCGTGCCCGGCCGCGCCTTCTTCGCCGACGGTTCGGGCGCCAACACCATCCGGCTGAACTTCTCGATGCCGCCGGTCGACCGCATCGACGACGGCATCGCGCGTCTGGCCGGCGTGATCCGCGAGGGCGGCCGGTCGTAGCGCCGGTCTCAGGCCCGGGCGCCGCGCTTCTTGAGCGTCTCGCTCGGGCTCTCGCCGAACATGTCGCGGTAGAAGGCCGAGAAGCGGCCGAGATGCCAGAAGCCCCAGGCCATGGCGATGTCGGCGACGGTCGCGTCGGTGCCGGCCGCGGCCTTGAGGTCGCGCCGGGCACCGTGCAGGCGGACATTGCGGATATAGGCCGAGGGCGACAGGCCGAGCGTCTCCGAGAAGCAATATTCCAGCGTCCGTACCGAGACGCCGAGCCGGCGGGCCAGCACCGTCAGGGGCGGCGGTTCCGTCTCGGCCGCCTCGACCAGCGCGCGCGCCTCGGCGACGATCCGGTAGCGCTGGCTCGGACTGAGATCGGCTGCGGGCCGCTCGTCGGCGGCGAACAGGGACAGGCAGCGCCCGGCGATCAGGGCCGGCAGGCTGGCCAACGCCGTCTCGTCGGCGATCATCGGGCCGGCCGCGACCAGATCGCCGACCAGGCCCATCACCCAGGCGCCGAGCGCCTGGGCGGCCGGTCCGCCGACGATCGGCGGCATCTTCGCCCGGGAGAAATCCTCCGCGTCGAGACCCCAGGCGGGGCAGCGGTCGAGCTCCAGCACGACGGCGGAGAGATGCATGCGTTCGTGGCAGATGAACTCATGCGCCTCGCCGTGGCGCAGCGTGAGCGCGGTGCCCTCGGCGGCCGGACAGCCGTGGAACAGGCCCGGCGCGCTGCTCGGCAGGGGAAAGCCGAGCACGAAGCTGTTCGGCGGCGGGGCCACGTCCTGGCGCAGCTTCAGATTCGTGGTCTCGGCAAAGAGGGTGATGCCGGGCAGCCCGACCTGCGTCAGCAGTCCGCGGAACGGACCGGCATCGAGCTGGGTGTAGCACTGGTCCCAGCCGGCGAGGGCGGCGGCGTGTTCGTCGATATCGGACGAGCGCGTTTCCCGGCGCTCGACGCCGGCGGACAGGGCGGCAGTCACGGCGGCATCCGGCCCGGGTTCGGCGCCGTGTGCAGGGTTGCTGATCGGGACCCCCATGGGCCGCTCCCCTCGAGGCGGTCGGTCGGGACCGCTATCGTCTTCTCTTTCACCGAGACGAGGCAAGCACAAAGACGCGCCGCCGGACGCTGAAAATTGGTGCGCTGCAACAAGTGTCGGTTTGCGCAAAGCGGATAGACCGCGACGGCAGGGCGATACTAGCCTTCGACGATCCGAAATCGGGCCCGCTCGAGGTGACCATGCGTCAGAACTCGCGAGAAGTCTTCGCCACGTTGCTGCTGGCGTCCGCCGCCGTCTTGCCGACCGTCGCGGCGGCGGAAGATCTACGTCCCGAAAAGGTCACGGTCACCAGACTCGACTCTGCAACGCCCCGTATCTATGCGGTCGACATTGCCATCAACCATATCGTCGACGGCCGGGCCTACGTGCTCAATCCCGAAACGTTGGAGATGATCGGTCTGATCGGGACCGGTTTCGCCGGCCAGTTCTACGTGCCGAAGGGGCGCGACGAGGTCTATGTCGCGACCAGCTACTATCCGAAACTGACGCGCGGCGACCGGTCCGACTGGCTCGAGGTCTACGATACGCAGACCCTGGAGCTGAAGAAGGAGATCCGGATCGTCTCCCGCCGGGCTCAGGCGCTGAACTACCGGCCGCTGATGCAGGCCTCAACGGACGGCCGCTTCATGTTCGTCCAGAACGCGACCCCGGCCACCTCGGTGACGGTGGTCGACATGAAGGCCGGCAAGCAGTCCGGCGAGGTGCCCAATCCCGGCTGCTACGGCATCTATCCCTCGGCCGCCAAGGTGAACGTGTTCTCGACGCTGTGCGGCGACGGCACCATGCGCAGCTTCACGCTCGACGCGAAGGGCGCCAAGGCGACCGCCAAGGCGAGCGCGAAATTCTTCGATGCCGACAAGGACGCCTTGTTCCTGCATGCCGAGCAGGACGGCGACACGCTGTGGTTCGTCTCCTTCCAGGGCGTCGTCCACAAGGTCTCGATTGCCGGCGAGACCGCGATCGTCGAGGACAGCTTCGCGCTCGCCAAGGATGTCGAGGGCGACTGGCGGCCCGGCGGGTACCAGCCGATGGCGCTCGATGCCAAGGCCGGCATGCTCTACGTGCTGATGCACAAGGGCGGCGCGGAAGGCAGCCACAAGAATCCGGCCGAGGAGATCTGGGCGATCGACCTCAAGGCCAAGACGGTTGCCGGCCGCTCGCCGACCCAGCCGGCCACCACGCTGGCCATCCTGGGCGGCGCCAAGCCGGCGCTGTTCGGCGTCAACCCGATCGACGCGGCGGTGATCCGCTACGACATCGAAGCGGGCGGGGCGGTCAAGGAAGTCAAGACCGCCAAGGTCGGCGAGGCCGTCATCCAGCTCGAGGGCAAGTGACATGGCGGCCGTTCTGATGCCGCTGGATCCACTCCTAGTCGCCGCCGCGATCGGCCTGACCGTGCTGGTCTTCGCGCGCGCCCTCCTGCACAAGGCCTCGGATTTCGAGACCTTCCGGCAGCAGGTCGAGGACTACCGCCTGCTGCCGGCGGCGCTGTCGGGTCCGGTCGCGCTGCTGCTCGGCCTCGCCGAGGCGGCCGTGATCGCCGCGCTGCTCTGGCCCGCCGCCCGGGTCGCCGGCGGCCTCGGCGCGATGGCGGTGCTCCTCGCCTATGCGGGCGCCATGGCGCTCAACCTCGCGCGCGGGCGGACCACGATCGATTGCGGCTGCGGCGGTCCCGGCCAGGCCATCTCCTGGACCCTGGTCGTGCGCAATCTGGTGCTCGCGGCCGTCGCCGGGCTGGTCCTGCTGCCGGCTGCGACCCGCCCGCTCGGCGTCCTCGACATGATCGCCCTGCCGGTCATGGTCCTGACCACCTGGCTGGTGCTGGTCGTGATCGAGCAGCTGGCCCGCACCTTCGCGCATATCCGCGCCCTGCGCGAGAACGGCTTCGACTGAACTGCAGCATTCCCGCATGGCGCTCGCCCTGGGTGCCGATCGCCGCCGATGGAAAGGGAGTTTCGCGTGATGGAAGGTCTCGTCGTCGCCGTCGGGCTGCTCTGGGTCCTGGTCGTGATCCTGGCCGTGGTGGTCTTCGCGCTCGCCCGTCAGGTCGGCGTTCTGTTCGAGCGGGTCGCCCCGATGGGCGCGCTGATGACCGATGCCGGCCCCAAGATCGGCGAGGCCGCGCCGCGCATGGACTTGGTCACGCTCGCCGGCAAGCGCCTGGCACTCGGCGGGCCGTCGCCGCGCTCGACGCTGGTCTTCTTCCTGTCGCCGACCTGCCCGGTCTGCAAGAAGCTGCTGCCGGTGCTGAAATCCGCGCGCAGCGCGGAGGCCGCCTGGATGGACGTGGTGCTGGCGAGCGATGGCGATCGTCCCGCCCATGACGTGTTCGTGCGCGAGAAGGGGCTGGAGAGCTTCCCCTACATCCTGTCGACCGAACTCGGCATGACCTTCCGGGTCAGCCGGCTGCCCTTCGCCATCCTGATCGACGGCACCGGCGTGGTCCGCGCCAAGGGGCTGATCAACAACCGCGAACAGCTCGAGAGCCTGTTCAACGCCAAGGAACTCGCCGTGCCGTCGATCCAGGACTACCTGGACCGTCCGGCCGTCTCGTGATCCGACCGTTCCGCCGTCTTCCGGAGGCCCGCCCATGCTGAGCCTGTTCAATCGTCTGATGTCCAAGATCGACGGCGCGACCGAGATCGTGGTCCGCCGCTCCGCCCAATTGCATGGCCGGCGCAGTGCGCTCGCCCATATCGGCAAGGTGATTGTCGGCGGTGCGGTCCTGCCGATGCTGCCCTTCGATCGCAGCGAGGGCCTGCGCGCGCATGCGGCCGATGCCGAGCCGACCGACCAGGCCTGCGAATACTGGCGCTACTGCGCGCTGGACGGCTTCCTGTGCACCTGCTGCGGCGGCACCGTCTCGTCCTGCCCGCCGGGCGCCTCGGTCTCCAAGGTCACCTGGGTCGGCACCTGCCAGAACCCGAAGGACAACAAGTCCTACCTGATCAGCTACAATGACTGCTGCGGCAAGACCTCCTGCGGCCGCTGCCTGTGCAACTTCAACCTGCGCGAACGGCCCGGCTACCGGATGGGCGTCCACAACGACATCAACTGGTGCATGGCCGAGAAGCACGGCATGTATCATTGCACCGTCGCCGCCGTGGTGGGCATCTCGGATGCGGGCTAAGGCCGCATCGGTCGCCGCCCGGGCGATCGGTCAGGACGTGCCGCTTGCCTTCGTCCTGGTCCGCCTGTCGGCCGCTGTCGGTCTGGCGGCCGCGGGTCTGGCCGGCTTCGGCTTGGCCGCCGGCGGTCCGGCCTGGGCGGTCGACGGCAAGTCGGTCTATGCCGATGTCTGCCAGGCCTGCCATCAGGAGGCCGGCAAGGGTGCGGCCGGGGTGGCGCCGCCCTTGAAATCGGCGGTCGTCAAGGCCGCCGCCGCCAAGTCGCCGGACTATGTCCCGCTCGTGGTGCTGAACGGCCTGTCCGGTCCGATCGAAAGCGAGGGGCTTTCCTTCCAGACCGTCATGCCGCCGCAGGGGCACCTCTCCGACCAGGAGATCGCCGCCGTGACCAGCTACGTCTACCAGACCCTGAACGGCGCGAAGGGCGTCCGGGTCGACGCCAAGGCGCTGGCCGTCCTGCGCGCCGGCAAGGCGCCGACCGCCGCCGAACTGCGCGCCATGCGGAGCCGACCGTGACGCCGCGTCCGTCCTTTCCGCACCGCGCCGTCCCGCAGGTTCCGGCCCGGCATCCCGCGGCCCGGCATCCCACCGGCCGGCGCTGGACCGTGCTCGCGCTCGTTCTCGCCGCCTTTGCGGGGCTGGCCGCGCCCGCCGCCGGCCCCGCCCGGGCCGGTCAGGACACGCCGTCGACGCTGTTCATGCTGCATTGCTCGGGCTGCCACCTGCCGGACGGCTCGGGATCTGTGATCGGTCGCATCCCGCCCTTCCCGAACATCGTCGGCAAGCACCTGCACCACCGCGACGGCCGGCTCTATCTTGCCAACGTGCCGGGCGTGATCAATTCCGGCCTGCCGGACGAGGATACCGCCCGCCTGCTCAACTGGGTGCTCGACACCTGGGGGGGCAGGGACCGGCCCAAGGACTCGGCCCCCTTCACGGGCGAGGAGATCGGCCGCCTGCGCGGCAAGACCGTCGACGACATCTTCGTGCTGCGCAATCGGATCTCCGTCGATCTGAAGCGCCGCGGCATCGATGTCGGGCGCTATCCCTAAGCCGTCCATCCCGCAGGGAGAACGCCGGTCCGGCCCTTGGCGACCGCCCCAAAGACGCCTGCCCCAAAGAAGCGGGGCTTACAGCCGCCCCGCGCCGAGGCCCTCAATCGTCTCGATCGGGGCTGGCGGCCGGCGGGGCGTCGGGCCGCCCGCCGCCGGCCCGTTCAGAGCAGGCCGCGCCGGGCGCGTTCGGCATCGTCCCAGGCGGTCAGGGCCTGGAAGTCCGGCACGAAGCCGAGGCCCTTCTTGGCGTCCGACGACACGGCCGTCTGCGTCGTCACCACGTCGACCACCGCCGGCGCGTTGGCGATGGCGCGCTTCAGCGCGGGGATCAGGTCGGCCGGGTCCTCGACCCGCTCGCCATGGGCGCCGAGCGCGCGCGCCATGCCGGCATAGTCGGAATGGCGCAGGGTCGTGCCGACGACGCGGCCGCCATAGTTGACCGCCTGGTCGAAGCGCTCGATGTTCCAGGCGGCGTTGTTGGAGACGATGACGACGATCTTGGCGCCGTGGCGCACCGCGGTGTCGATCTCCATGGCGTTGATGCCGTAGGCGCCGTCGCCGGTGACCGCGATGACCTGCCTTTCCGGCAGCGCCAGGGCGGCCGCGATGGCATAGGGCACCGAGATGCCGAGGCAGCCGAAGGCGCCGGCATCCATGTAGGTCTTGGCCTGCAGGCCGACGCGCGCGAAGCTCAGGAGATCGCCGCCGTCGGCGATGGCGACGAAATCCGGATCGGCGACCGCCGCCAGCGCCTCGAAGATCGCGGCCGGATGCACCTTGCCGTCGCTGCCGCGGCTTTCCGCCGGCCCGCGCGGCCGGCTGCGCTCCTCATGCTTGCGGCGCAATCCGCCGGTCCAGTCGCGATCGACCGCCGGCGCGCGGTTGCCGGCGGCGGCCACGATGGCGTCCAGCGCCAGTGCCGGGGTGGCGAGCAGTTCCGGGTCGCCGCGGCGGTTGTCGAGAAGTTCGCCGGCATTGTCGGCCAGCCGCAGGAAGCGGGCATGCGGGAAGACCGCCGGCGAACCGTAGCCGAGCTGGTAGTCGAGCTTGCGGCCGATCACCAGGACCAGGTCGGCCTCCGACATGGCGTTGGCACGCACCGCCCCGACCACGGCCGGATGATCCGCCCGGACCAGACCGCGGCTCTCCTGGGTGTCGAGATAGAGCGCGCCGGAGGCATCGAGGAAACGTTGCAGCGCCGGCCCGGCCGCGCACGCGCCGCGGCCGGTGACGACCAACGGCCGGCGCGCCGACCAGATCGCCTGCATGGCGGCCTCGACCGCGCCGGCCTCGGGCGGGATGATGCGCTGCGGCTTCGGCCGCATCCAGTCGTCGAGGACGAGATTCGGGGCGACGCGGGTCCGGAGCACGTCGGTCGGGATCTCGATATAGACCGGTCCCGGCTCGCCCATGTCGCCGAAGGCACGCGCGACGGCCTCGTCCAATTCGCGGATCACCTGGTCGGCGACGCGGGCGGTGCGCGCGGTCCGGGTCACGGGCCTCAGAATGTCGACATGCGGGATGTCCTGCAGCGGACCCATATTGGCCTGCGGGCGCGAGGTGCAGCCGCCGATCAGCAGCACCGGCATGCGCGCCAGGGAGGCGTTGGCGATGGCGGTGACGCAATTGGTCACGCCCGGGCCGGCCGTCACCATGGCGACGCCGAGCGTGCCGGTCAGTTCGGCATGGGCGTGGGCCATGTGGACCGCCGCGCCCTCGTCGCGCACGTCGATGATGCGGATGCCCTCGCGGGCGACGAAGTCCCAGATCGGCTGGATATGGCCGCCCTGCAGGCCGAACAGGCGGTCGACGCCGCGCGCCTTCAGGAACTTGGCGATCCAGGCCGCGCAGCTTTCGGGATCGGAATTGAGGTCGATGACGGTTTCGGCCATGGGCGTGTCCTCGGATCGTTCTGATTGTGGGGGGAGCGGCCGGTCGCTTCGGCTCGCCGTCACGACGGCTCGGAATAGCGGCTGCGCAGCATGCGGTGCAGGATCTTGCCGGTGGCGGTGCGCGGCATCTCGGCCTCGCCGATCACGCTGACCGATTTCGGCCGCTTGTAGCCGGCGATCCGGTCGCGGCACCAGGCGACGATCTCGTCGGCATCGGCGGCCGCACCGTCATGGGGCACGACCACGGCATGGACGCGCTCGCCCCAGACCGGGTCGGGCAGGCCGATCACCGCCACATCCTTGACGGCCGGATGCTGGCCGAGCAGCGTCTCGACCTCGGACGGGTAGACGTTCTCGCCGCCCGAGATGATCATGTTGGACTTGCGGTCGACCAGCCAGATGTAGCCGTCGGCATCGCGCCGGGCCATGTCGCCGACGCTGCAATAGTCGCCGTGGATCGCCTCGCGGGTCTTCTCCGGCAGGTTCCAATAGCCGTCGAAGGTGTAGGGATTGGACGAGAACAGCTCGCCCGGCTCGCCGTCCGGCACCTCGTTGCCGTCGGCGTCGAGGATGCGGATCGGCTTCGAGCCGACGCATTCGCGGCCGACCGAGCCGAGCTTGTCGAACTGCTCGTGCGGGTGGAGCATGGTCACCCAGCCGGCCTCGGTGGAGCCGTAGAGCTCGAACAGGCCGGATTTCGGGAACAGCTCCATGATCGCCCGCTTGGTGTCCGGCCGCGCCGGCGCCGAGGAGATCATGAGTTTCGAGACCCGCTCCTGCGCGTATTGCGCCCGCACCGCGTCGGGCAGGCCGAGCATCATGATGTAGTGGGTCGGCACCAGGGAGGTGAAGGTCGCCCCCGACTGCGATAGCGTCCGCAGCATGTGCTCGGGATCGAAGCTGCGGCGCGAATAGACCGTGACCGGCGCCCCGCAATAGGCGAAGGCGCCGAAGAAATAGAGCGAGTTGGCGTGGCACATCGGCATGACCAGCAGCGCATGGTCGAAGCGGTTCGCGCCGAGATGGATGTCGGTGACCAGCGACAGCAGCGCGCCGCCGCGATGGCTGCGGATCGCGCCCTTCGGCTTGCCGGTCGTGCCCGAGGTGTACATGAACATCCAGGGATCGTCGGGCGAGACCGCGATGCCGGGCTCGGCGCCGGAGGCCGCCGCCAGCAGGTCCTCGTAGCCGCGCCAGCCGGCCGGCACACGCGCAGCGCCGAACTGCACGATCCGGTCGTCCGGAAGGCCGAGATCGGCGCGGATGGTCTCGATCACGCCGGCCAGGTCGTCCTGCACGATCACCGCCGCAGCGCCGCAGTCGCGGATGATGTAGAGCGCTTCCGGGGCGGTTAGCCGGAAATTGACCGGCACGCCGATCAGGCCCGCCTTCGCCATGGCGGCGTAGATCTCGACCCATTCGAGCGCGTTATAGGCAAGCACCGCGATCCGGTCGCCCGGCTTCAGGCCGAGGCCGAGGAGGCCGTTGGCGAGCCGGCAAGCCCGCTCGTTCCAGAGCCGGAAGCTCATCGAGCGGTCGAGATCGGCGGCGCCGGTCTCCTCCGGCCTGAGCCGCGCCTGTGCGGACAGAATCTGCCCGATGGTCAGCAATGTCTCCAAGCGCACCTCCCGCGTATCCGGCTCTTGCGACCGGCTTTCGAAGGCCATCAAGCCACGGATGGGGCTTCGGGACAACGCATCGCGGACGACGGACAGGCCGTCGCCGGGACCGCTTGCCCCGACGCGCCGGATCGTCTTTTATGCGCGATTTGCTGGTCTGTCCGACAAATCGACGAACGGGGCTGCGGGGCCGAACCCTCGATCCCGGCGTCGCGCGTCCGCTACTCCGCGGCGAGCGGCTGCGGCAGGCGGGCCGCGGCTTCTGCCCTGACCGCCGCGCCGAAGGCCTGGAACAGGCGCGAAGAGGCGTTGTCGGAGCCGACCCAGTATTCCGGATGCCACTGGACGCCGACCGCGAAGCCGGCCGCGTCCGCGACCCGGACCGCCTCGATGGTGCCGTCCGGCGCGGTCGCCTCGATGGCGAGGCGCGGCGACAGTTCGGCGATGCCCTGGCGGTGCAGCGAGTTCACCGCGATCTCGTCGGACTCCATGATCCGCCCGATGCAGCTTCCCGGCACGATCTCGATCCGGTGGCGGATCGCGTAGCGTTCGTCCTGGTGGTCGGAGATCGGCGCACGATGGTCCATGCGACCGTCGAATTCCTGGATCTCGGTATGCAGCGAGCCGCCGAGCGCGACGTTGAGCTCCTGGTAGCCGCGGCAGATGGCGAGCAGCGGCTTGCCGCGTGCGATCGCCAGGCGGATCAGCGGTAGCGTGGTGGCGTCGCGCGCCTCGTCATAGGGCTCGTATTTCACGTCCGGTTCGACGCCGTAGAGGCTCGGATGCACGTTGGAGCGCGAGCCGGTCAAAAGCACGCCGTCGACCCGGTCGAGGATCGTCTCCAGGTCGAGCGCGCCGCCGAGCGACGGCAGCATCAGCGGGATCGCGCCGGAGCCGTAGAGCACCGCCTCCAGATACTGCGCCGGCGTGGCGTGCCAGCGGACATGGTCGAAGACGCGGTTGTCGGAGGAGACGAGAACGATCGGCGTGGCTGACATGGAGGGCAGGCTCGAAGGGCTGGTGCGGGCGCGTCGGCGCGGCACGGGAGCATGATGCAGGCAACGGGCCGGAAGGAGTGCCGACCGCGTCGAAGCTTCAGATTTGCACGAATTCGCGTCCGATTCGAGGCATGGCGTTGCATGTCGGCCCTCGACCCTGCGGGCCGCGGCCTGTATTCGGAGCCTCCCTGGTCCGGGCCCCGCCATGCTCCGTCTCGCCTGCCTCATCGATCGCCTCAACGACCGCCTCGGCGCCGGGCTTGCCTGGGCGACGCTGGCGATCGTGCTGATCCAGTTCGCGGTGGTGATCCTGCGCTATGCCTTCGGCCTCGGCTCGGTCTGGATGCAGGAGGCGCTGACCTATCTGTTCGCCTCGCTGTTCATGCTCGGCAGCGCCGATGCCCTGCGCCGCGGCGCCCATGTCCGCGTCGACATCTGGTATCGCGAGGCGCCGGCGCGGGCGAAGATCTGGGTCGACGTGATCGGCGTCGTCGGCCTCCTGTGGCCGACCATGCTGGTGCTCGGCTGGCAAGCCTGGCCCTATGTGGCGAAGTCGGTCGCGATCCTGGAGGGCTCGGCGGAGACGGCCGGCCTGCCGGCGGTCTGGCTCCTGAAATGCGAGATCCTGGCCTTCGTGCTGCTGCTCGCCCTGCAGGGGCTGGCCTTCGTGATCCGTGGCGTCGACGCGCTGTCGCGGCCCGCACCGGCCGTCGAGGGGACCTGACCGGATGGCGTCGCTCGCCCATTCCCTCGATATCGGCATGTTCGTGGCCGCCTGCCTTCTGGTCATGGCCGGCTATCCGGTCGCCTTCACGCTCGCCGGTACGGCGATCCTGTTCGCCGGCCTCGGCCTCGCGCTCGGCGTGTTCGACCCGGCGTTTCTCGGCGCCCTGCCACAGCGCGTCTTCGGGGTGATGACCTCCGGCGTGCTCCTGGCCGTGCCGCTGTTCGTGTTCATGGGCGTGATGCTGGAGAAGTCGCGCGTCGCCGAACTGCTGCTCGAGACCATGGGCCGCCTGTTCGGGCCGATCCGCGGCGGGCTCGGCTTCTCGGTCACCATCGTCGGCGCGCTGCTCGCCGCCTCGACCGGCATCGTCGGCGCCACGGTCGTGACCATGGGGCTTCTGTCACTGCCGACCATGCTGCGCTGGGGCTACGACCCGAAGCTCGCCACCGGCACGATCGCGGCGGCCGGCACGCTCGGGCAGATCATCCCGCCCTCGATCGTGCTGGTCGTGCTCGGCGACGTGCTCGGCAACGCCTACCAGAAGGCCCAGACCGACCAGGGCATCTTCGCGCCCGAATCCGTCTCGGTCGCCGATCTCTTCGCCGGCGCGCTGATCCCCGGGCTGACGCTGGCCGGGCTCTATCTGGTCTATCAGGCCGTGGTCGCCTGGCTGAGGCCGGAGACCTCGCCGCCCGCCCCGGAGGCGCTTGGCCGGGTGACGCTGGGCGAGGTCGCCGGCGCGCTGATGCCGCCGGTGGCGCTGGTCCTGTGCGTGCTCGGCTCGATCCTGGCCGGCATCGCGACGCCGACCGAGGCGGCCTCGGTCGGGGCGGTCGGCACGCTGCTGCTCGCCGGCCGGCGTCAGGCGCCGCGTCTGGCACCGCTGTTCTCGGCCGCCTGGATCGCGCTCGGCGCGATCGTCGTGCTGACGCTCGCCTTCGACCTGCGCATCGGGCGGGCGAGCCGGAGCCCGGCCGAGGCGGTCGCGCTGGCGGCTGCGTTGGCTGCTGTGGCGGTCGTGGCGGCCGGCATCCTGGCGGCGGTTCTGGTCACGCTCAGCGCCGAGGTGCTGCGCCCGGTGATGCGCGGCACCGGCGAGATCACCGCCATGGTCTTCGCCATCGTCATCGGCGCCACCATGTTCAGCCTGATCTTCCGCGGGCTCGGCGGCGAAGAGATGGTCACCGGGGCGCTCGCCGACCTGCCCGGCGGCACGATGGGGGCGGTCTTCGTCGTGATGGCGGCGATGTTCCTGCTCGGCTTCTTCGTCGACTTCCTGGAGATCTGCTACATCGTCGTGCCGATCGCCGCGCCGGTGCTGCTCAAGATGCCGATGCCGGACGGCTCGCCGATGAGCCCGGTCTGGCTCGGCGTGATGATGGGGGTCAATCTGCAGACCAGCTTCATGCACCCGCCCTTCGGGGTCGCGCTGTTCTATCTGCGCGGCGTCGCCCCGCCGGAAGTGAAGACCTCGGACATCTACCGCGGCATCATTCCCTTCGTGATTCTGCAGCTCTTGTCGCTGGTCGTGTTCTGGAGCTTCCCCGGCCTGTCGACTTGGCTGCCCAACCGGATGCTCGGCCGATGACGGGTGAGCGAACCCCCATCGCGACGGTTTTCGTTCGCCCCCGAGACGCGATAGGCTGTCGCCCGTCAGCGGAGACCCCATGACCGAACTCTTTCTGCATATCGGCATGTCCAAGACCGGATCGACCTCGATCCAGGGCGCCTTCCACGCCGCGCGTGGCGCGCTGATCGGCCATGGCTACGACTATCTGGACATGGGCCAGAACCATTCGCGCATCATCAAGATGGTGGTGAAGGGCCGCTCCAAGCGCGTGAAGGGCGCGGCGGCCGACCAGCTCGGGCTCGCCCGCAATGTCGGCGGCTTCGATGTCGGCCGCGTCGCCGGGCCGTTCCTGGAGCTGATCCGCCACCCCAAGGCGCCGCGGATGATCATGTCCGGCGAGGGCCTGTTCCGCGTCGAGGATCGGGAGGCCGACGGCCTCCACGACATTCTGTCGCGTCATTTCGAGCGCGTGCGCATCGTCGCCTATCTGCGCGATCCGATCTCCTGGGCGTCGAGCCGCGCGCAGGAGAACATCAAGCACGGCCATCCGGTCTCCGAACTGGCCGAGACCGTCGCCGACGATCCGGCGTCGAGTCCGATCGTGCCGAACTATCGCCGGTCGCTGGAGCGCTTCATCGAGCGGTTCGGCCGCGATGCGCTGGATCTGCGCCTGTTCGACCGGCGCCGCATGGTCGGCGGCGACCTGATCGCCGATTTCGCCGCCGCGATCGGCGCCGGCCCGGAGGTTCTCGCGCTGCTGCCGCGGCCGTGGAACAACCCGCGCACCAGCGCGGAGGCCGCGCAACTGATCGAGCAGCACTATATCGCGCTGCGCCGCCGCTGGGCCGGCCCGCTCAAGCGCGGCCTGTTCAAGGACTATGACATCACCTCGCTCGAATATTGGTTCCGCAAGAACCTGCGCGAGCGGCCCGGCCCGGCCTTCACGCTGCCGCGCCCGCTTCTGGAGCGGATCTGGCAGGCCTCGCTGTCGGATGTCGAATGGCTGCGCGGTCAGATGAACGATCCGAGCGTGTTCGCCGACTGCCGCCCGCCCGACGACGCGCCGGCGGTCTGGTCCTCCGAGGAGAAGGCCGGCGAGATCGCGCGGCTGGAACGGGAGATCGGCCGCCGCCGGCGCAGCGAGGCGGCGCTGATGCTGCGCCACGCCCAAGAGCGCCGCTTCGGCACCGTCCTGGCCGATCTCGGCGGCATGCTGCGGCCGTAAAGGCCGTGCGGCCGTGACGGCGAGCCGCAGGCCGGATCGGTCCCGCACGGCTGGTCCGCGCTGATCCCGACGCGAGAGCGCTTGAAAGCCGCACCGCAATCCTCATACAATTTGCATCTACGAAGCAGCCGAAATCCTAGGGAGGCCCAGCATGTCCGCGTCACCGTCGAAGAAGCTCCGTTCGCAGCTCTGGTTCGACAACCCCGCCAATCCGGACATGACTTCGCTCTATCTGGAACGCTACCTAAATTTCGGCCTGACCCGCGAAGAGCTGCAGGGCGGCAAGCCGATCATCGGCATCGCCCAGACCGGGTCGGATCTGTCGCCGTGCAATCGCGGCCATATCGATCTCGCCCACCGCGTCCGCGACGGCATCCGCGCCATGGGCGGCGTGCCGCTGGAATTTCCGGTCCATCCGATCCAGGAGACCGGCAAGCGTCCGACCGCCTCGCTCGACCGCAACCTCGCCTATCTGGGCCTGGTTGAGGTCCTCTACGGCTATCCGCTCGACGG
Source organism: Prosthecodimorpha staleyi (assembly GCF_018729455.1). NCBI lineage: Bacteria > Pseudomonadati > Pseudomonadota > Alphaproteobacteria > Hyphomicrobiales > Ancalomicrobiaceae > Prosthecodimorpha > Prosthecodimorpha staleyi. Next base: position 345,566 of record NZ_JAHHZF010000003.1, on the reverse strand, counting down.
CGTCGTGCTGACCACCGGCTGCGACAAGACCACGCCGGCCTGCCTGATGGCGGCCGCAACCGTCAACATCCCGGCCATCGTGCTGTCCGGCGGGCCGATGCTGAACGGCTACTGGAAGGGCCAGCTGGCCGGCTCCGGCACGGTGGTCTGGAACGCGCGCGAGCAGTTCGCCCGCGGCGAGATCAGCTATGACGAGATGATGGACATGGTCGCCTCCTCGGCGCCCTCCGTCGGCCACTGCAACACCATGGGCACGGCCTCGACCATGAACGCGCTCGCCGAGGCGCTCGGCATGTCGCTGCCCTTCTGCGCGGCCATCCCCGCGCCCTATCGCGAGCGCGGCCAGATCGCCTACGAGACCGGCCGGCGCATCGTCGACATGGTGCACGAGGACCTGAAGCCGTCCGACATCATGACCCGCGAGGCGTTCGAAAACGTCATCGTCGCCTGTTCGGCGATCGGCGGCTCGACCAACGCGCCGATCCACATCAACGCCATCGCGCGCCATATCGGCGTCGAACTCTCCATCGACGACTGGGAGACGATCGGCCACAAGGTGCCGCTGCTGGTCAACATGCAGCCGGCCGGCCACTATCTCGGCGAGGAATATCACCGCGCCGGCGGCCTGCCGGCGGTGATCGCCGAATTGATGAAGCACGGCCTGATCCACGAGGGTGCCAAGACCGTCAACGGCAAGTCGATCGGCGAGAACTGCCGCGCGGTCACGATCGGCGATGGCGACGTGATCCGCAGCTTCGAGGCGCCGCTCAAGGCCGAGGCCGGCTTCATCGTGCTCAAGGGCAACCTGTTCGACAGCGCGATCATGAAGACCAGCGTGATCTCGCCCGAGTTCCGCGACCGCTACCTGTCCGATCCGAACGATCCGGAGGCCTTCGTCGGCCGTGCCGTGGTGTTCGACGGGCCGGAGGACTATCACCACCGCATCGACGATCCCGAACTCGGCATCGACGAGAACACCATCCTGTTCATGCGTGGCACCGGCCCGATCGGCTATCCGGGCGCCGCCGAGGTGGTCAACATGCGCGCCCCGGACTATCTCCTGAAGCGCGGCATCAAGGCGCTGCCCTGCATCGGCGACGGCCGGCAGTCGGGCACCTCGGGCTCGCCCTCGATCCTCAATGCCAGCCCGGAAGCGGCGGCGGGCGGCGGTCTCGCCGTGCTGAAGACCGGCGACAAGGTCCGCATTGACCTGCGCAAGCGCACCGCCGACATCCTGATCTCCGACGCCGAGCTCAACCAGCGCCGCGCCGACCTGCAGGGCCATGGCGGCTATGCCTTCCCGGCCAGCCAGACCCCCTGGCAGGAGATCCAGCGCTCCATGGTCGACCAACTCTCCGACGGCATGGTGCTGAAGCCGGCGATCAAGTACCAGCGCATCGCCGAAAAGGGCGTCCCGCGCGACAACCACTGAGCCCGGATGGACAATCGGGCGGCCCCGGGTTGGAGCCGCCCGATTCAATCTCTGCGGTGGGGCGATGCGGCCGCCGTCTCCCGGCCGAACGCGATCCGATCAGGCGGCGCCCGGATCCCGGACCGGGGTGAAGACATTCGCCGTGAACTCGAACACCTTGTCGCCGTTCTGGTTGAAGCCCTCGTTCAGTTCCTGGAACAGGCCCCATCCGGCGCGCGTCGCCGACAGGCGCTTGGAGAGGGTGGTCGAGCGGTAGGTCACCGTGTCGCCGGCGAGCACCGGGCGCGGCCAGCGCATGTTGTCGAAGCCGGGCGACGGACCGAGCGCCGGCGGGGTCTCGCCGCGCGCGGCGTAGGCGGCCTTGTTGCGCTCGATCCGCTCGACATTGAGCTTCATGAACACCGAGGCGGTCTGCCAGCCGGAGGCGGCGAGCCGCCCGAACAGCGAATTGCGCGCCGCCTCGTCGGAGAGGTGGAATGGCTGCGGGTCGAACTGGCGCGCGAAGCCGACGATGTCGTCCGCCGTGAAGGTGTAGCTGCCGAGTTCGCTGACCCGGCCCGGCTCGATATCTTCGTACCACATCAGGCGGCGGCCTCCCGGGTCGCGAACATGATCGGGTTTTCCATGGTCATCACCGCCTCACCGGCCTGGTTGGAAACGGTGAAGCGGAACCGCACGATGCCCAAGTCCGGCCGGCTCTTCGAGGCGCGGGTCTCGACCACCTCGGCCACGGCGGTCAGGCGGTCGCCGGGGAAAACCGGCCTGAGCCAGCGTACCTTGTCGATGCCGGGCGAGCCGAGCGAATGGGCCTTGAGCAGCAGGTTGTCGCACAAGAGCCGCATGAACATGGCGATGGTGTGCCAGCCGGAGGCCGACAGGGCGCCGAGCATGCCGTCCCGTGCGGCGCTGTCGTCGAGATGCATCGGCTGGGCGTCGTAGACCGCCGCGAAGGCGATGACCTCGTCGCGCGTCACGTCCTTGCTGCCGAGTTCGATGCGCCGGCCGACCTCGAAATCGTCGAAGCTGATCTTATTGTCCGTCATGATCCCCCTTCGTTTCCTCTGTGGGCGACAGTTCAGGCCCTCGCCTTCCGTGTCGCGAGATGGTAGCGGTCGGCGGCGGGAATCTGTACCACTCAGCCGTCACGGCGGTGGTGCAAATTCGCATTGCTCGATGGTCGGGGTGAAACGCTCCGGACGCGGACCTTGGGCGGACGAAAGTCCGGGCGGGAAGGTCCCGAAATTGAAGGGCTTCGGGTTGGCAGGGCGGTTGCGCCGGGCCATATCCGGTGTCGGCGATCCGGCGCCTGGCTGCATTCCGAATGAAGAGGGTCTCGATGCTTAACAAATTCCTCTCGCTCGACGAGTTCGTCACGCCGAGCCTGATCAAGCCGCTCTATCTTCTGGGCCTGGCCCTGATCGGGCTCAGCGCCGTTCTCGGCGTGCTGGGATCGCTCGCGCTTCTCATCAGCGCGCCGGCGGCCGCCCTGTTCGGGCTCCTGTCGACCGTGATCTGGTCGACCATGGCGGCGATCGGCCTGCGCATCTTCGTCGAGCTCTATCAGGCGGTGTTCCGCCTGCACGACCGCTTCGTCGGCGGCCATCCGAAGGACGGCATTCCGGAGTGATCCGGCAGGCCCGGGCAGCGGCCGGCGGGAGCCGGCCGCGTCGCCTCAGGCATTGAACTTGAACAGCATCACGTCGCCGTCGGCGACCACATATTCCTTGCCTTCGTCGCGCGCCTTGCCGGCCTCCTTGGCGCCGACCTCGCCGAAGCTGACGAAATCGTCATAGGCGATGGTCTGGGCGCGGATGAAGCCGCGCTCGAAGTCGGTGTGGATCACGCCGGCGGCCTGCGGCGCCCGGGTGCCCTTGACGATGGTCCAGGCGCGCGTTTCCTTCGGCCCGGCGGTGAAATAGGTGATCAGGCCGAGCAGTTCGTAGCCGGCCCGGATCAACCGGTCGAGGCCGGGTTCGGTCAGGCCGATCGTTTCCAGGAACTCGTGCTCCTCCTCGTCGGAGAGCTGCGCGATCTCCGCCTCGATGGCGGCCGAGATGACCACGCTCTTGGCGCCCTGGCGCGCGGCCATGTCGGCGACCGCGGCGGAATGGGCATTGCCGGTGGCGGCCGAGGCCTCCTCGACATTGCAGACATAGAGCACCGGCTTCGCGGTCAGCAGCATCATGCCGTCCAGCAGGGGCTTGTCGTCGGCCGGCAGCGACAGTGTGCGCACCGGCTTGCCGTCCTGCAGCACCTTCAGGGCGGCTTCCATGACCGGCAGCAGCGCCTTGGCGTCGCGCTCGCCGCCCGCCGCCTTCTTGCGCAGCGGCACGACGCGCCGCTCCAGGCTGTCGAGATCGGCGAGCATCAGCTCGGTCTCGACCGTCTCGGCATCCGCGACCGGATCGACCCGGCCCTCGACATGCGTGATGTCGCCGGATTCGAAGCAGCGCAGCACATGCACGATGGCGTCGACCTCGCGGATATTGGCGAGGAACTGGTTGCCGAGGCCCTCGCCCTTGGAGGCGCCGCGGACCAGGCCGGCAATGTCGACGAAGGTGATACGGGTCGGCACGATATTGGCCGACTTCGCCGCCTTGGCGATCTTGTCGAGGCGGGGATCCGGAACGCCGACCTCGCCGGTATTCGGCTCGATCGTGCAGAACGGATAGTTCGCGGCCTGGGCGGCCGCGGTGCGGGTCAGCGCGTTGAAGAGGGTCGACTTGCCGACATTGGGCAGGCCGACGATGCCGCATTTGAAGCCCATGGGGAGGGGTCTTTCCGGTCCGGTTCGGGAAGGATTTGGCCGGTGTTAGACGGAATGGCGGGCGCCCCGTCAAGTCCCGTGCCGAGGGGCGCGTGCGGCGGGGCGGTGCGTGCGGGGCAGGCGCCGCCGCCGCCGTGCCCGGCCCGCCGTCGACGGGTTCCGCTCAGTGCTTGCGCAGGAACTCGGCGCGCAGAACGAGGCCGCGGATGGTCTCGTGCCGGCAGTCGACCTCCTGTGCGTCGCCGGTCAGCCGGATCGACTTGATCACGGTGCCGCGGCGCAGTGTCTGCGTGGTGCCCTTGACCTTCAGATCCTTGATCAGCACCACGCTGTCGCCGTCGGCCAGCCGGTTGCCGACGGAATCGCGCACCTCGACCTCGTCCGCGCCGGCACCTGCGGCCGCCTTGGCCTTGGCTTCGGCGGGCGAGATCCATTCACCGGTGGCTTCGTCATAGACATAGTCGTCGTCGGACATGGGCTCGGTCCTTCCAGGTTGCGTAGACCTGCCGACAAGGCAGGGAAATTGGGTGGGCGGGCGGCCGGCCGCCCGGAGGCGCGATCGGCATGGTGGGCGGCGCGCGGTCGGAACCGGGCAGGGCGGCGAACCGAAACGGATTTCGGTTGCGGCGTTCTCCCGGCGACGCCCCCCCCGGCGTCCCTCGGGCGGCTACCGCCGGTGGCAGGACCATGACGCCTCAGCGCTTCTTCTGCGCCAGGAGACGGCGCAGCGTCTCCGCCATCGCGTTCTTGGAGGCCTCGCTCGGGCCGGTCGGCTTCGCCGCCTCGGCGGGCGGCGGCGCCTTGGGCTCCTTCGCCTTCCTCTCGGGCTGGAGCGCCAGCGCGATATCGCTCTGGTAGGCGGCATCCTCGCCGGCGACGAGCCGGGGCAGATGGTCGGCGAGCGCGTCGAGAAGCGCCTGCAGCCAGTCGGAATCGGCCTTGGCGAAGTCGCCCAGCACCCAGTTGGTGACCAGCTCCTTGGCGCCGGGATGGCCGATGCCGAGGCGGACGCGGCGGAAATCGGGGCCGAGATGGGCCTGGATCGAGCGCAGGCCGTTATGGCCGGCATGGCCGCCGCCGGTCTTCATGCGCATCTTGGCGGGCGGCAGGTCGAGTTCGTCGTGGAAGACCACGATGTCCTTCGGCTCGATCTTCCAGAATTGCGCGGCGGCGGCAACCGAGCGGCCGCTCTCGTTCATGTAGGTCAGCGGCTTCAGCACCGCGACCTTCTCGCCGGCGACGCTGCCTTCGGCGATCTCGCCGGAGAATTTCTGCCGCCAGGGCGAAAAGGAATGGCGGCGGACGATCGCGTCCGCCGCCATGAAGCCGATATTGTGCCGGTTGCCGGCATAGTCGCGGCCGGGATTGCCGAGGCCCACCAGGAGCAGCATGACAATCGCCCCGGCCGCTCTAGGTCACGCCGAGGCGGTGGCGGGCTCGTCGAAGCCGGCCGGCGCCGCGATGGTGACGACGGTGAAGTCGCGGTCCTGGATGACCGGCTTCACGCCCTCGGGCAGCTTGACGCCGGAGATGTGCAGCGAATCGTTGATCTCGAGCGCCGACACGTCGGCCACGACATGCTCGGGGATCTGGTCCGCCTGGCACTCGAACTCGATTTCGTGGCGCACGACGTTGATCGCGCCGCCGCGCTTGATGCCGGGCGACTTGTCCTGGCCGACGATGTGGACCGGCACCCAGACGGTGACCTTCGAGCCGGCGCCGATGCGCAGGAAATCGATATGGGTCAGCGAGTCCTTGACCGGATCGAGGTGGTAGTCCTTCGGGATCACCAGGATCTTCTCGCCGCCGACCGCGATGGTCGCGACGGTGGTCATGAAGCCGCCGGCGCGCAGCCGCTTGTCGGCCTCGCGATAGTCGATCGCGATGGCGATCGGGGGCTTCTTGTCGCCGTAGATCACGGCCGGAATGTTGCCAGTACGACGCAGCAAACGCGCGGCCCCCTTGCCGACGCGGTCACGCACGGACGCCTGGAGCTCGTAGGATTGACGGCTCATGGGTCTGTTCCTTCAATGCAAAAAGGGCCGGTCAGACCGGCCCAGCCTCGTCCTCGCGTTGCCTCCAGGGGTGTCGGCGCGAAAGGACGCGGCCGATATACGGGAAGACGGCCGCCGGCGCAATCCCGGGCTTCGACGATCGGTCGGCCACCCCCGCGGCAGACTGGCCGGCCGTCAGCGCAGGACGAAGGGCTTGCGGCCTTTTTCCAGATCCCGCTCGATCATCGCATTGAGCCGCCGGCTGGTGCGCCGCTCCAGGGCCCGGGTCAGCTTGCGCGCGATCTCGGGCGGCAGGTCCGGTCGCGACGACAGCGCCTCGTCCATCTCGGCGCCCTCGACGGCGATGTCGGACAGGATCTCGAAGGCCGCATAGGAGAGTTCGGCTTCGACGTTGCGCGCCAGGGCGACCAGCACCTTGGGCTGGCCGGCCGCGATCAGCTTGTCAGCCACGTCGACGCTGAGCGGCTGGCGCCGGGCGACCGACAGGCAGACCGTCTCGTTCTTCGGATCGATCAGGCGGACGAGATCCGCATCGCTCAGCGCCGCATGCTCGATGATCGGCGCCGCCACCATGGTGGTGTCGGTCAGCAGGCGCCGGCGCAGACGGTCGGGCAGCCGTGGCGAGCGCGCCACCGCCTTGGCGAAGGTCACCCGGTCGAGCAGCGCAGTCTGGTCCATGACCTTGGTCATGACCTCGTCGAACAGTTCGAGCTGGTCCTGCGGCAGGACGGCGGCATTCTGCAGGAAGGCGTCCCGGACCCGGCGCACGCATTCGCCACGCTTCTCGGCCGGCGCTTCCTGCGCCGCCGACAAGAGTTCCACGAAACCCGCATCGCCCATCTACGTTTCCCCCATCGGCGGCAGTGTCGCCGAAAAGGTGTAAACGAATTGCGCAAGACGGCATATGACGCAGCGTATTCCGAAGCTTTCGCGGCGCGACGGCACTCAGCCGGCCAATTCGCGCGAACGCCGGGCGGCGGCGGCGACGGCCGCATCCATAATCGGCTGCAGGCCGGTCTCGCCCATCAGGACGGCCAGCGCCGCCGCCGTGGTGCCGTTGGGCGAGGTCACGTTCTTGCGCAGCGTCGCCGGATCGAGCGGGGACTGGTAGAGCAGTTCGCCGGCGCCCTCGACGGTGGCGCGGGCGAGCTTCTCGGCAAGCGCGTCCGGCAGTCCGGCGCGGCGCCCGGCCTCCGCCAGGGCCTCGACCAGATGGAACACATAGGCCGGCCCCGATCCGGAGACCGCCGTGACCGCATCGATGAGCGCTTCTTCGGCGACCCACTCGACCTTGCCAACCGCGGCCAGAAGGGCGGTGACCAGCACCTTCTGAGGGGTGGTGACCCGGCTGTTGGCGACCGCCACCGTGATGCCGCGGCCGACCTGGGCGGGCGTGTTCGGCATCGACCGGACGATGGCGGCCGGGCCGATGCCGGCCTCCAGCCGCTCCAGCGTCTTGCCGGCGGCGACCGAGACGACCACCGTGCCGGGTCCGACCAGACCGGCAAGGCCGGGCAAGACGGCATCCGCCACCTGCGGCTTGACCGCCAGCACGATCACGGCGGCCTTCAGGTCGGACGGCGGCGCCGTGACATGCGTCATGCCGCGGGCGGCGATCAGCGCGGCCATTTCCGGCGGGGGCCCGGGATCGATCAGCACGACGCCTTTCGGATCGAGCCCGTTCTCCAGCCAGCCCGCCAGCATGGCGCCGCCCATCTTGCCGGCGCCGACCAGAACGAGCGGCGTCGCCGCGCGAAGATCCGTCATGTCGTCCTCCCTCCGGGCTCAAGCCGTCCCGGACGGGACCGTGCCGCTCAAGCCTCCCCGGCCGTTTCGAACAGCGCGCCTTCGAGCGCCTCTCGGGCCGTCTTACCCGCCCAGACCACGAACTGGAAGGCCTGATAGTAGCGGTCGCAGGCCTCGATGGCGTTGGCGAGCAGGCCTTCGACCTGGCGGTTGGACGGTGCCGCGCCGCCGGCGAGCAGCTGCGCGTGCCGGAACACGACCGCGTTCTCGTGGGTCCAAAGGTCGAAATGACCGAGCCACATCTGTTCGTTGGCGGCGACCAGGAGGCGCATCACCTCGATCCGGCGCGCTTCGGTCACCTTGAGGTCGAACGCGCAGGCGACGTGGAGGGCTTCCACATCCTCCATCCATGAGAAGGAGACGTGGTAGTCGGCCCAGCGCCCGCTGACCGAGATGGTGATCTCGTCGTCCCCCGAACGCTCGAAGGACCAGTCCTCCAAGGCCGCGACGTGTTCGATCACGTCGACAGGGTTGGCGTGCTGTTCGATTTCGTATTCGATCAGGCTCATAGGCCAAGTCCTCGGGGTGAGAGACGGACCATACGCGGGCGTGCGACGCAACTTCTGACGCTACTCGTCCGACGAACGACCCCCGCCGCCGGAAAACCTCCGAGCCATCGCCCGAGGTCGTCCGGCCGCCGCCGAATCAATTCCGAGGCCGGCGCGAATCTCTCTTGCGATTCAGTATACGTATCCGTGACTCCTGCGCGACAGTCGCGTGCGCCTCCCGAACGATCGGCTGTGGACGTCCGCTCTTTTCCCGATCCGAAGACGCGAAAAGGCGCGCCGGCCGGCGCGCCTTCGGGACGGTCAGGGACGGGGGATCGGGCCGCGCCGGGTCGGCTGCGGTCAGATCGACGGGTCGGCTCCCGGCGCCGGTTCGGCGGCCGCCGTCTGCACGGCAGCGGGCATGTCCGGTTCCGGGGCGATGCCGAGCCGGGCTTCGAGCACGGCGACCCGGGCCGACAGGCGCTCGTTCTCCTCCCGGGCGCGCACGACCATGTCGCGCAGCACCTCGACATCCTCGCGGCGGACCACGTCCATGTCGGCCAGGAAGCGCTCCGCCTGGGCGCGGAACGCGGTGTCGACCTCGCGGCGCACGCCCTGAGCCACGCCGGCAGCATCGGTCATCAGCTTGGCGAACTCGTCCAGGAGGCGGTTCGAAGTCTGCGTCATGGCTCTCGTCTCCGCTCATGCCTATCGGGCGGGTCCCGCCGCGGGACCCCGAACTCTCACCGTCGCCGGTTGGCGGGCGGCCGTTCCTCTGCCGGCTCTTATGGGTACTCCCGGTGTCACCCGCAAGTCGGCAGCGCTTCGTACCGGGGGCAGGGCGGGACGGCATGTGCGACGGTATGGCCGGCCGGCCGCCGCTTGTCGGGCTTGACAGAAGCCGGCCTCATCCCATCATGCGATATCAATCGATTGAAACGAGCCTGGTTCCGGAGAAAGTCCATGTCGGTCGTGTCGCGCGCCCTGAAGAGCCTGTTGGCTGGCCTCACCGTGGCGGCCGCTCTCGCGGGCGCCGTCGCGCCGGCCGCGGCGGGATCGAGCTGGGACGACATCCGGCCGATGTTGTTCGGCGAGCGCAAGATCGCGAGCGGGCTGGGCATCGTGACCTTCACGGCGCCGTACCGCGCCGAGGATGACCGGCGCGTGCCGGTCTCGGCCGTCGCGGCCTTTCCGGACGGCCGCTCGGTGAAGTCGGTCGCCTTCATCATCGACGAGAATCCGATGCCGATGGCGGCGACCTTCCGGTTCGACCGCGGTCGCGACAAGGTCGGCCTCGGCATCGACATCCGCCTGAACGGTCCGTCGATGGTGCGGGCCGTGGTCGAGGCCAGCGACGGCCAGCTCTATATGGCGGAAAGCCTCGTCAAGACCTCGGGCCTCGGCGCCTGTGCGGCGCCGCCGGTGGGGGATGCGGCGGCGGCGCTCCGGACGCTCGGCAACATGGAACTCGCCGCCCTGCCGACGGCGGCCGACAGTCCCTTCACCCGTTCGGCGCGGCTGAAGATCAGGCATCCCCAGAACACCGGGATGCAGATGAACCAGATCACACTGCTTTATATCCCGGCCCGCTATGTCGACGAAGTCGAAGTGCGCCATGGCCAGGAGCGGCTCTTCACCGTCGAGACCGGCTTCGCCCTCTCGGAGGACCCGCGCATCGACTTCGACTATCAGTCGAATGGCGGCGATGTCCTGACCGTGCGCATGCGCGATACCGACGGCGCGATGTTCCAGCGCAGCTTCCCGCACGGCGTCGGCGGCTGACGCTGCGGCCCCGGCGGATCGCGGGGGCTGAGTCCTCGGCGGATCGTGGGTTGAGGCTGATCGGGAGGTTCAGGCGACCGGGGCGAGTACCCCATTGCCCTATCTGCGATCCCGCAATCTTCCCTTCTCCCCCTCGAGGGAGAAGGTTCAGGAGTCGTGGTGTCGGGAGTGGTTGAGGTTGCGATGCCCCGGCGGAGTCGGGGCGTGGGGGATAGGCGCCGCGTCGCCCGATCCCGCAATCTCCCCTTCTCCCCCAAGAGGGGAGAAGGGGAAGGCACCGGGGGATGGGGGTGGTTGAGGGGGCGATGCCCCGGCGGAGTCGGGGGATCGGGGGTGGCTTGCCCCATCAGAGCCGGGGGAGGGGGCGCTGAGGCAGTCGCCCTGGCGGAGTGTGGGCGGCCGAGGCTGCGGCCCACGTCTCGGAGGCCCATGCTCGATCCCGTAACATCGCCTTCGAACTCACGCGCGAAGCCGCGGTCCTTCTGCCGAGTGGCTTCGTAGCGTCGGGAAAACCCCTCAAACGGTGACCCAAAAACAAACAGGCCCGGACGCGAGGTCCGGGCCGAGTTGAGGCACGCTCTTTACGCGCTGTACTGCACCACGAACGGCGGTGTCAGGGCCGCCGTTCCTTCGCGATCGGCCGGGAGGGGGAGCCCGCCGCGGCGAAGCGAAAGGTCGGAGAATCGTGACGGCCGCCGGGCGGCCGTCACGGGAAGCGGGACGGTCAGGCCGCCTTGAAGGTCTTGGAGACAGCGTCCTTGACCGGCTGGGCGGTCTCGGTGGCCACCTTCGTGGCGAGCGACTGCAGGTCCTTGGCCTGGGCGGTCACCGATTCGAACTGGTGACGCACGAAGGCGGTCTGCAGCTCGATGGCTTCCGCGAAGGTCTTGGCGCCGGCCAGATCTTTGGCGAAGGCGAAGGCGGCGTCGGTGTTGGCCTTGAGCGCGTCGAGGGTCTTCAGATTGTACTCGACGGCGCCGGCGCGGGCGGTCTCGAAGGTGTCCTCGATCAGGTCGGTGGTCTCTTCGGCCGCGACCTTGATCTTCTCGTAGTTGGCCTTCACCTGCGCCACGGTCTTCTCGGCCACGTCGCGCAGCGCCTGCGGCACCTCGACCTGCGGCATCTTGGCGAAATCGACCTTCGGCATCTCGAACTTGGGCATCTCGAACTTCGGCATCTCGATCTTGGGGAGCTCGAAGGGGACGACCTTGTCGGTCGAGGCGGTCTTCGGGGCGGTCTTCTTCGCGGTCGGCTTGGATTCGATATCGGTCATTGTCATGCCTCCTGGGTTTCGGTCTGTCGGCCGCGTTGCGACCGCCGGAAATCCACCTTTGATGGGGCATCTCCGTTCGACTGAAACCAATATAGGATGGCTTTTGCTGCAGTGCAACATGATTTGCGCACTGCAAACGGCTTAGGGGGTTATACGTATATGATTATCACGATGTGGCCCCCGGGACCAGTTCGTATCCGGTATCGACGATCGTTGCCGGGGCCTGGGCCAGCAGAAGGCCCGCCGCCACTTCGCCGGCGCGATAACGCGGCGTGCGGATGGTCGACAGGGGTTGGGGCAGGGCCTGGCCGACCTCAAGGCCGTTGAAGCCGAACAGGGCGAGATGGTCCGGCACGGAGATGCCCTCGGCGAGGCAGTGGAAGTAGCCGCCGATCGCCATGTCGTCGTTGACGAAATAGACCGCGTCGAGGTCCGGCGTGCGCGCCAGCAGGGTGGCGAGCCCGATGCGGCCGGCTTCGGCCGAGGAGGGGGCGGGTACGAATTCCTGATCGGCAGGCGACAGCCCCGCTTCCGCCAGTCCGGCCAGGAAGCCCTCGTGGCGCTTGCGCGCCCGACTGTCGCCCGGCAGCCGGATGCCCAGATAGGCCAGACGGCGCCGGCCGCGCCCGACCAGGTGGCGGGCCGTATCCCGACCCGCGGCATGCTGGCTGAACCCGACCACATGGTCGATGCCCTGGCCGTCGAGATCCAGGACCTCGGCCACGCGAACGCCGCTCGCCGCGATCATGGCCCGTGAACGGTCGGTATGCTCGAGCCCGGCCAGGATCAGGGCGCGGGGCCGCCAGGCGAGCACCGAGGCGATCAGATCCTCCTCGCGCGCTTCCTCATAGTCGGTCACCCCGATGACCGACTGGAAGCCGCTCGACTCCAGCGCGACGGAGGCGCCGCGCAGGACGTCCGGAAAGACGATGTTGGCCAGCGACGGCACGATCAGCGCGACCAGATCCGACTCGGTCGACGCCAGCGCCCCGGCGATTCGATTGGGAACGTAGCCGAGCGCCGATACCGCACGCAGAACCTTGTCGCGCGTCTCCTCCGAATAGGAACCGCTCCGGCGCAGCACGCGCGAAACGGTGCTCTCGCCGACCCCGGCCAAGCGGGCCACGTCGGCGATGGTCACGGCAGGAACCGGCCGCTCCCGGTCGTTGATCACCATTCGATCGTCCCTCCCTCGCGCCCGATCTCACGTCGGGTCGCGCTGCGGTCGGCGTCTCCTGAGCCCACAACGGATTCTACCGCAAGGGGCTTGGCGCCAATCCAACGGCATGTTAACAGCATTGGCAGCGCTGCCAACTTATAAAAAGAAAAAGGCGGCAATCGAATGCCGCAGCCAGGCGGCACGGGAGGAGACTTTCGGCAATGGCTTCCGTTCAGATCCGCGACGTGCGGAAATCCTTCGGCGCGGTCAGCATCATCAAGGGTGTCGACGTCGAAATTCGCGAAGGTGAATTCGTCATTCTTGTCGGCCCATCGGGCTGCGGGAAGTCGACGTTGCTGCGCATGATCGCAGGACTTGAGCACATCACCTCCGGCGACATCCTGATCGGCGACCGCGTGGTCAACAACGTGCCGCCGAAGGAACGCGACATCGCCATGGTGTTCCAGAATTATGCGCTCTATCCGCATATGAAGGTCGCCGACAATATGGCCTTCTCGCTCAAGTTGCGGAAGGCGCCGCAGTCCGAGATCGACCAGCGCGTCAAGCGCGCCGCCGAAATTCTCTCGCTGACCCCGCTGCTCGACCGCTATCCGCGCCAGCTGTCCGGCGGCCAGCGCCAGCGCGTCGCCATGGGCCGTGCCATCGTGCGCGATCCGCAGGTCTTCCTGTTCGACGAACCGCTGTCCAATCTCGACGCCAAGCTGCGCGTGCAGATGCGCACCGAAATCAAGGAACTGCACCAGCGCCTGAAGACCACGACGGTCTACGTCACCCATGACCAGATCGAGGCCATGACCATGGCCGACAAGATCGTGGTCATGCATGACGGCATCGTCGAGCAGGTCGGTGCCCCGCTCGAACTCTACGATCGCCCGGCCAATCTGTTCGTTGCCGGCTTCATCGGCTCGCCGGCCATGAACATGCTCAAGGGCAAGATCAAGGCCGGCAATCCGGCAACCTTCGTGGCCAATGACGGCACCACCCTGCCGCTCGCCATGGTGCCTGCCGGGTCGGACGGCCGTCCGGCCGTGTTCGGCATCCGGCCCGAACATGTCCGCCTCGACCCGAACGGCCAGCCCGCCAAGGTGGTGGTGACCGAGCCGACCGGCGCGGAGACCCATGTGGTGGTCCATTTCGCCGGTCAGGAAATGACCTGCGTGTTCCGCGAGCGGATCGCGGCGCGGCCGGGCGACACGCTGACGATCTCGGTCGATCCGAGCATCACGCATCTTTTCGATGCCGAAAGCGGTCTGCGACTCTAGTCCACCGTCCGATCCGAAGGCATCGGACCTTGTGTCGTAAATAATTTTTTACGCACGATTTGTCCGTTCAGGGTGGATGGCTCTGATCGGACTTTACTCCCAGTCGGAATACCGCTCTGTCGGACCGTCCGATCGGTCGGCCGCCGGAAAGCGGAAGTCCCAAAACACAAAGCGGAGGAAATATCCATGTCGGTCAATCGTCGCGAACTTCTCCTCGGCGCCGCCGTCGGTGCGGCCGGTCTGCCGCTCCTCGGCGCGATGCCCTCCTTTGCGCAGACTGCGTCGAGCTTCACCCCGGAGAAGGGCGCCTCGCTGCGCGTCCTGCGTTGGGCGCCCTTCGTCAAGGGCGACGAGGACGCGTGGCTCGCCAACACCAAAAAGTTCACCGAGAAGACCGGCGTCGAAGTCCGGATCGACAAGGAATCGTGGGAGGACATCCGTCCGAAGTCCGCGGTGGCCGCCAATATGGGCGCCGGTCCGGACATGGTGTGGGTGTGGTTCGACGACGCCCAGCAGTATCCGGACAAGCTGGTCGACGTGTCCGCTCTCGCCAACAAGCTCGGCGCCGACGGCGGCGGTTGGTATCCGGGCCTCGAGGGCTACGCCAAGCGTGACGGCAAGTTCGTGGCCATGCCGCTCGCGGCGATCGGCAACGCGATCTGCTATCGCGAAAGCCACATGAAGGCGGCCGGCTTCTCGGAATTCCCGAAGGACACCAAGGGCTTCCTGGAACTCTGCAAGGCCCTCAAGGCCAAGGGCACCCCGGCCGGCTTCCCGCACGGTAAGGCCGTCGGCGACGGCAACAACTATGCCCATTGGCTGCTCTGGAGCCATGGCGGCAAGACCGTCGACGAGAACGGCAAGGTGGCGATCAACAGCCCCGAGACGCTCGCCGCCATCAACTATGCCAAGGAGCTCTACGGGACCTTCATCCCGGGCACCGAGAGCTGGCTCGACATCAACAACAACCGCGCCTTCCTGGCCAACCAGATCTCGCTGACGGCGAACGGCGTGTCGCTCTATTACGCGGCCAAGAACGATCCGAAGCTCGCCGAGATGGCGGCCGACATCCGCACGACCAACTTCCCGGTCGGCCCGGTCGGCCAGTCGATCGAGCTCCATCAGACGACCTCGATCGCCACCTTCAAGCACACCAAGTTCCCGCAGGCCTGCATGGCCTACCTGGAATTCATGTACCAGCCCGAGCAGATGAATGCCTGGCTGCAGGGCTCCTCGGCCTATTGCTGCCAGCCGCTCAAGGCCTTTGCCTCGAACCCGATCTGGACTTCGGACAAGAACCACGCGGCCTACGCGAAGGCCTCGGAGACCCTGCGCCCGAACGGCTATGCCGGCCCGCTCGGCTATGCCTCGGCCGGCGTCATGGCCGACTACGTGCTGGTCGACATGTTCGCCGAGGCCGTGACGGGTGCCCAGACGCCGGAGAACGCGATCAAGCGGGCCGAGGCCCGCATCAACCGCTACTACCGCGTTTGATCGGCTGAGAACGGATGCGGCGGGGCCGCGTCCGTTCCCATCCCGAAATGAGAGCCTGCCGGTGCGCAGTCCATGCGCGCCGGGGTTTGTTTTGCGTGCCTTGCGCCCTTCGGGCCGAGGTGCCCGCAACGGAGCCAGACCATGACGGATCACGCCGGCACGGCCGGACGCGCGCCCGCACCCCCTTCATTCCTGTCGCGCCTCGGGCAGAGCCGCAATGCGCTCGGCCTGGCCTTCATGCTGCCGGCCGGCGTCTTCCTGATCTGCTTCCTGGCCTATCCGCTCGGGCTCGGAGTTTGGCTCGGCTTCACGGACGCCCGCATCGGCCGGACCGGTCAGTTCATCGGCCTGGAGAACTATCAGTTTCTCTGGATCGACGCCGTCTTCTGGCTCTCGGTCTTCAACACGCTGCTCTACACGATCACGGCGTCGATCCTGAAATTCGGCCTCGGGCTCTGGCTGGCGCTGATCCTCAATCAGCACCTGCCGTTCAAGGCCTTCTTCCGCGCCATCGTGCTGCTGCCTTGGGTCGTGCCGACGGTCCTGTCCGGCATTGCCTTCTGGTGGATCTACGACAGCCAGTTCTCGATCGTCAGCTGGTCGCTGATCAAGCTCGGCGTGATCGACCACTACATCAACTTCCTGGGCGAGGCGAACATGGCGCGCGCCTCGGTGATTGCCGCCAATGTCTGGCGCGGCATCCCGTTCGTCGCCATCTCGCTGCTGGCCGGCCTGCAGACCATCTCGCCGTCGCTGCATGAGGCCGCGACGCTGGACGGCGCCACGCCGTGGCAGCGCTTCCGTTATGTGACGCTGCCGATGCTGTCGCCGATCATTTCGGTGGTGATGACCTTCTCGGTCCTGTTCACCTTCACCGACTTCCAGCTCATCTACGTGCTCACCAAGGGCGGGCCGGTCAACGCGACCCACCTGATGGCCACGCTCTCGTTCCAGCGCGCCATTCCCGGCGGCCAGCTCGGCGAGGGTGCCGCGATCGCGGTCGCCATGATCCCGTTCCTGCTCGCCGCCATCCTGTTCAGCTTCTTCGGCCTGCAGCGCCGCAAGTGGCAGCAGGGCGGCTCGGACTGAGGAGAAAGCCCATGACCTCCGCGCCCCCCGCCTCCGCAACCGCCGCGACGGCCTCCGACGACACCGTCGGCATGGACTATCTCGACAGCCTGCCGCGGCGCATCCTGGTGACCTATCTGCCGCTGGCCTGCTTCATCTTCGTGCTGCTGTTCCCATTCTACTGGATGGCGATCACGGCGGTGAAGCCGAACGACCAGTTGACCGACTACGAGCACTATTCGCCCTTCTGGGTGGTCGAGCCGACGCTGCAGCACATCAAGTATCTGCTGTTCGAAACCTCCTATCCGGGCTGGCTCTGGAACACGGTCGTCGTGTCGGTCTGCGCGACCGCGCTCGCCCTCGTCGCCTCGGTCTTTGCGGCCTATGCGATCGAGCGTCTGCGCTTCTTCGGCTCGCGCTGGGTCGGCCTCGGCATCTTCCTCGCCTATCTGGTGCCGCCGTCGATCCTGTTCATCCCGCTGGCGCTGCTGATCTTCGGGCTCGGCATCTACGACACCAAGCTGGCGCTGATCTTCACCTATCCGACCTTCCTGATCCCCTTCTGCACCTGGCTGCTGATGGGCTACTTCCGCTCGATCCCCTACGAGCTTGAGGAATGCGCCCTGATCGACGGCGCCTCGCGCTGGCAGATCCTGACCAAGGTCCTGCTGCCGCTCGCCGTCCCGGGTCTGATCTCCGCCGGCATCTTCGCCTTCACGCTGTCCTGGAACGAGTTCATCTACGCGCTGACCTTCATCCAGTCTTCGGAGAACAAGACCATCCCGGTCGGCGTTCTGACCGAACTGGTGCGCGGCGACGTGTTCGAGTGGGGTTCGCTGATGGCCGGCGCCCTGTTCGGTTCGCTGCCGGTGGTGATCCTCTATTCCTTCTTCGTCGACTACTACGTGGCCTCGATGACCGGAGCCGTGAAGGAATGAGCACCCATTCCACCCCGCTGGCCACCCCGCGGGCCGCCTCCGGGGCCGCCCGCGCGGCCGTCATCGGCCTCGGCTCGATGGGCTTCGGCATGGCCCAGTCGCTGCGCCGCGCCGGCTTCGATGTCGCCGGCACCGACGTGAACCCGGATGCCGTCGCCCGCTTCGTCGCCGAGGGCGGCCGCGGCGCGGCGAGCCCGGCGGAGGCCGCCGCCGACGCCGCGGTGGTCGTCTGCGTGGTGGTCAATGCGGCGCAGACGGAGGCGGTGCTGTTCGCTCCCGGCGGCGTCGCCGCGGCGATGCCGGAAGGCGCGGTCTTCGTCTCCTCGGCGACGATGGATCCGGCGGTCGCCCGCCGTCTCGCCGCGGGGCTGGAGGCGACCGGCCGGCACTATCTCGATGCGCCGATCTCGGGCGGCGCGGCCCGGGCGGCCAAGGGAGAACTGACCGTGATGGCCTCCGGCACGCCGGCGGCCTTCGCGGCCGCGCGCGGCGCACTCGACGCCATGGCCGCCAAGGTGCACGAACTCGGCGACGCGGCCGGGATCGGCGCCTCTTTCAAGATGATCAACCAGCTCCTGGCCGGCGTGCATATCGCGGCGGCCGGCGAGGCGGTGGCGCTCGCCGCCAAGCTGGGGCTCGATCTCGACAAGGTCTACGAGGTGATCACGGGCTCGGCCGGCAACAGCTGGATGTTCGAGAACCGCGTGCCGCACATCCTCGCCGGCGACTACCGGCCGCTCTCGGCGATCGAGATCTTCGTCAAGGATCTCGGCATCGTGCAGGACATGGTGCGCGCGGAGCGCTTCCCGGCACCGATCGCAGCCGCGGCGCTGCAGATGTATCTCGCCAGCGCCGGCCTCGGCTTCGGCCGCGACGACGACAGCTCGGTCGCCCGCACCTATGCGCAGCTCTCCGGGACCCGTCTGCCGCAGCCCGGCGGGCCGGCGGAGTAGGCCCGCGCCTCGCCGCGGGGCGCGCATCGACAGATCGATCCGGGCCGGCGGCGATCACGCCCCGGCCGTTCCAACGCCAGGGGAGGGGCCGGTGCCGGTCTTCGCCGCCAATCTGACCATGATGTTCAACGAGTGGGGCTTTCTCGACCGCTTCGACGCGGCGGCCGAAGCCGGCTTCACGGCGGTGGAATTCCTGTTCCCCTACGATCATCCGCCCGAGATCGTCGCCGAACGGCTGAGCCGCAACGGCCTGACCCAGGCGCTGTTCAACATGCCGCCGGGCGACTGGGCGGCCGGCGAACGCGGCCTCGCCGCCCTGCCGGAGCGCTTCGCCGAGGTCCAGGCCGGCGTCTCCAAGGCGCTCGACTATGCGGCCGCGACCGGCGTCAAGCGCATTCACATCATGGCCGGCCTGGCCGCGCCGGACGATCCCGTCGCCATCGCCACCTATCGGCGCTCGGTCGAGCATGCCGCCGGCCGGCTCGCCGAGGCAGGCATCGACCTTCTCCTGGAGCCGATCAACGGGCGCGACATGCCGGGCTATTTCCTCAACGATTTCAACCGCACCGCGGCGCTGATCGGCGAGATGGGGCTCGGCAATGTCAAGCTTCAATTCGACATCTACCATCGCCAGATCATCCATGGCGATGTCGCCAAGGGGCTGGAGCGGCTGATGCCGCTGACCGGCCATGTCCAGATCGCCAATCCGCCCGGCCGGCACGAACCGGACGGTGGCGAACTGAACTATCCGTTCCTGTTCGCAGAGCTGGACCGGCTCGGCTACCAGGGCTTCGTCGGCTGCGAATACCGCCCGCGCGGCGCCACGCTCGACGGGCTCAAGTGGTTCGCGCCCTATCGCGGAGCCCGGTCGTGACGCTCGCCCTCGGCTGCATCGCCGACGACTATACCGGCGCTTCCGATCTCGCCAACAGTCTGGCCAAGGCCGGGTTGCGCACCGTACAGACGATCGGCGTGCCCGATGCAGGGCTCGCCCTGCCGGAGATCGACGCCATCGTCTGCGCCTTCAAGATCCGCTCGGTGCCGGCGGCGGACGCCGTCGCGGCAGCCCTGCAGGCGGAAACCTGGCTGCGCGGCCAGGGCGCCGGCCACGTCCTCTACAAGGTCTGCTCGACCTTCGATTCCACCGACGACGGCAATATCGGCCCGGTCACGGACGCGCTGCGCGCGCGGGCCGGCGAGCCGATTGCGATCGTCAATTCGGCCTTTCCGGAGGCCGGCCGCACCATCTACCAGGGCCATCTCTTCGTCGGCGCCCTGCCGCTGAACGAAAGCCCGCTGAAGGACCATCCGCTCAACCCGATGACCGACGCCAATCTGGTGCGCGTGCTGGCGCGGCAGAGCCGCTCCGGCGTCGGCCTGGTCGACCGCAAGACCATCGCGGCCGGGGCTGCGGCGGTGGCGGCGCGGCTCGCGGCGCTCGTCCAGGAGGGCAAGGGTGCCGCGATCGCCGATACCATCGAGGACGCCGATCTCGAAACCCTCGGCCGGGTCGCGATGACCCACCGGGTCTCGACCGGCGCCTCCGGCCTCGGCCTCGGCATCGCCCGGGCGCTGGTCGCATCTGGGCGGGTGAGTGCCGCCGCGACCGGCACGGCCGGGCTTGAGGTGGTCGGCGGACCGGCGGCCTGCCTGGCGGGGTCCTGCTCCCAGGCGACCCTCGGCCAGATCGCCGAGGCCGAGCGGATCATGCCGGTGCTGCGGCTGGATGCCGGGCGGCTGGTGACCGACGGCATCGCCGAGACCGACCGGGCGATCGCCTTCGCGGCCGAACGCCTCGGCGCCGGCCCGGTGCTGGTCGCGTCCAGCGGCACGCCGGCAGAGGTGGCCGCCGTGCAGGCGAAGTTCGGTCGCGACGCGGCCGGCCACGCGATCGAAGCCGGCATGGCGCGCATCGCCGAGGCCCTGGTGGCGCGCGGCGTGCGGCGGCTGGTCGTCGCCGGCGGCGAGACCTCCGGCGCGGTCGTCGAGCGGCTGGCCATCCCGGCCTTCCGGCTTGGCCCGGAAATCGCGCCCGGCGTGCCGGTGTTGCATGCCCTCGGGATCGCCGGCGGGCCGATGGTGCTGGCGCTGAAGTCCGGCAATTTCGGCGCCCCGACCTTCTTCGCCGACGCGCTGAAGCTGATGCCGTGAAGCCGGGGTGCCGACGGGCGGGGGACGGGTCGAACCGGCCCCTTCTGTCCCCCTCAGGCGATCAAAGAAAATCTTCCCGCGCCGGCGTGAACACGTCGACCAGCACGCCGGGTTCCAGCGCAACGGCGCCGTGGACCAGGTCCGGGGAGACGAAATAGACGTCGCCCGGACCGAGTTCGGCCGTCTGACCGTCGATGGTCAGTTCGAACCGGCCGGACTGGACATAGCTCGCCTGCCGGTGCGGATGGCTGTGCAGCGCACCGATGGCGCCTTTCTCGAAAGCGACCTCGACCACCATCAGATGATCGTCGAAACACAGGATGCGCCGCCTCACGCCGGCGCCCAGATCCTGCCAGGCGATTTCGGCCGCCTTGCCGAAAGGCGCCGCCTTGTCGACCGTCACCATGTCGTCTCCCTTCAGAGCAAGACCCGGCCGGAGCGACAGGCTCCGATCGGAAATGGCTTGCGCAAGTCAAAGCTGGCGCAAGCAAAGTCATGTGCAAGCAACGGCATGCCGAACGGCATCAGACCCGGCGAGGTCGCCTGTCGCCTCAGCGCGCGAGCCAGCCGCCGTCGACCGGCAGGCAGGTTCCGTGGACATAGTCGGAGGCAGCCGAGGCCAGGAAGACCGCGGCACCGGCGAGATCGGCCGGCTCGCCCCAGCGCCCGGCCGGAATGCGCGCCGAGATCTCGGCATTGCGGGTGGCGTCGGCGCGGATCGCGGCGGTGTTGTCGGTGACCATGTAGCCGGGTGCGATCGCATTGACGTTGATGTGGTGCTTCGCCCATTCGTTGGCCATGATCCGGGCGAGGCCGAGGAGCCCGCTCTTGGCCGCCGTATAGGCCGGCACGCGGATGCCGCCCTGATAGGACAGCATCGAGGCGATGTGGATGATCTTGCCCGGCTGCCCGGCGGCGACGCAATGGCGGGCGAAAGCCTGCGACAGGAAGAAGATCGACTTCAGGTTCAGGTCGATGACCGCGTCCCAGTCGCTCTCGGTGAAGTCGAGCGAATCCGCCCGCCGGATCATGCCGGCATTGTTGATCAGGATGTCGGCCCGCCCGAAAGCCGCGACGGCCTCGCGGATCGTGTCGCCGGCATCCGCGCTGGCGAGGTCGGCCGCGATGGCGCAATAGCGGCGCCCGGCGGCCTCGACGCCGGCGGCGGTCGCCGACTGGTCCGACCGGGCGATGCCGACGATGTCGGCACCCGCCTCCGCGAGACCCTGCGCCATGCCGCGGCCGAGCCCGGTCGAGGCGCCGGTGACGATGGCCACGCGGCCGGAAAGATCGAACAGCTTCACGGCGATCGCCCTCTTGTGCGGCGGGTCAGCGCAGGTCCTGCGGCTTGACCATGTCCATGTCGGTGAATTCCTGGTTCTCGCCGGCCATCGCCCAGATGAAGGAATAGTTGCGCGTGCCCGAGCCCATGTGGATCGACCAGGACGGCGAGATCACCGCCTGCTCGTTGCCGAGCACCAGATGCCGCGTCTCGTCCGGCTTGCCCATATAATGGAAGACGCGGCCGTCCTCGCCGAGCCCGAAATAGAGATAGGCCTCCATGCGCCGTTCGTGGGTATGGCACGGATAGGTATTCCAGACGCTGCCCTCATAGAGATCGGTCTGGCCCATGCACAGCTGGCAGGTCTCGATCACATCCGGATGCAGATACTGGCGCAGCTGGCGCTTGTTGGCGTCGCGCACCGTGCCGAGTTCCAGCGTGCGCGCATCGGCCTTGCGGATCGCCCGGGTCGGGCAGGCGCGGTGCGCCGGCACGCTGACCAGATAGAACTTGGCCGGATCGGCCGGGTCCGGACTTTCGAAGGCGACGTCCCTGGCGCCCTTGCCGATATAGAGCGCGTCGGCCTCGACGAGATCGTAGGCGGTGCCGTCGACGGTGATCCGGCCGGTGCCGGCGATCACGAAGATGCCGGCCTCGCGCCGGTCGAAGAAGCCGAGGCCGCCGAACATCGCGCCGCCCTCGGGCCGGAGCGGTGCGCCGACCGGCATCAGGCCGGCCACGACCATGCGGTCGTCGTGGCAGTAGGTCATCCGGATCGCGCCGGGCGCGAAGACGCCGTCGATCAGATAGCGCGCCCGGAGCGTCGCGGTGTCGTAGGCCGGATAGTCGGCCGCGTGGGTCGAATAGCGGATGTCCATGGCGTCCCGGCCTCGTCCTGTCGCTGCCCGGCGCTTCGCGGCCGGTGCCGTTCTATAGCAGCTTGTATGATGACACGACAAGTTGGCAGTGATGCACCGATGGAGCGATCCGTCACCCCTCCCGGCCGATCCGGGCCGCCAGTTCGCGGGCCACGTCCAGGACCATGAGCACGTCGGCGCGGGTGGTGTCAGTCTGGCCGACCTGGACGCGGATGACGAAGCGGTTCTGGTGGCGGGTCTGGGTCAGGTAGATGCGGCCGTCGGCGTTGATCGCCTCGATGAGGTCCGTGTTCAGCCGGTCGAGCGCGGCGGCGTCGCCGTCGAAGCCGCGCGGGCGGTAGCGGAAGCTGAACAGGGCCAGGACCGGCGTCGAGGTCAGTTCGAAATCCGGGTCGGCGTCGACCAGGCCGGCCAGTTCGCGCGCCCAGGCGACATGGTCGCGGATCTTGGCGCGCAGCGCCTCGACGCCGTAGTGGCGGATCACGAACCACAGCTTCAGCGCCCGGAAGCGGCGGCCGAGCGGCACCGACCATTCGTTGTAGTCGGTGACGCCGGCGATCTCGTTGTCGCCGAGCCCGAGGGTGCGCAAATAGGCCGGCCGCAGCCCGAGCGTATAGGTCAGGGCTTTGGGATCCTTCACGAAATGGGCCGAGCAGTCGAAATTCGTGAAGAGCCACTTGTGCGGATTGAAGACGAAGCTGTCGGCCGCCTCCGCGCCGCGCATGAAATGGCGGAATTCCGGGCAGATCATCGCCGAGCCGGCCCAGGCGGCATCGACATGCAGGAAGATGCCGTGCCGGCGCGCCACATCGGCGACGCGGGCGATGTCGTCGACCGCGCCGACCGAGGTGCCGCCGAGACACGCGACGATCAGGAACGGCGTCATGCCGGCGGCCTTGTCTTCGCGGATCTGCTCGTCGAGGGCGGCGACATCCAGGCTGCAGAGCGGGCCGGCCGTGGGCAGCTTGACGAGATTCTGGTGGCCGATGCCGGCCATCCGGATCGCCTTGTCGACCGAGGAATGCGCCTCCGCCGAACAATAGGCCCGGAGCGGTGTCGCGCCGAACAGGCCGACCGTGTTGCCGAGATACGAGAGCGCGCGCTCGCGGGCGGTCAACACGGCCGCAAAAGTCGCGCTGGTCGCCGAATCCTGGATCACGCCGGCGAAGCTCGGCGGCAGGCCGATCATGCCGCGCAGCCATTCCATCATGCGCGCTTCAAGCTCGGTCGCCGCCGGCGAGGTCTGCCACAGCATGCATTGCGCCGCCATCGCGGCGGTCACGAACTCGGCGACCACCGCCGGCGGGCTGGAATTGGCCGGAAAATAGGCGAAGAAGCGCGGATGCTGCCAATGCGTCATGCCGGGCAGGATGGTCCGGTCCAGATCGGCGAAGATCGCCTCCATGGGCTCGCCCTGGAGCGGCGGCTCGGCCGGGATCGCCTGGTGGATCGCGCCGGGCGCGGTCTGGGCGCGCACCGGGCGCTCGCGCACGGTGGCGAGATAGTCGACCGCCCAATCGGCGGCGCGGCGCGCCCATTGGCGGAAATCGAACGGCAGCATCGGGAGTTTCACTCGGATTGCGGGGGCGTCCCCCTTTGCGGGGGCGTCCCTCTCTGTCGGAGGCGTCACCCTACCGGAGCCGGAGCGGTCGCGAAACAGGCGGCCTGATGGACGACGCCCTCCAGTTCGGGTCGCTCGCGGCGGCAGCGGTCGAAGACCAGCGGGCAGCGCGGGTTGAAGACGCAGCCGGGCGGCGGCGAGAAGGGCGACGGCAGTTCGCCCTTCAGGATGATGCGCTCCTTGCGGGCGGTCGGATCGGCGACCGGGGTCGCGGACAGCAGCGCCCGCGTATAGGGGTGGCGCGGATCGGCGAAGATCGCGTCGCGCGGGCCATATTCGGCGACGCGGCCGAGATACATCACCAGCACGTCGTCGGCGATGTGGCGCACGACCGACAGGTCGTGGCTGATGAACACATAGGCGAGGCCGAACTCGGTCTGCAGATCAGAGATCAGGTTCAGAACCTGGGCGCGCACCGAGACGTCCAGCGCCGACACGGGCTCGTCGAGCACCAGGATCTTCGGCCTGAGCATCAGGGCGCGCGCGATAGCGATGCGCTGGCGCTGGCCGCCGGAGAACATGTGCGGATAGCGGCGGGCATGTTCCCGGCGCAAGCCGACCCGTTCGAGCATGTCGAGCGCGGCCGCCCGGCGCTCGTCCGACGATCCGCCCATGCCGTTGACGAGCAGCGGCTCCTCCAGCGTGTCGGCGATGGTCTGGCGCGGATTGAGCGAGCCGTAGGGGTTCTGGAACACCATCTGCACCTTGCGGCGCAAGGCCTTCAGGGTCGCGCCGGTCGAGCCAGTCACGTCGATGCCGTCGATGGCGAGGCGGCCGTCGGTCGGCGTCTCGATCAGCGTCAGCATGCGGCCGAGCGTCGACTTGCCGGACCCGGATTCGCCGACCACCGCCAGCGTCTTGCCCGGCCGGACCGAGAAGGAGATGCCGGCGACCGCCTTCACGTCGGCGGTCGGGGCGAACATGCCGCGGCTGACCTGATAGGTCCGGTGCAGGTCGCGGGCTTCGAGGACGGGCGCGTCGGGCGCGGTCATGCGGAGACCTTTCCGGGCTCGGCGAAGGCAACGCCCTTCGGCAGGTTCTGGGGCGTGGGCAGGCCGCCGACCAGCGGCGTGTGGCAGAGCGCAAAGCCGAGGTCGGCCCGTGCCCGGACCGGCGGCGTGGTGCGGCAGGCCTCGAAGGCGAAGCCGCAGCGCGGCGCGAACAGGCAACCGGGCGGCCGGTCGAACTGGCCGGGCACCATGCCGGGGATCGAGGGCAGGCGTCGCTCGCGGGCCCGCTCGGGCAGGGCGGCGAGGAGCGCGTTGGTATAGGGGTGGTGCGGATCGGCGAAGAGAGCGCGCGTCGTCGCCTCCTCGACCTGCTGGCCGGCATACTGGACGACGACCCGCTCGGAGGTCTCCGCGACCACGCCCATGTCGTGGGTGATCAGGACGAGGCCCATGCCGGTCTTGTCGCGCAGCGAGACCAGGAGATCGAGGATCTGCGCCTGGATGGTGACGTCGAGCGCCGTCGTCGGCTCGTCGGCGATCAGGAGCTTGGGCGAGCAGGCGATCGCGATGGCGATCATGACGCGCTGGCTCATGCCGCCCGACAATTGATGCGGAAAGGCGGCGAGACGGCTCTCGGGCTCCGGGATGCCGACCTGGGCCAGCAGTTCGATCGACCGGCGCTTGCGTTCGCCGCGGCCGAGGCCGAGATGTGTGGCGAGGCTCTCGCCGAGCTGGAAGCCGACCGTGAAGCAGGGATTGAGCGAGGTCATCGGCTCCTGGAAGATCATCGCGACATCCTTGCCGATGATCCGTC
This sequence comes from Prosthecodimorpha staleyi, assembly GCF_018729455.1. Classification (NCBI taxonomy): domain Bacteria; kingdom Pseudomonadati; phylum Pseudomonadota; class Alphaproteobacteria; order Hyphomicrobiales; family Ancalomicrobiaceae; genus Prosthecodimorpha; species Prosthecodimorpha staleyi. The sequence goes on along the minus strand of NZ_JAHHZF010000003.1, from coordinate 319,412 downwards.
GTCGCTCCGACGAGGTCAGCTTCAGAAGATCGCGCCCCTCGAAGGTCATCCGGTCGGCCGTGACCCGCGCGGTCTTGGGCAGGAGCCCCATCACGGCCAGCATGGCGACCGACTTGCCGGAGCCCGATTCCCCGACGATGGCGACGATCTCGCGCGGATTGACCGTCAGCGAGATGCGGTCGACGGCCCGGAACAGGCCGGATCGCGTCTCGAACTCGACGGTGAGGTTCTCGATCTCGAGAAGGGGCATGGAACGAGCCTCGGTTAGCGACTATATTGAGATCGAAAGGCGGGCCGGGACGGTCCGCTCATGCGAGGTGGCTGTCATGGCTGGTCCGATCCGTCCGTTCGTTGATCGTATCTGAACCCGGCACGCGGCGTTTCCGACCGAGGTCGGCGCCGAACCGGATCGCGCTGGCCATTTCGATCGCGGTCAGCGCCGCCAGACCGGCGGCCTGCTGCTCCCTCAGGAGCGCACCCAGGTTTCTCATGTATTTGCGCTTCTCGTCGGGCGTCTGCTGCTGAAACAGCGGATGCCGGGTGTCGTTGGTGTAGATGTTCGAGCGCATGGCCAGCTTGTAGTAGAGCACCACTTCGTGCGCGACCTCGACCGGGAGGAGGGAGAGGTCCGACTTGATCGATTCGAACACGAAATCGGTCTCGTCGGCCGGCGCGAAGGGCGTCTCGTTTTCTTCGGCGTAGCGGGCTTCCTCGTCGTCGGTCTGCAGTGACGCCGCGGCCGTCCCGGCGACGATCTCGGCGTGGAGCGCCGTCAGCAGGTCCAGCGTCCGGTCGTGCCGTCGCCGCATCTCCAGGACCCGATCCAGCACCTTGGACAGGATCAGGACCAGGAGCGCGCCGAGCATGCCGACGACGGCCGCCTCCATCCTCAGCTCCGCTTCAGCTTCGGGTCGAGCGCGTCGCGCAGGCCGTCGCCCATCAGGTTGATGGAGACGACGGTGATCAGGATGGCGAGACCCGGCAGGGTCACGATCCAGGGATCGGAGCGGATGAATTCGCGGCTGTCGGCCAGCATCGAGCCCCATTCGGGCGTCGGCGGCTGCGCGCCGAGACCGAGGAAGCCGAGGGCGGCGGCCTCCAGGATGGCGTCGGAGACGCCGAGGGCGGCCTGCACGATCAGCGGTGCGATGCAGTTCGGCAGCACGGTCACGAACATCAGCCGCAGACGGCCGGCGCCGACGACGCGGGCGGCGGTGACATAGTCCTTGCCGATTTCGGACAGGGCCGAGGCGCGCACCAGGCGGACATAGCGAGGCAGGTAGACGATGGTCACCGCCCAGATGGTGTTGGGCAGGCTCGGGCCGAGCACGGCGACGACCAGGATGCACAACACCAGGCTCGGCACGGCGATGATCAGGTCCATCACACGCATGATCACGCTGTCGACCGTGCCGCCCGCGAAGGCCGCGACGAGGCCGAGGCAGACGCCGATCACCACCGAAACGACCATCACCGACAGGCCGATGAACAGCGAGATGCGCGCGCCGTGGATCAGCCGGGACAGCGTGTCGCGGCCGAGCGCGTCGGTGCCGAGCGGAAAGCGCCAGTTACCGGCATCGTCCCAGACCGGCGGCAGCTTGGTGAAGTCGCGGAACTGTTCGATCGGCGAATAGGGCGCGATGAAATCGGCGAAAAGGGCGGTCAGCGCGATCAGCGCCAGCACGACCATGCCGAAGACCGCGCCGCGATTCTCCGTGAAGGAGGACCAGAATTCCGCGAGCGGGCTCTGGGGCGCCGCGGGCCGGGCGGCGGCGCCGGCGGGGGCAGCGGTGTCAGCGGGCATGGCGGAGCCTCGGGTTGATGGCGCCATACATCACGTCGACCAGCAGGTTGACCATGATGACGATGGACGAGATCAGCATGATGCCGCCCTGCAGGGCCGGGTAGTCGCGCCGGGCGATCGATTCGATCAGCCACTTGCCGACGCCGGGCCAGGAGAAGATCGTTTCGGTCAGCACGGCGCCTGCGAGCAGGGTCCCGATCTGTAGGCCGATCGAGGTCACTACCGGGATCATGGCGTTCCGGAGCGCGTGCAGGCCGATCACCCGGAACGGCGACAGGCCCTTGGCGCGGGCGGTGCGGACATAGTCCTCCGACAGCACCTCCAGCATGGAGGATCGCGTGATGCGCGCGATCACGGCCAGCGGGATGGTGCCGAGCACGATGGTCGGCAGGATCAGGTGCTGCACGGCGTCCTGGAAGGCGCCCTCCTGGCCGGACAGGATGCTGTCGATCAGCATGAAGCCGGTCACGCTGTCGAAGTAGAACTTGATCGGGTCGAGCCGGCCGGAGACCGGGGTCAGCCCCCAGCGCTCGGACACGAGCATGATCAGGAGGAGGCCCCACCAGAAGATCGGCATCGAGAAGCCGATCACCGAGGCGCCCATGACGCCGTGGTCGAACGGGCCGCCGCGCTTGACGGCGGCGATGACCCCGGCCGGCACGCCGATCAGCACGGCGAACAGCATGGCGCAGAGCGACAGTTCGATCGTGGCGGGAAACAGGACCGAGAACTCGGTCAGGACCTTCTCGGAGGTGACCAGCGAGGTGCCGAAATCGCCGTGCAGCAGACCGGCGACATAGTCGACGAACTGCTTCCAGATCGGCTGGTCGAGCCCCATCTCGTGGCGCAGCTGCGCCAGCCGTTCGGGCGCAATGCCGCGCTCGCCGGTGCGGACCTCGACCGGATCACCCGGCACCAGCCGGATCATCACGAAGGTCACGAACATCAGCGCCACGAAGGTCGGCAAGGTCAGCGCCAGGCGGCGCAGGAAATACTTGATCATGCACGGCTCCGGCGGCCGGGGCTGGGATGGCGTCGGCGAGCCGCGGCGGCCCGCACGGGGCTGCGTCGCGGTTCCCTCGATCGGCGTCTTCGGTCGGAAAGCAAGATTCGGTCCGCCGTCCGCTCCGGCGGGGTCCCGTATCGAAAGAGGCCGGCAGGGTCGCCCCCGCCGGCCTCCCTCATGCATCGGGCGGGATCGGGATCAGTTCAGTTCCACGCCGTAGAATTCATGCCGGCCGAAGGGCGAGATCTTCCAGCCCTTCACTTCCTTGCGCACCGGCTCGTAGACCACCGAATGGGCGATGGTCATGTCCGGGGCCTCTTCCTTCATGATCGCCTGCATTTCCTCGTAGAGCTTGGTGCGCTCCTTCACGTCGGAAATGCCGCGCGCCTTGGTCAGGCGATCCTCGAACTCCTTGTTGCACCACTTGGTCAGGTTCTGACCGCCCGGGCGGGCGCCGGTGCAGCCGCGCAGGAAGAAGAAGTTGTCCGGATCGCCGTTGTCGCCGGTCCAACCGAGCTGGCCGGTCAGGTGCTCGCCCTGCTGCATGCGCTTGCGATACTCGCCCCATTCGTAGGAGACCAGCTTGGCGTTGATGCCGAGCTTGGCGAGATCGGATTGCATCATCTCGGCGATGCGCTTGGCGTTCGGATTGTACGGACGCTGAACCGGCATCCACCACAGGTCGATCTCGAGCGGCGTCTTGACGCCGGCCGCCTCCAGCATGGCCTTGGCCTTGGCCGGATCGAACGGATAGTCCTTCACGCTGTCGTTATAGGACCAGATAGTCGGCGGGATCAGGTTCTTCGCGGCCTGGCCGGCGCCCTGGTACACGTCGCGGATGATGGCGGCCTTGTCGATCGCCATGTTGAAGGCCTGGCGGACTTCCTTCTTGTCGAAGGGCGCCTTCTGGGTGTTGAAGGCCCAGTAGGCGATGTTCAGGCCCGGCTGGTTCAAGAGCTGGAGATTGGCGTCCTTCTTGATCTCCTCAAGATCGGCCGGCCGCGGCGCGATCATGACCTGGCACTCGTTCTTCTTCAGCTTGGCGAGGCGGGCGGTCGGATCGGGCGTGATGGCGAAGACGAGATCGTCGATCTTGGACTTGCCGCCCCAATAGGCATCGAAGGCCTTGTAGCGGATCACCGCGTCCTTCTGGTAGGCGACGAACTGGAACGGCCCGGTGCCGACCGGGATCTGGTCGAGCTGCTCGAGCTTGCCGGCCTTCTGCAGCATGTCGGCATATTCGGCCGAATGGATCGTGCCGAAGTCCATGGCGAGGTTCGCCATGATCGGCGCGTTGGCCTCCTTGAGCTTCATGACGACGGTGTAGTCGTCCTTCTTCTCGATCGACTCGAGCAGCTTCGGCATGTCCATGTCGTCGAAGTAGTCGTATTTGCCGCCCGAGGTCTTGTGGTAGGGATGATCATCCTTCCACTGGCGATTGAACGACCACAGCACGTCGTCGGCGTTGAAGTCGCGGGTCGGCTTGAAGCCGTTCACGCCGGAATGGAACTTGACGCCCTTGCGCAGATTGAAGGTGATCGTCTTGCCATCCTCGGAGACGGCCCACTTCTCGGCGAGGCCGCCGACCACGGTCGTGGTGCCGCGCTCGAACTCGACGAGCTGGTTGTAGACCGGACGGGCCGCGTCGAAGGAGGTGCCGGTCGTGTTGAGAGCCGGGGTGAAGTTCTCCGGGCTGCCTTCCGAGCAATAGACCAGGGTCTTCGCGCTGGCCGCGGTACCGCCCAGCATGGCGGCGGCAAACAGGGCCAGTACGCCTGTTTTCAGGACTGACTTCATGGAACGGCTCTCCCTCGCTCGAAGCTCGATGGTCGCGGACCGGTCGCTTGCAACGCCGTCCGGACGGATTCCTGGCGGGCGGGGCGCCCGCCGCGTCTATGCCGGGGATGCATGGCACCCCCGTCTGATCGGATGATCAAATCCCAACCGGACAAGCTGCGCAATGGGGTCCGGGATCGATTTCAGCAGGAAAGCACGGGTATCGGTGCAGGCACTTTCCATACAAGGGATGAAATCGGGAATTTCATTCCCCGAATGGCGGCATCGGCCGCCCGCCTTTCTTCCCCACCTTGAATTGGCTCCAGTCCGAAGGCGATCCGCGCCTTAATCATGCGCGGATTCTGATTCCGGTCGGATCGTAGGGCGGCTCCAGGAACGCCTCTGCCGGCACCCGCTCGCCGGCGACGTCCAGTTCGTAGCGGCCCGAAAGAACAAAATCGCGGTCGACGCCTTCCGCCCGCCGGACATAGCCGTAGCCGAGCGCGCGTCCGACCGTGTGGCCGAAGCCGCCGCTGGCGAGCCAGCCGACGCGCTCCCCGTCGCGGTAGATCGTCTCCCGGCCGAGCAGCGTGACGGTGGGATCGGCCGAGAAGCCGGCGAGCAGACGCGGCAGCGGCGTGGCCGCCTGGGCCTCCAGGGCCGCGCGGCCGAGGAACGGGATGGCACTCTTCAGCTTGACGAAGCCGCCGAGGCCGGCGACCAGCGGCGAGTGATCCGGCCCGATCTCCGCCCCCCAGGCGCGGTATCCCTTCTCCAGCCGGAGCGTCTCGATCGCCCGGTAGCCGGCATCGGCGAGGCCGTAGGGGTCGCCGGCAAAATGCAGCGCATCGTAGAGGGTGGCGGCGAATTCGACCGGCACATGCAGTTCCCAGCCGAGTTCGCCGACATAGGTGACGCGCAGCGCCAGCACCGGACAGCCGGCCACCGAGAGCCGCCTGGCGCGTCCGAACGGGAAGGCGGCGTGGGAGATGTCGTCCCGGGTCAGCGTCTCCAGGATGGCGCGCGACAGCGGCCCCATCAGCACCAGCACGGCCTGGGCCGAGGTCACGTCGATCAGCCGGGCGTCGAGCCCGTCCGGGATGTTGCCGGCGATCCAGTGGAAATCGTGGGTGGCGAAGCCGGTGCCGGTGACGATCAGGTAGCGGTCGGCCGCCAGCCGGGTGACGGTCACATCGGCCTCGATGCCGCCGCGGGCATTCAGCATCTGGGTATAGACGATGCGGCCGGCCGGCTTGGCGACATCGTTGGCGCAGATCCAGGACAGCGCGGCCTCGGCATCGGGGCCGACCAGCTCGAACTTGGCGAAGCTGGTCTGGTCGAACAGAACCGCGCTGTCGCGCGCCGCCTTGTGTTCGCGCGCCACCGCGGCGAACCAGTTCGGGCGCTCGAAGGAATAGCGGTCGACCGGCTCCTCGTTGGCGGCCGCATCGGCGAACCAGTTCGGACGCTCCCAGCCGAGCTTCTCGCCGAAACAGGCACCGGCCTGTTTCAGGCGGTCGTAGAGCGGCGAGCGGCGCAACGGTCGGCCGGCCTCGGGCTCCTCGGACGGCCAGGCCATCGTGTAGTGGCGGCCATAGGCCTCCATGGTCCGGGTGCGCAGCCAGTCGAGATCGTGATGGTTGCGGCCGAAGCGGCGGATGTCGACGGTCCACAGGTCGAAGGGCGGCGTGCCGGTGGCGACCCATTCGGCCAGCGCCATGCCGGCGCCGCCGCCGGACGCGATGCCGAAGGCGTTGAAGCCGGCACCGACGAAAACGTTCTTCACCTCCGGCGCCTCGCCGAGGATGAAGTTGCCGTCCGGCGTGAAGCTCTCCGGCCCGTTGATCATCTGCTTGATGCCGGCCTCGGCGAGCGCCGGCACGCGGCCGAGCGCCAGTTCCATGATCGGCTCGAAATGATCGAAATCCGGCTGCAGCAGCTGGAACTCGAACGGCGAGGGCGGCGGATCGACGTCCCAGAGCTTCGGGTTGGGCTCGTAGCCGCCCATCACCAGCCCGCCGACCTCCTCCTTCCAGTAGGTCAGCCGGTCGGGATCGCGCAGCGTCGGCAGGGTCGGGGTCACGCCGGCAATGCGCTCGGTGATGACATACTGATGCTGGATCGAGACCAGAGGCACGTTGACGCCGGCCATGCGGCCGACCGCGCGCGCCCACTGGCCGGCGCAGATGACCACCTTCTCGCAGGCGATGCGGCCCTGGTCGGTCTCAACGGCGACGACCCGGCCATTCTCGACCGCGATCCCGGTGACGGCGACACCCTCGCGGATGGTCACGCCGGCCATGCGGGCGCCCTTGGCGAGGGCTGCGGAGATGTCGGAGGGCGAGGCCTGGCCGTCGGTCGGCAGGAAGGCGGCGCCGACCACGTCGTCGACCTGCATCAGGGGCCAGAGCTCCTGCGCCTCCTTCGGCGAGATGACATGCATGTCGAGGCCGAAGGAGCGTGCCGTGGTCGCCTGGCGCTTGACCTCGATCATCCGTTCCGGCCGGCAGGCGAGGCGGAGCCCGCCATTGCGCTTCCAGCCGGTCGCCTGGCCGGTCTCGGCCTCCAGGCGGTTGTAGAGATCGACCGAATAGCCGAGCAGCCGGGTGATGTTGGCGGATGTCCGGAGCTGGCCGACCAGACCGGCGGCGTGCCAGGTCGATCCGGAGGTGAGCCGGCCGCGTTCCAGCAGGATCACGTCGGTCTGGCCCATCCGCCCGAGATGCAGGGCGGTGGAACAGCCGACGATGCCGCCGCCGATGATGACGATCTTGGCCGAGGAGGGGAGGTCGGTCATGCGGACTCCATGGCGGCGAAGGCCGCGCGGGCGATCTCGTAGCGGGCGAAATTCTCGGCCGTGTAGGCGGCGTAGTCGAAGTCGAGCGTGCTGGCGATCTCGGAGACCATGCTCCAGAGCGTTTCGCGCAGCAGCGAGGCGGCCGTCATGGCGGCGAAGCGGTAGGCGAGGGCGTCGTCGAGCGGACGCTCGAAATAGGCCTCGATCAGCGCCCGGCACGCTTCGGGAGCGAGCTCGGAATTCGAGGCGAGGCCGCCCAGATCGAACAGCGGCGAGTTGAAGCCAGCATAGTCCCAGTCGACCAGCCAGAGCCGGTTTCCGTCGTCGATGACATTGGCGGCGAGCAGGTCGTTGTGGCCGAAGATCAGGTCGACCGGCCCGACAGCGAGCTCGAACCGGTCGGCATCGGCCATCAGCCCGGGCAGCGCCGCGGCATGCCGGCTGCCGGCCTCGCGCAGCGTGTGTGCGTAGTCGCGCAGGACATGGAACACCCAGAACAAAGGCGCCGGACCGCGCAGCGCCTTCGGGATCCCGGTATGGGCGCGGCGGACGAGATCGACGAGGCGCGGCAGGTTGGCCGGATCGCGCACGTCCTCAGGTCTGAAGGTGCGGCCGTCGATGAAACCGACCACCAGGGCGCCCGGCTCGACATGGAAGACCGGCGGCGAGACGCCGATCTCGGCGGCGGCCCGGCTGGCGGCGAGCTCGTTGCGGCGCAGGATGCCGTGATGGGGAATGTCGCCGCCGATGCGCACGACATAGCGCGCGCCGCGATCCTCGACGACGAAATTGGCGTTGGTCATGCCGCCGGAGAGCGGGCGTGGGCTGACCGGGCCCGACCAGCAGGCGAGCGACGCGGCGCGGGCTGCGAGGTCGGTCATGCGGTGCGGCGCTCCGGTGCTGACAGAAGCCAAGAGGGCAGGGGGGCGACCCGTGCGGGCGAGGGGGCGGACGAGAAGAGGGGGCGGCGGTGCCTCGTCGGGCCGCCGCCCGGCGCGATCAGTCGATCTTGCTCTTCACGTCGCCCTGGATGGCGTTCTCGAAGATCTCGAGCGCGCCGGCCTTGTCGAGCGGGATCGGGTTGCCGCCGGCGGTCGGGTCGACGATGGCCATTTCGGCGATCAGGTCGGCCTTGGCGTCGTCGACCTTGAGGCCGGCCAGCGTGTGCGGCACGCCGATCTCTTCGCGCAGCTCCAGCACCCAGTCCATCACGGCGGCGAAGTTGCCGCGCTCCAGGTCGAGCCAGCGGGCGAGCCGCTCCATCTTGTCCTTGATGGCCTTCTTGTTGAAGAACAGCACGTAGGGCATGAACACGGCATTGGTCATGCCGTGATGGGTGTCGTAGAGCGCGCCGACCGGATGGCTCAGGGCATGGATGCCGCCGAGGCCCTTCTGGAAGGCGGTCGCCCCCATGGCGGCGGCCGACATCATGTGGGCGCGGGCTTCCAGATCGGTGCCGTCCTTGACGGCGCGCGGCAGGTACTCCTTGACCAGCCGCATGCCCTCGACCGCGATGCCCTCGGCCATCGGGTGATAGCCCGGCGCGCAATAGGCCTCCAGGCAATGGGCGAGCGCGTCCATGCCGGTGCCGGCGGTCAGGAAGGCCGGCAGGCCGACGGTCAGTTCCGGATCGCAGATGGTGACGATCGGCATCATCTTCGGATGGAAGATGACCTTCTTGGTGTGCGACGCCTCGTTGGTGATGACGCCGGCGCGACCGACCTCCGAGCCGGTGCCGGCCGTGGTCGGCACGGCGACGACCGGTGCGATGCCGGCCGGATCGGCGCGGGTGTACCAGTCGCCGATATCCTCGAAGTCCCACATCGGCCGGGTCTGGCCGGTCATGAAGGCGATGACCTTGCCGGCGTCGAGCGCCGAGCCGCCGCCGAAGGCGATCACGCCGTCATGGCCGCCGGCCTTGTAGGCGGCGACGCCGGCGGCGATGTTGGATTCGACCGGGTTCGGCTTCACGTCGGAGAAGACCAGGGCCGGGCGGCCGGCCGCGGCGAGGCCGTCGAGCACCTTGGCGAGCATCGGCAGCCGGGCGATGCCCGGATCGGTGACCAGCAGCGGACGGGCGATGCCGGCGACGGCGAGCGCATCGGCAAGCTCGGCGATGCGGCCGGCGCCGAAGCGGATGGCGGTCGGGTAGTTCCAGTTGGCGCGGAGCGTCATGGGCGTCTCTTCGAAAAGGGGGAGGTTCGGCCGCCGGGCCGGCGGCCGTCAGCTCAGTTCGTGGTCAGGCGCAGGTGGTAGCTCTTCGGGCGGGTCAAGGCGTCGTAGCCGATCGCCGACAGGGCGGCGCCGTGGCCGGTATCCTTGACGCCGGTCCAGACCAGGCCCGGATCGAGATAGTCGCAGCGGTTCATGTAGACCGTGCCGGTCTCGACCTCCGCGCCGACGCGCTTGGCGGCGGCCGCGTCCTCGGTCCAGATCGAGGCGGTCAGGCCGTAGGGGCTGTCGTTCATCAGCCCGATCGCCTCGGCGTCGTCCTTGACCTTCATGATGCCGACGACCGGGCCGAAGCTCTCCTCCGTCATCACGCTCATGGTGTGGCCGACCCCGGTCAGCACCTGCGGCGCCAGATAGGGCGAGCCGTCGCGGTTTTCCGGGAAGGTCTTCGGATCGAGATGCGCGGTGGCCCCGGCGGCGATCGCCTCGGCGGTCTGGCGGCGGACCACGTCGGCGAGGTTGGTGCGCGCCATCGGGCCGAGGGTGGTGTCAGCGGAGAGCGGGCTGCCGAGCACGTATTTCGCGGTCAGGTCGACGAAGCCCTGCACGAAGCCGTCATAGAGGCTCTCGTGGACATAGATGCGCTCGATGCCGCAGCAGCATTGTCCGGAATTGAAGAAGGCGCCGTCGACCAGGTTCTCGACCGCGAAGGGCAGGTTGGCGTCGGCCATCACATAGGCCGGGTCCTTGCCGCCGAGCTCCAGGCCGCAGGTCGTGAAGGTGCCGGCGCAGGCGCGCTCGATGGCGCGGCCGGCCGGGACCGAGCCGGTGAAGGCGACATGGTTGACGTGGCCGCCCGCGATAATCCCGATGGTCTGGTCGTGCGACAGGACGAGGTGCTGGAACAGGCCGGCCGGCAGGCCGATCCGGTCGAAGGCCTCCTGGAAGCGGTCGCCGACCAGGAGCGTCTGCGCGGCATGCTTCAGGATCACCGCATTGCCGGCGATCAGCGCCGGGACGACCGAGTTGACGGTCGTCAGATAGGGATAGTTCCACGGGGCGATGGTGAAGACGATGCCGAGTGGATCGCGCGTGACGTAGCGCTCGAAGCCGGGGCGCACGTCCTTCGGCAGCACCGGGGCGAGCGCTTCCTCGGCGATGCCGACCATGTAGGTGGTGCGCTCCTCGACACCGCGCAGCTCGCCCTGGCCGTAGCGGATCGGGCGGCCCATCTGCCAGGCGAGTTCCTCGCCGATCCGGTTGCCCATCGCCTTCATGGCCTCGACCAGCCCGCCGACGAGGCGGGCGCGCTCGCCGACCGGGACCCGGCGCCAGGCCTTCTGGGCGGCGCGGGCGCGGGCGAGCGCCGCGTCGATCTCGCTCGGCGTGGCGACGGGGCGGTCGACATAGAGGCTGCCGTCGACGGGGGAGATGCACTGGATTCTGGCGGACATGTCGGAACCTCGATGGTCTTCGCAAGGGGCCGGGCGGGGGAGGCCGGCGCGAAGCGGCGTGGCGGAGGGGCGGCCCGAAGGCCGCGCCCCAGGGCGGCGACGGGATCGATCAGATGATCTCGAAGTAGCGCTCCATCTCCCAATCGGTGATGGCGCGGCGGAACTCGCGCTCTTCCCATTCGCGCGTGGCGGCATAATGGTCGACGAAGGTGTCGCCGAACAGCGAGCGGGCGGCCTTCGAGGCCTTCAGGCGCTGGGCCGAATCCCACAGCGTGCGCGGCAGCTGGCGCTTGGCCGGGTGCTTCTTCGCATAGGAATTGCCGACCACCGGCGCATCCGGCTCGATCCGGTTCTCGATGCCCCACAGGCCGGCGCCGATCGCGGCGGCGAGCGCGATATAGGGATTGATGTCGGCGGCGGCGATGCGGAACTCGACGCGCTGCGACTTCTCCGAGCCCGGTATGGCGCGCAGCGCGCAGGTGCGGTTCTCGACGCCCCAGGTGGCGTCGGTCGGCGCCCAGAAGCCAGGGATCAGGCGGGTGTAGCTGTTGACCGTGCAGGCCACCATCGCGAGCAGTTCAGGGAGCAGGGCCTGCTGGCCGCCGATCCACCAGCGCATGGTGTCGGAAATGCCGTGCGGCTTGGAGGGGTCGTGGAACACGCCCTTGCCGTCCTTGGTCAGCGAGCAGTGGATATGGCCGGACTGGCCGGGCCAGTCCTTCGACCACTTGGCCATGAAGGTCGCCATCCAGCCGCGCCGCTGGGCGAGGATCTTGGTGTAGGTCTTGAAGAGTGCGGCCTTGTCGGCGGCCGCCAGCGCGCTGTCGACCCGGATCGCGGCTTCGAGCACGCCCGGGCCGGTCTCGGTGTGCAGGCCCTCGATCTCGAAATCCATCAGCCGGGCGGTGTCGAGCAGTTCCTGATAGAATTCGGCATGCACGCTCGAGCGCAGCATGGAATAGCCGTAGAAGCCCGGCGTGATGTTTGTCAGGTTCTTGTATTTCTTCTCGCGCACCGAATGCGGCGTCTCGTCGAAGACGAAGAACTCGAACTCGACCGCGCTCATCACGCCGTAGCCGTGGCTCGCGGCGCGGTCGAGCACCCGGCGCAGCGTGCCGCGCGGGCAGGCCGCCTCGTGGGCGCCGGCGAATTCGGCCAGGAACAGCGGCACGTTCTCCTCGAAGGGAATCGTGCGCATGGACTGCGGCACGACGCGCACCTCGGCGTCCGGATAGGCGGTGTGCCAGCCGGTCAGGGTGACGTTGTCGTAGAGTTGGTCGTTGGAATCCCAGCCGAGCACCACGTCGCAGAAGCCGAAGCCTTTCTCCAGCGCCGACAGGAACTTGTCGCGCGCCATGTACTTGCCGCGCATGATCCCGTCCGTGTCGAAGACCCCGACCTTGACGTAGGGAATGTCGCGTTCGCGGATGTAGCGGGCGGCGTCTTCGGCGGTCCGGATCGGGCTCGTCTCGGTCATGGTCGTCTCGGGTTCGCTGCCGACGGCGGGCGTCGGATGGGACGGTCAAGGGTCGGAGGCGGAGGGACGGGGGCGAACCCGTCCCGCGCAAGGTCGGGTCAGGCTCAGATCTCGCCCACGGCCTTCTCGGCTTCCCGTATGTCGCGCTGCCGCTTGGCGATCATGTCGCCGATCGGCGGGCCCTGGAAGCGCTTGTTCTCGAAGGCGATCCACACGATCGCGGTCAGCAGCAGGAAGCCGACGGTGATGTAGAGCGCCCAGTCGTTCGGCGGCTGGATGCCGATCACGAAGATCGCCACCATGGCCACGACCGACAGGAAGGCGACGATGCGGAACAGGAAGCCGCCCATGTTCCACGGTCCCGGCTTCGGCCACTTCGCCGTGCCGTAGACCACCATGCCGAGCGCGATCGGAATGGTGAAGGAGATGAACAGGAAGATGACCGTGCAGGACACCACGATCGTATAGGCCGAGGAACCGGCGATGGTGACCAGCGAGGCGCCCCAGACGAACAGGACCGCCAGGAGCGAGCCGGTCCAGATCGCAGCCACCGGCGTGCGATGGGCCGGGCTGACCTTCGAAAGCAATCCGGAGGCCGGCAGGCCGCCGTCGCGGGCGAAGGCGAAGATCATGCGCGACACCGAGGTGACGGTCGCCAGGCCGCACAGGAACTGGGCGACGAAGATGGCGATGTAGAGCGCCTTGGCGACCATCGGGTGGGTGGCCGAATCCATGGTCCAGAAGAAGACGTTCCAGCCCTGCTTGGCGGCCTCGTTCATGTCGGGAATCGCGAGCACGAAGGCGCACAGCATCAGGTAGCCGAACAGGAACGACCACCAGACCGACGAGACGATGCCGGCCGGCACCGAATGGGCGGCCTTCTGGGTCTCTTCCGAAGTATGCGCGGAGGCGTCGTAGCCGGTGATCGTATAGATCGGCAGCAGCAGGCCGAGCGCGAAGACGTACCAGACGTTGTCGCCCTTCGGCCAGACCGGCGCATCGCCTTCCGGCAGTCCGGAATAGTTGGTGAAGGTGAACAGGCGCTGGAGGTCCCAGGTCTTGACGCCGAACAGCAGCACGACCGTCAGCACGATCGCCGTGGCGAAGATCAGGTAGCCGGAGAAGTCGGTCAGCTTGGCGGTCAGGCGGATGCCGAAATGGTTGATCAGCGCCTGCACGAAGGTGATCGCCGCCACGAAGACGATCTGGTTGCGGAAACCGGCCGAGGTCGTCGTATCGGTGACGATGTCGAACCAGGGCGCGATCGAGCCGGCGAAGAAGCCCCAGGTGCCGGTGTTGATGGCGCCGAGCACGGTGACCAGGCCGAGCAGATTGAGCCAGGCGGTGACCCAGCCGGTGAAGCGGTTGCCGAGGATCGAACCCCAGTGATAGAGGCCGCCGGCCGTCGGATAGGCCGAAGCGATCTGCGCCATCGCCAGGGCGAAGACGCCGGAGATCAGGCAGCCGAGCGGCCAGCCGTAGCCGATCGCCGCGCCGCCGGCGCCCGAGGTCGCCTGGGCCAGCGAATTGATGCCGCCGGACAGGATGCAGATGATCGAGAAGGAGATGGCGAAGTTGGAGAAGCGGCTCATCCGCCGTTCCAGTTCCTGGGCATAGCCCATGGAATGGAGGATGTGCACGTCTTCCTTCTTGTCGCGATCGGAATATTGGTCCGCGTCCAGGCTGCTCATGAAATTGACCCCCGTGTCGATTGGCTCCGAATGTGCTTCCCTGCACTTCCTCCGTCAGGCGTCCCGCTCCCTTGTCGAGGGCGGGACCCGCTTCATGCGCCCGGCGACGCCCCAAGGGCCTCGTCGAGAGCGGCGGCGAGGCGGTCGCCCCAGCGGCGTTCCTCCTCGTCGGTGGTGGCGAGGTCGTTGCGGACCTCGATCATGATGGTCGCCAGGCCGCGGACGGTGCCGTGCCGGTCGAGCGTATGATAGACGCGGTCGGCCGGGGCATAGGGCTCGTTGTCGCCGACGACGAGCCCCGGTTCGCGCTTCAGGATCGCGATCACGCGATCGGCCAGCGCATCGCCGGGGTGATGGACGATCCCGACATGCCAGGGCCGTGCCACGCCGCGCATCACGGGCGTGAAGGTATGCACCGCGCAGAGCGAGACGGCGCCGGACTGCGCCGGGCGCCGGGCGAGCGCCGTCTCGATGGCCTCGTGATAGGGCGTGTAGGCTTCCGCCACACGGCGGTCGCGCTCGGCCGCATCGACCGTCGCATTGCCCGGAACCGGCGTCGTCTCGCCGATCGCGACGATCGAATCCGGGTCGCTCGGCAGGCGGTTGCAGTCGATCACCAGGCGCGACACGGTCGACAGCACCAGGGCCGCATCGAGCCGTTCGGCCATCCGGCGGGCGATGCCGCGGGCGCCCGGGTCCCAGGCGAAATGCCGGGTCAGGTCGGCGGCGCCGAGGCCGAGCGTGCCGTAGCGGGCGGGCAGGCGGTTGGAGGCGTGATCGCAGAGGAGCAGCCAGCGTCCGGCACCCTCGGGGCGCTCGATCACCGCAGCCGCGCCGCCGCGCTCCGAAATGTCCAGGTCCGCGGGTTCGGCTTCCGTCACGCGCCTCTCCGATCCGATGTGCACACGGGTCCGATATCCGGACGGGTCCGATGTCCAGGCCGGCCGGCGCGCGGACATGAAAGGTCCGTCCGGCCGCACGAGGCAGCCCGGCCCCGCAGCCCTCCGGCACGGTCGCATCGGCATCGCATCCTGGAACCCCGATCCCTGCAGGGCTGTATTATTCATTACACGGGAAATCGTTTTGTCAAATTCGGAATTTCGGTTTCAGTATTGCGCCGGCGAACCATCTCTGGAAACCGGCACCCCGATCGTGCGGCGGAAGGCGAACTGCGCGTCTCCCAGCCGGGGGCGACGGGCGCCGACGGCTCGTTCGGCGGTGGGTGAAGGGTCGACCGCACCGGGCGAATGTGCCGTAAGCTGGCGGTGCGACGCGGGATTCGGATCGTCGGGGGAACATGGACGTGGGATCGCGTTGGGGGGAGCGTCATGTCGGACATCCATGACGAAGGCGGGTCGGTCGCCGAGGCGGTGCGCGACCGCCTGGAGGCGATGACGGCGACCGAGCGCAAGGCGGCCCATGCGCTGCTCGCCAACTATCCGGCCGCAGGGCTCGCCCCGGTCGCCGAATTCGCCGACCGCGCCGGCGTCAGCGCGCCGACGGTGCTGCGATTCGTCGCCAAGCTTGGATTTGCCGGCTATCCGGATTTCCAGCGCGCCCTGCGCGGCGAGTTGGAGGCGCAATGGGCCTCGCCGCTGGTCAAGGCCGCCGGTCCCGGCAGCCGCGGCGCACCGCCGAGCGCCTTCGACCGCTTCGCGACCGCCGTCGTCGACAATCTCCAGCAGACCCGGCGGCACCTGCCGCCGACCGAGTTCGACGCGGCGGTCGATCTGGTCGCCGATACCCGCCGCGCCATCCACCTGATCGGCGGCCGCTTCACCGATGCGCTGGCCGGTTACATGGCCGCCCATCTGGCCATCGTGCGGCCGCGGGTCGAGCATGTCGGTAGCCGGACCGGCGTCTGGCGCGACCATCTCCTCGACATGAACCGGCGCGACGTGCTGGTCGTGTTCGATATCCGGCGCTATCAGGAGGATGTCGTGGCCTTCGCGGAGGCTGCCGCGGCGCGCGGCGTGACCATTCTGCTGGTCACCGATCAGTGGCTGTCCCCGGTCGCCCGCCATGCCGAACATGTCCTGGCCGGCCGAATCGCGGTGCCGTCGCGCTGGGACAGTTCGGTCGCGTTGCTGACGCTCGCCGAGGCGCTAATCGCCGCCGTCACCGAGCGGCTCGGTCCGATCGCCGACCAGCGCATCGCCGAACTGGAAGCGCTGCGCCGGGGCGACGCGCGCTGAGTTCCACGCGAGACGAACGGATTCGGTCCGGACGCGCTCAGGCGGCCGGCGGCGCGCCTGCGGGATCGTTTGGCTTCAGTTCGCGAATCCGTTCCGCCAGGCCGCGGCGTTTGCGCTTGCCGCCCCCCTTCGTGGGTGGCGCCGGCGGTGCGGAAGCCGACGGCGATGTCGGGGGCGGCGGAGCCCGGTCCGGGGCGTCGGCCAGGATGCGCGTGATGGCCGAGTCGGGTCCCTCGGCCTTGGCGGTCATGTCGACGATTCGCGCGGCGAGATCCGCCAGCCGGTCGCGCAGGATCTCGTTGGCGGACCCGTCGGGACCCGGCTGGAGAAGGGCGAGCCGGTCGGCCAGCGCGTCGCGGTCCGCCGTCAGGGCCGAGAGACGGGCCTCCAGATCGGCATTGGCCCGTTCCAGGCCTTCCATGGTGCGGGTCAGGTTGTCGCCCGGACCGGCCGACGCCGCCGCCAGCGCCTCGCGCAACCGCGCCGCTTCGGCGTCGAGCACCGCGATCCGCGCCTCGGCCTTGGTCAGCCGGTCGGACTTGGTGGTCAGATCCTTGGCGCGTTCGGCGAGTGCGCTCTCGATGCGCTTGATCCTGTCCCGTTCGTCGGCAATCAGCACATCCCGCTTCGCGATCTCGGCCTCGGCGACTTCGGCCCGGTAGATCGCCTGCTTGCGATCGTCGCCGAGATGACCGGCCTTGGCCTCCAGGGCCTGGATGGTGGTCCGCAGCGCCGCCGTCTCGACCTTGCGGGCGTCCGCCTCCGCGATCAGGTCGGCAAGCCGGATCTTGAGGTCGTTGACCTCGTGAATCTGGCTCTCGCCCTGGTGCCGGCTGTGGTCGAGAATGGCGCGGGCATTGTCGAAATCATCCCGGCGCGCCGCGAGATCCGCTTCGACGGCCGCCAATTGCGCGGCGATCCGGTCGCGTTCGCCGGCGATCGCCGCGACCTGATCGCGCGCACGTGCCGCCTCGATCTGCCGCTCGGCGGCGCGGCGCCGAAGTTCCGCCGCGGCCATCTCCAGCCGGCGGGTCTCGCGCGCGAATTCGGCGCGCATCTGGTCCCGGTTCGCCTTGATCTCGGCGAGACTGAGCGGCGTCGAGGCTTCGATGCGCAGGCGGGTCAGGCGAACGGCCCGGCGCCAGAAGCTCGGCATGATCATCAGGGCGATCAGCCCCGCGACCAGGAACCCGAGGGCGAAGAAGAGGGCCGATTCGATCAAGTCTGGTCACTCCGCCAGAGGAGCCAAGCTTTGCGCCGTCACCGAGCCGGCCCGGGCGCCGCATCACACGGCCGCCAAAGTCGGACGGTCGCACGAGGGGCCGGTCACCGCGCCGGCCGCCCCTGCAGCGGCCGCCGGCCGTGGCTCGGTTTCGATGATTAGCATGCCGGGCAGCGGACGGCACGTCCATCCGCGACGGCGTTCGACCTCTTGAGGAAAATCCGCCGGCCCCGCTCCTTGGGGATCAGAAGGGGTTCCAGGTGGCGGTGGGCGTGAACTTCAGATAGCCGAGCGCCACGCCGAGGCGCATGCCGACGCCGGCGCGGACCGGCACGACATAGACGTTGTTGTTGACCAGCGCCGTCATGCCGAAGCCGCCGATGAAATAGGCGGAGCCGTCGACACCGCCGAAGCGGTTGTAGATCGCCCCGACGGCCGGCAGGTTGTAGACCAGCATCATCGTCCGGGCGCCTTCGCCGCCGATGTCCCAGCCGAGGGACGGGCCCTGCCAGAAGATGCGGTGCTGGCCCTGGTCGCGGGTATGCAGCGTGCCCTCGCCGTAGCGCAGGCCGGCCCCGATCGCACCCGAACCCTCCTCACCGAGAATGTAACCGTTCGGCTGGCCATACTGGGCGACCGCCTTCTCGATCACGGTGGCGAGGCCGCCCGAGACGGTGCCGAAGAAGCGGTGTCCGGTGGAGATGAGTTCGTTGGAGCTGTAGCTGCCGCCGGGCGGACCCGACTGGGCGCCGGCAGGAGCCGCCGCGAGAGCGAAGAGGGCCGCGACGGCGGCAAGGATAGTCGTGAGCCAAGGGCGAGCCATGGAGGACCTCGTGGTGTCGCAGAGCATTCCGGTTGGGCCTGCCTTAACGGAGGCCTCATGTCTTCCTGCCACCCTTCCCGTTCCGGAGGTCGGGCCTCCGGGTCTGGAATGCCCGGCATGCCGGGAAGCCGATCCCGACAGTTCCGGACATTGGGCGTGAATGACGGCAGGCCGAATCAATATGGCAGACTTTAGCGGAATTCAGGCGACGCCATGGTTACGGGAGGTTGCCGGCTGCTTTCGCACCTTCGCGCTCGCCGGAACGCTCCTGGTCGCCGGACCCGCCGTGTGGGCTGCCGAGCCCAGTCACGGCGGCGGGCACGGCGAGACCAAGCCGGCCGCTCCGGAGCCACCGCCGCCACCCGAGAAACCGCCGCCGCCGCCCCTGCCGAAGCTGGAGAAGGTCGAGACGGTTCCGCGGATCCCGAAGGTCTTCGCCGACCCGCTGACCGGCCTGGCGCTCGGCGGCCTGGACCCGGTTGCCTTCTTCACCGACGGCAAGCCGATCGAAGGCCGCCAGGATCTGGAACTGGACTGGCGCGGCGCCGCCTGGCGTTTCGCCAACGAGGGCAATCAGGCCGCCTTCAAGGACGCACCGGAGATCTACGCGCCGCGCTTCTCCGGCTATTGTGCCTTCCAGCTCGGCCGCGGCTTCCTTGCCGAAGCGGCGCCGAATGTCTGGGTGATCTTCCGCGACCGGCTCTACCTGTTCCTGTCGCCCGCCCAACGGGCCGCCTTCATGCTCGATCCGGACGGTGCCGTGGCCAAGGCCGAGGCCGCCTGGCCGGCCCTGTCGCGGCAGCTGCCCTGAGCGGCGGCAGAGCCCGGGTCCGTGGATTGGCGGCGTGGCGCGCTTTGAATTCCGACGGCGAGCCTGTATCTCAAAACTGACCTCATCCGCCCGATTCGGGCGAATCGGGCTCGCCTTTTCCGATCCAGAGCCCACTTCCGGAGTTTTCCGCCATGGCCGACGCCGCCGACATCGCCGCGCTCGATCTCGCGGCACTTCTTGCCAGCCGCGTCTGTCACGACATCATCTCGCCGGTCGGCGCCATCACCAACGGGCTCGAAGTCCTGGAGGAGGAGACCGGCGAGGAGATGCGCAGCTTCGCGATGGACCTCATCAAGAAGAGCGCCCGCCAGGCCTCCGCCAAGCTCCAGTTTGCGCGTCTGGCCTTCGGGGCGGCCGGCTCGGCCGGCGCGGAGATCGATCTCGGCGACGCCGAAGCGGTCACGCGCAACTTCATGTCCGGCGAGAAGGCCAACATCGAGTGGACGGCCGTGCGCGTCCTGATGCCCAAGAACAAGGTCAAGCTGCTGCTCAACCTGGTTCTGATCGCCACCCATGCCATTCCGCGCGGCGGCACCATCCGCGTCACCGTCGAAGGCGCCCCGACCGCCCCGACCTTCCGGCTGGCCTGCACCGGCACCAATGCCCGGATTCCGCCGAACGTGGACCAGATTCTTGACGGGCGCCTGCCCGAGCAGGCACCGGACGCGCATATGATCCAGCCGATCTATGCCGGTCTCCTGGCGCGCGCCGCCGCCATGCGGGCGACCGTGGCCAAGGAAGGCGACGATGTCGTCTTCACCGCCGTGCCGCAGGACGTCGTCGGTTGATTTCCGGATTCCCTAGGGAAAGGGTAGAAGTTTCCCGTTCGGCAAGTCTCTCTTAACGCTTGACCTCGATACTTGACCTAAGGAACCGCGAGCCCGAGCCGATCGCGGTCCACCAGAGGGCAAGGAAGAGGCCATGGACGATCTCCTTCGCGAATTCTTGACGGAGACGAACGAGAGCCTCGACGTCGTGGACGTCGAACTCGTGAAATTCGAGCAGGATCCGAACAATGCCAAGATCCTGGCCAACATTTTCCGGTTGGTCCATACCATCAAGGGGACCTGCGGCTTCCTAGGCCTTCCGCGGCTCGAAGCGATTGCCCATGCGGCCGAAACGCTGATGGGCAAGTTCCGCGACGGCGTCCCCGTGACGCCCCAGGCGGTCAGCCTCGTCCTGTCTTCGTTGGATCGGATCAAGTCGCTTGTCGCCGAGCTCGAGGCGACCGAGCAGGAGCCGACCGGATCGGATCGCGATCTGATCGAACTGCTCGAACGGATGGCGGAATCCGGCGCCCCTGCGGCGCCCGTCGCGGCCGCTCCGCCGCCGCCCGAGGCGAAGCCCGCGCCGACGCTGGTCCAGGCCGAGGGGCCGAAGCATGCCTCCGGCGACATCGTCTATCAGGTCCTCGAGCGGCCGCTCCGTCCCGGAGAGGATTCGCTCGACGATCTGGAGCGCGCCTTCCGCGAGACCGAAGCGGAAGTGCCCCTGCTGAAGCAGATCGAACCCAAGCGCGATGCGCCGGCCAAGGCCGCTCCCAGCGCCGAGAAGCGCGGCGGGCGGGAGCCGGCCAAGGAGCGGGAGCCGTCGGCCGAGACCGAAGCGGCCAAGGGCGGCGTGTCCGCCCAGACCATCCGCGTTTCGGTCGACACGCTCGAACATCTGATGACCATGGTGTCAGAGCTGGTGCTGACCCGCAACCAGCTCCTCGAGATCGTGCGCCGTCACGAGGATTCCGAGTTCAAGGTTCCACTGCAGCGCCTCTCCAACGTCACCGCCGAGCTGCAGGAAGGCGTCATGAAGACGCGCATGCAGCCGATCGGCAACGCCTGGCAGAAGTTACCCCGCGTCGTCCGCGACCTCAGCCAGGAACTGGGCAAGCAGATCGAACTGGAGATGGTCGGCCAGGATACCGAGCTCGACCGCCAGGTGCTCGAACTGATCAAGGATCCGCTGACCCACATGGTCCGCAACTCCGCCGATCACGGCCTGGAGACGCCGGATCAGCGCAAGGCCGCGGGCAAGTCCGAGAAGGGCACGATCCGTCTGTCCGCCTATCACGAGGGCGGCCACATCATCATCGAGATCGCCGACGACGGCCGCGGCCTGAATGTCGATCGCATCCGCCAGAAGGTTCTGGAGAACGGTCTCGCCAGCGAGTCCGAACTCGAGAAGATGACCGAGCAGCAGATCTGCAAGTTCATTTTCGCGCCGGGCTTCTCGACGGCCGCCAAGGTCACCAACGTGTCCGGCCGCGGCGTCGGCATGGATGTGGTCAAGACCAATATCGACGCGATCGGCGGCACCGTCGATCTGAAGACCGTGATCGGTCAGGGCACCAGCTTCACCATCAAGATCCCGCTGACGCTCGCCATCGTCTCGACGCTGATCGTCGAGTCTGCCGGCGACCGCTTCGCGATCCCGCAGCTTTCGGTGGTCGAGCTCGTTCGCGCCCAGTCCAATACCGAGCACCGCATCGAGCGCATCCGCGACACGCCGGTCCTGCGGCTGCGCAACAAGCTGCTCCCGCTGGTGCATCTGTCCAAGCTGCTCGGCATCACCGACCGCTCGCCGAACGCGGTGGCGCGACCCGAGGACGACGGCTTCATCGTCGTCATGCTGGTCGGCAACCAGACCTTCGGCGTGGTCGTCGACGGCGTGTTCCACACCGAGGAAATCGTGGTCAAGCCGATGAGCTCCATGCTCCGGCACATCACCATGTTCTCGGGCAACACCATCCTGGGCGACGGTTCGGTGATCATGATCGTCGATCCGAACGGCATCGCCCAGGCGCTCGGCGGCATCACGTCGACGGCCGAAATGGCCGGCGAGAAGGATGCCGAGGAGGACCGCGCCCGGGTCGATGCGCAGACCATCTCGATGCTCCTGTTCCGGGCCGGCTCGGCCGAACCGAAGGCGGTGCCGCTGTCGCTGGTCACGCGCCTGGAAGAGTTCTCGGTCGAGAAGGTCGAGCACTCCAACGGCCGCGATCTGGTCCAGTATCGCGGTTCGCTGATGCCGCTGGTCTATTTCGACGAGATGCTGCAGCGCAAGAGCGAGGGCAGCGTGCCGATGCTGGTCTTCTCGGACGCTGGCCGGTCCATGGGCCTGGTGGTCGACGAGATCATCGACATCGTCGAGGACGAACTGAACATCCAGGTCGGGTCCGAGCGTCCCGGCGTGCTGGGATCGGCGGTCATCAAGAACCGTGCGACCGAAGTGGTCGATATCGGCTTCTACCTGCCGCAGGCCTTCGAGGACTGGTTCCAGCGCAAGGAGATGAAGGTCGAGAGCCTGACGCGCTCGCTGCTCTTCGTCGACGACGCGCCCTTCTTCCGCAACATGCTCGGCCCGGTACTCAAGGCCGCCGGCTTCAACGTCACCAGCGTCGAATCCGCGGTCGAAGGCCTCAAGCTGTTCGACGACGGCCGGCGCTTCGACGTGGTCGTCTCCGACATCGAGATGCCGAACATGAACGGCTACGAGTTCGCCGAGATCCTGAAGCGGCATCCCAAGTACCGCCAGATCCCGATCCTCGCGCTGAGCGCCATCTGCACGCCGGCCTCGATCGAACGCGGCCGTCAGGCCGGCTTCGACGACTACATCGCCAAGTTCGACCGGGCCGGCCTGATCGCCGCGCTGAAGGAAGTCACCACCACCGAATATGGGATCGCCGCATGAGCGAGGAGATCACCAGCCTGACCGACTCGGTGCAGTATGTGACCGTCATGATCGGCGGTCAGCTGTTCGGGTTGCCGATCGAGCGCGTCCATGACGTGTTCATGCCGGAATCGATCACCCGCGTGCCGCTGGCGCGGGGCGAGATCGCCGGTGTCCTCAACCTGCGCGGCCGCATCGTGACCGCGATCGACATGCGCAAGCGCCTGCATCTGGCGCTGCGTCAGGACGGCGGCCAGACCATGGCGGTCGGCATCGAGCACAAGGGCGAATCCTACGGCTTGCTGATCGACAATGTCGGCGAGGTCCTCACCCTGCCGACGGCCGGCCGCGAACCGAACCCGGTCAATCTCGATCAGAAATGGGCTGCCATTTCCGGTGGCGTGCACCGCCTGAACGGTCACCTCATGGTGATCCTGGACGTGGACCGCGTGCTCGGCGGCATGGCCGAAGTGCTTGCGGCATGACGACCCCGGTCGGACCGGGAAGTGGAGTGGTTGCCATGAAGCATTGCCTCGTCGTCGACGACTCGAGCGTGATCCGAAAAGTCGCCCGACGCATCCTCGAGGATCTCTCGTTCGAGATCGTCGAAGCGGAGGACGGCAAGCAGGCGCTCGACCTGTGCCGGCAGAAGATGCCCGACGCCATCCTGCTCGATTGGAACATGCCGGTGATGAACGGCCTGGAATTCCTGTCCGCGCTCCGCCAGGAGCCGGGCGGGGAGGCCCCGAAGGTCGTCTTCTGCACCACCGAGAACGATGTGGCGCATATCGCACGCGCCATTCGAGCCGGTGCCAACGAGTACATCATGAAGCCCTTTGATCGCGACATCGTGCAAGCCAAGTTCGCCGAAGTCGGTCTCATCTGAGCGGGGTCCCATGCCGTTGCCCTCTGCTGCCGCCAGCGCCTCGGGCGCCGCGGTCACCGATCCCGTGCGCGTGATGATCGTCGACGATGCCGTCGTTGTCCGCGGTCTGATCGGCCGTTGGATCGACGAAGATCCGGCGCTTGCCGTGGTCGCAAGCCATCGCAACGGCAGGCTCGCCGTTGAGGATGTGATGCGTTCCAACCCCGACGTCGTCGTGCTCGATGTCGAAATGCCGGAGATGGACGGGCTGACCGCGCTGCCGCTGCTGCTCAAGCAGAAGCCCGGCCTGGTCGTCGTCGTCGCGTCGACGCTGACCCGACGCAATGCCGAGATCAGCCTGAAGTGCCTCTCTCTCGGCGCCGCCGACTATGTGCCGAAGCCGGAATCCAATGCGAGCGTGACCACCTCGCCGGAATTCAAGACGGAGATCGTCCAGAAGGTGAAGACGCTGGGATTGCGCGCCCGCCAACGCGCCGGCCGTGCGGTCCGCATGCCGGAGCCCGCCCCGACGCCCGGCATGCGCCCGACCACCGCCATGGCTCATGCGCCGCAGCCGCAGCGCACGCCCTTCGCACGGCCCGCCGCACAGCCCGGACGGATCTCCGCGACGGCCCGCCCGGACGGCGGCAAGCCGGCGATCGCGACGCGCGCCTATTCCAACGTGGCGCCGCGCGTGCTGCTGATCGGCTCGTCGACCGGCGGGCCCCAGGCCCTGACCAAGCTCTTCGGCGAGATCGGCCCGGCGATCGGCAATCTGCCGGTGCTGGTCACCCAGCACATGCCGGCCACCTTCACGGCCATCCTGGCGGAACACCTGACCAAGGCCTCCGGGCGCCGCGCCGCCGAAGGCGTCCATGGCGAGCCGCTGATGCCGGGCCGCATCTATGTCGCGCCGGGCGGCAAGCACATGGTGATCGGCAAGGACGGTCACGACACGGTCGTCCAGCTCAACGACCTGCCGCCGGTGAACTTCTGCAAGCCGGCCGTCGACCCGCTGTTCCAGAGCGCGGTGCCGTTGTTCGGCGCCGCCATCCTTTCGGTGGTGTTGACCGGCATGGGCCATGACGGCGCCGCCGGCGCGGGCGTCATCGCCAAGGCCGGCGGCAGCGTCATCGCGCAGGACGAGGAGAGCAGCGTGGTGTGGGGCATGCCGGGTGCGGTCGCACAGGCCGGCGCGGCTTCCGAGATTCTGCCCCTGGACCAGATCGGCTCCAAGATCATCCGCATTCTGAGCGGGGGGCGCCCGTGACACCGGCCGAGTTCGACTATCTCCGCGTCTTCCTGAAGACACGCTCCGGCCTGGTCCTGACCAACGAGAAGCAGTATCTCGTCGAAAGCCGGCTCTTGCCGGTCGCGCGCAAGGCGGGGCTGCCGTCGATTTCGGCCCTTGTCGCCCGCGTCAAGGAACCCGGTGGCGCGGCGCTGCAGGACCTCGTCGTGGAAGCGATGACGACCAACGAGTCCTTCTTCTTCCGCGACAAGACTCCCTTCGAGTATTTCACCAACTACATGCTGCCGGAACTGCTGCAGGCGCGGGCGCGCGAGCGCCGGCTGCGCATCTGGTGTGCGGCCGCGTCGACGGGCCAGGAGCCCTACACGCTGGCCATGTGCCTGAAGGACAACGAGGCCAAGCTCGCCGGCTGGCAGGTCGAGATCATCGGCACCGACCTGTCGGTCGAGGTTCTGGAGAAGGCCAAGGCCGGCATCTACACGCAGTTCGAGGTCCAGCGCGGCCTGCCGATCAACCACCTGCTGCGCTATTTCAACCAGACCGGCGACGTCTGGCAGATCCGTTCCGACCTGCGCTCGATGGTGCAGTATCGCAAGCTGAACCTGCTCGAGAACTTCTCCTCGCTCGGCCAGTTCGATATCGTCTTCTGCCGCAACGTGCTGATCTATTTCGACAACGAGACGAAATGCGGGGTCCTCAACCGGATCGCCAAGATGCTGCCCGACGACGGCTTCCTGGTGCTGGGCGCGGCCGAGACCGTGGTCGGCCTGACCGACGCCTTCCGGCCGATGTCGGACCGGCGCGGCCTCTACCAGCCGAACCGGGCCGGTGCCCGACCGGCCGCCAAGACCGGAACCACCGGGACGGCGCCCGCGGCCCCTCCCGCCGGCTCCAGCCGGCTCGGCAGCTACACCTTCGCCAACCGGTAGGGCAGGGCGGTCGGGCTGCCGCCATCCCGGCGCCTACGGGCGTGCGCCGCCCGGCTGTGCCGCGAGACCCGTGGTCCCGCGCCGCTGCCCGTGGCGCCCCACCCTTGAAACGATGATCGGATCGACGCCGAGCGAGGCCGCAGCGCGGCGGCTCCGCATGGCGACGTTAACCGTCCCTTAACCATAAACCCGGCATTTTTTGCCCAGCGCCGGGCGTCCCCACCGTTCGGCGCGGCCCCTGTCCGGAACCGCGCCCATGACCGACACGACCGCCGGCGAGCCCGCTTCCGCTCCGAAGCCATCGCCTCTCAAGATCCCCTCGATCGGCGAATTGCTCGGCCACGCCCGGCGCGGCGATATCGGCTTGGCGGTCGGCGTCATCGCCATCCTGATGGTGCTGATCGTTCCGCTGCCGCCATGGCTGCTCGATCTCGCGCTCGCCGTCTCGATCACCCTGTCGGTCCTCGTCCTGATGACCGGCCTGTTCATCCAGCATCCGCTGGAATTCTCCGCCTTCCCGACCGTTCTGCTGATCGCCACCATGCTGCGGCTGGCGCTCAATCTCGCCTCGACGCGGCTGATCCTGAGCCACGGTCACGAGGGCACGCATGCCGCCGGCCATGTCATCGAAGCCTTCGGCAACTTCGTGATGGGCGGCAATTTCGTCATCGGCATCATCGTCTTCGCGATCCTGCTGATCGTCAATTTCGTCGTAATCACCAAGGGTTCGGGCCGCATCGCCGAGGTCGCGGCGCGCTTCACCCTGGATGCCATGCCGGGCAAGCAGATGGCCATCGACGCCGATCTCTCGGCCGGTTTGATCGACGAGAAGACCGCCAAGCAGCGGCGCAAGGATCTGGAGGACGAATCGAGCTTCTTCGGCGCCATGGACGGTGCCTCGAAATTCGTGCGCGGCGATGCGGTGGCGGGCCTGCTGATCACCTTCATCAACGTGATCGGCGGCATCATCATCGGCGTCGTCCAGCAAGGCATCACCTTCAGCCAGGCCGGCCATTCCTACACCGTGCTGACCGTCGGCGATGGCCTGGTCACGCAGATCCCGGCCCTGATCGTCTCGACCGCCGCCGGCCTTCTGGTCTCCAAGGCCGGCGTCTCCGGTTCGGCCGACAAGGCGATCATGAAGCAGCTGTCGGGCTACCCGAAGGCGCTCGGCATGTCGTCGGCGGTGATGATCGCGCTCGCCATGCTGCCCGGCATGCCGACGCTGCCCTTCCTGCTGCTCGCCGGGACCGCCGGCTTTCTCGCCATGGTCTCCGACCGGAACCAGAAGGACAAGGCGATCCACAGCGCCGCCGAGGCGCTGAAGGCCCAGGCCGCGGCCGCGCCGACCACCCCGGTCGAGGAACCGATCTCCGACGCGCTCAAGATGGACCATCTGCGCGTCGAACTCGGCTATGCGCTGCTGGCGCTGATCAACGGGCCGGACGGCGCCGACCGGCTGACCGACCAGATCAAGGCCCTGCGTCGGCAATTGGCGGCCGACATGGGTTTCGTCATGCCGCCCTGCCGCATCCTCGACAACGTGCAGCTGCAGCCGAACGAATACATCATCAAGATCAAGGAGGTGGAGGCCGGGCGCGGAACCATCTTCGCCAATCTGTTCATGCTCATGGACCCGGAGGGACGGGCGATCGACCTGCCCGGCGTGAAGACGACCGAGCCGACCTTCGGCCTGCCGGCAACCTGGGTCGAGCCGGCGCTGCGCGAGGAGGCGGCGATCCGCGGCTATACGGTGGTCGATCCGGCAACGGTGTTGTCGACCCATCTGACCGAGATCCTGAAGGCCAACGTGGCCGAACTCCTGACCTATGCGGACGTGCAGAAGCTGCTCGCCGATCTGCCCAAGGAGCAGCACAAGCTGGTCGAGGACATCGTCCCGAGCCTGATCAACGTCTCCGGCATCCAGCGGGTGTTGCAGGCGCTGCTCAACGAGCGCATCTCCGTGCGCGATCTTTCCGGCATTCTGGAGGGCGTCGCCGAGGCGGTCGGCTTCACCCGTTCGGTGCAGGGCATCGCCGAGCATGTCCGCACGCGGTTGGCCCGCCAGATCTGCGCCTCCAACCTGTCGCCGGCAGGCTATCTGCCGTTGATCTCGATGTCGCCGGCCTGGGAACTGGCCTTTGCCGAGGCGCTGCACGGGGAGGGCGACGACAAGCACCTGGCCATGGCGCCGTCCAAGCTCGGCCAGTTCGTCGCCGCCGTGCGGGAGGCCTTCGAGGATGCCGCTCGCATGGGCGAGATCCCGGTCCTGCTGACCAGCCCGTCGATCCGCCCCCATGTCCGCTCGATCGTCGAACGCTTCCGCGCCCATACCGTCGTCATGAGCCAGGCCGAGGTCCACCCGCGCGTGCGGCTGAAGACGGTCGGGACGGTGTAGGCTGCCGGCGGGCCGGGCTGGCCGTACTCCCATCTTTGTTGAGAGTGCGCGGCCGCATCCCGCCCGTGCGCGGGCGGCTCTTGTCGGGCGGGGTTCGGCTTGCGAGAAACGCGCTCGTCGAGGAAACGCCCACGAGAGGCCCATGTCCGCCATTCTGTATCTGACCACCATCGAATTCGGGCCCGGCGTCGTCGCCACCCTACCGGAGCAACTGGCCGCGCTCGGGGTGAAGCGGCCGCTGATCGTGTCCGATCGCGGGCTGGCCGCGACCGGGCTCGTGCAGCGGATCGCCGATCTGTGCGGCGGTCAGCCTGCGATCTTCCTCGACGTGCCGACCAATCCGACCGAGGCGGCCTGTCTGGCGGCGCTCGAGGTTTACCGGGCCGGGGAGTGCGACGGCGTCGTGGCGGCGGGCGGCGGCTCGCCGATCGACCTCGCCAAGGGGGTGGCTCTGCTGGCGACCCATGCCGGGCCGCTCGCCACCTATGCGGCGATCCTCGGCGGCATCCCGAAGATCACGCCCGCGGTGGCGCCGGTCGTCGCCGTCCCGACTACGGCCGGGACCGGCTCCGAGGTCGGCCGCGCCGCCCTGATCACGCTGGAGGACGGGCGCAAGCTCGGTTTCATCTCGCCGCATCTGATCCCGAAACGCGCGGTCTGCGATCCGGAGCTGACCGTCGGCCTGCCGCCTTTCCTGACCGCCGCGACCGGGCTCGACGCGCTCTCCCACTGCATCGAGACCTTTCTCAGCCCGCGCTACAATCCGCCCGCGGAGGCGATCGCGCTCGACGGGGCCGGGCGCGTCTGGCGCCATATCGAGGCCGCCTTCCGCAACGGCTCGGACCTGGAGGCCCGGACCGAGATGATGATGGGGGCGCTCGAGGGCGGGCTGACCTTCCAGAAGGGGCTCGGCGCCGTCCATGCGCTGTCGCATGCGCTCGGCGGGCTGAAGAGCCCCGTCCTGCATCACGGCACCCTCAACGCCATCCTGATGCCGACGGTCGTCCGCTTCAACGCCGCCGTCGCGGGCGCGAAGATCGCCCGGCTCGCCGCCGCGATGGGGCTGCCGGAGGGCGCCGATCTGGCCGGCGAACTGGACGGGCTCAACCGCCGTCTCGGCATCCCGGCCGGACTGGCGACGCTGGGCGTGACCCCCGACATCCTGCCGCGCATCGTCGAGGGCGCCTTGGCCGATCACAGCCATGCCACCAATCCCCGGCCGGCGACCGCGGAGGACTATCGCGCGATGCTCGACGCCGTGATGGTCTGACCCGAAAACCGGGCTGCGCCGCCGCGAATGCCGGGCGGCGTGGCCTTCTTGCACTCGTGGCCGGAGGCCGGCTCGGATAGACTGTTGCTGATTGATTCCGAGCGTCGATCGACAGCCGTCTCCGGGGAAGCCACGCATGCGTTTCTTTGCCGCCATCCTCGCCGCCGCCGCCGCGACCACCGGCCTGACCGGGCTCGCCGCAGCGCAGAGCGCGTTTCCGGCGCCGGGCGACGACCTGATCGTCACGCTCGGCGGCGGGCCTCGCGTCCAGCCGCAATACGAAGGTGCGCGCAACTACATGCTGTCGCCCTTTCCGATTGTCAGTGTCCGCTTCCTGATCAATCCCTTCACGGGCGAGCCGTCGAGCGAATACGGCCTCGGCTTCGCGCCGTCCTTCCGCTATATCGGCGCGCGCGACCGCAGCGTCGACAAGAAACTCGCCGGCTTTCCGAAGGTCGATGCGGCTTATGAACTCGGTGGCGTGGTCGACTATACGCTGCCCTTCGCACGCGGTTATCTGGCGGTTCGTCAGGGCTTCGGCGGCCATCACGGCCAGGTCGCGGATGTCGGCGTGGAGGGGATCTTCAAACCCTTCGGCGGTCTGAAGATCGCCGTCGGTCCGAAGCTGACCTTTGCCAGCAAGGAATACATGGAGACCTATTTCAGCGTTCCGCCGGACCGTTCCGGGTCGCCGACCCCGCCGCCGGATCCCTATTCGCGCAAGAAGGGCGGCGGCGGCAAGGGCGGCTTCCAGGCCGATGCCGGGCTGAACTCCTACGGACCGAACCTGAAGATCGACTACGACTTCACGCCGCAATGGACCGGCAAGTTCGAGGCGAACTACAGCCGCCTCGCCGGCGATGCCGGCGACAGCCCGCTCGTGCAGAAGATCGGCAGCCGCAACCAGATCAGCGTCGGCTTCGGTCTCGCCTACCGCTTCGGCGTCGACTACCGCTGACGCCGGCGCCGCCGATTCCGGCCGCCGCCCGGATTCGATCCTGTCGGCCAATCGGGAGGTGTCGGTCGCGCGAGTGCTGGAATTGTGGGCACGCGATTGTGGGCGTCGCGCATCGTGCATCGACCGGCCGAAATGAGGGTCGTCGGGAACTCCCGACCGTCATCGCCCGTTGCATAGCCCGGTGGGGCAGGGTCTGCGAACGTCGTCCGTTGCCGACCCGCCCAGCTCTCGTCCCGTCCGTCTGGTTTCACACCGAGCTCCGGCATTTCCCTGGCCCATCGCCGGCCGGATGCGCGCCCCGGACGGCCCTTCGCTGACCGCATCGGGGGCGCGGTGCAATGTGTGCCGACGCGCTGTCGGCCAGACCGGCATCGATTCTCGGAGACTTCTTTTCATGACCGCGACCATCCCGTCCGGGCAGGGCGCGCCCGTCGGCGCCGCCGGCTCCTCGCAGACCCTGGCGGTCGCCACGGACGGCTATACAGACCTGCCGCCCGGCCTTCTGGCGACCCTCGTCACCTATCTGGAGATGACCGCACCGCCCGCGCCGGCAGGCCGCCCGTTTCCGCCTGGACTTGCGTTGCGGCGGGTCGATCGGCCCGATCCGGCCTGGTATCGCATCCTCTACGACCGGATCGGCGAGGACCTGCTCTGGTTCTCGCGCCGGGCGATCGGTCCGGCGCAGCTCGCCGCGATCCTCTACGATCCCGCCGTCGAGGTTCATGTGCTGACCCAGGACGACGCCGAGATCGGCCTCCTGGAACTGGACCGGCGCGTGGCCGGCGAGGTCGAGATCGTCTTTTTCGGGCTGGTGCCGGAGGCCGTCGGCGGTGGCAC
The DNA here is from genome assembly GCF_018729455.1 of Prosthecodimorpha staleyi. Classification (NCBI taxonomy): domain Bacteria; kingdom Pseudomonadati; phylum Pseudomonadota; class Alphaproteobacteria; order Hyphomicrobiales; family Ancalomicrobiaceae; genus Prosthecodimorpha; species Prosthecodimorpha staleyi. The sequence continues at coordinate 287,991 of NZ_JAHHZF010000003.1, read as the reverse complement.
CGGCCGCCTGCTGATGGACCGGTGCCTGGAGATCGCCTGGGCCGGCCCCGTGCCGCCGCGCCGGGTCTGGCTGCACACCTGCGCCTTCGACCATCCCGCCGCGCTCGGCTTCTATCGGCGCTCCGGTTTCCGGCCCTATCGGCTGGCCCTGGAACTCGGTCCCGACCCGCGCCTGACGGGCGCGATGCCGCGCACCGCCGCCCCGCAGATCCCGCTGATCGAGCCGGAGACCGGGGCCTGACCGGCCTCAGCGCACGAGGAAGCCTTCCGGGAACGGATCGTCGGCCTCGACGGTGAACACTGCCGACCCAGAATAATGCGCCTTGCCGGCGACGCGCGCCGTCACGGCGGGCCGCCCGGCCAGATCGGTCAGGTTCTCGATCGCGCCGGTGAATTCGGACCCGGTGATCGAGCGGAAGCGGCGCGTCTCTCCGAGGGCGAGGTCGCCGCGCGCCTGCATCAGGGCCACCCGGGCGGTCACGCCCGATCCGGTCGGCGAGCGGTCGACCTCGCGGTCGGCGAAGACGCAGACATTGGTCGTCGGCTGGTGCCGGCCGTCGCCGCCGTCGGTCAGGATCGTCCCGTAGAGGAAGCCCAGATCCGGTTCGAGCGGGTGCTCGATCGTCATCTGTGCCTTGACGGCCGTGGAGACCGCATCGGCCGCCTCGACCAGGTGACCGGCGCGGGCCTCCAGTGTCAGGCCCAGCCGCTCGGCCGGCAGGAAGGCGTAGAAGGCGCCGCCATAGCCGATGTCGAGCGTGACGGGTCCGAAGCCCGGGACCGTCACGGTCGCGTCGAGCACGGCCGCGAAGGCCGGCACGCTGACGAAGGAGACCGCTCCGGCGCGTCCGTCGCGCACTTCGACATGGGCCGTGACCAGCCCGCACGGACACTGGATGCGCACCACCGTCACCGGCTCGACGGCCGGCACGATGCCCCGGTCGACCGCATAGCGGCCGAGCGCGATCACCGCGTGGCCGCACATGGTCGAGTAGCCCTCGTTGTGGATGAACAGCACCGCCATGTCGGCGCCGGGCAGATCGGGTTCGACCGGAATCACGCCGTACATGTCGTAATGGCCGCGCGGCTCGAACATGATCAGCCGCCGGTAGCGGTCGAAATGCTCGCGGGCGTGCCGACGCTTGTCGAGGATCGTGCGGCCTTCCAGGCGCGGATAGCCGCTCTCGACGATGCGGACGGCCTCGCCGCCGGTATGCATCTCGGTGGTCGCGATGCGGATCGTAGACTCCGACATGAAATCTCCTTCCGGTTCCGGCCGTGCAAGGATAGAGGAGAAGCGGGCACCGTGGCGAGCGGCGCCGCGACCGGGAGGTTGGATGTCCGGGATCGTTCTGCCAGAGGCACCCGAGGACCTGAGCGAGGCGCCGCCGGCCATGCTGGCCGAGTTGGATGAGCCGGTGCGGATCGCCATGTGGTCCGGCCCGCGCAACATTTCCACGGCGATGATGCGCAGTTTCGGCAACCGGTCCGACACGGCGGTCGTCGACGAGCCCTTTTATGCGGCCTATCTGGCCCATACCGGGCTCGACCATCCGATGCGCGAGGAGGTGCTGGCGTCGCAGCCCCGGGATTGGCGCCAGGTGATCAACCAATTGATCGGGCCGGTGCCGGACGAGAAGCCGGTCTTCTATCAGAAACACATGACCCATCACATGCTGCCGGAATTCGGCCGCGGGTGGATCGACCAGGTCAAGAGCGCCTTTCTGATCCGGGCGCCCGAAAGCGTGCTCGCCTCCTATGTCGACAAGCGCGCCGAGGTCACCTTGCGCGATATCGGCTTCGTCGAGCAGTTCGAGATCTTCGAGCAGGTCGCCGAACGGCTCGGCGAGGCGCCGCCGGTGGTCGATGCGGCCGACATCCTGGCCGATCCGCGCCGCACGCTGGCCGCACTCTGCGATGCGCTGGCCATCCCGTTCCGCGACGAGATGCTGGCCTGGCCGCCCGGGCGGCGGCGCGAGGACGGCGTCTGGGCGCCGGTCTGGTACCAGGCCGTGGAGGCGTCCACGGGTTTCGGCCCGCCGCGGAGGGCGGTTTCCTTCGATGCGCTTGCCGATCCGCTGAAGCCGATCGCCATCGCGGCCCGCATCTATTACGAGAAGATGCGGGCCTATCGTCTCTGAGTGCCGGCCCCGACCGGTCAGGCCGCAGCGGCCGTGAGGAAGGCGACGGGCAGGTCCTGGAGCTTGCGGTCGAAGTGGACGCCGACGCCGCTGGCGTCGACCCAGACGCAGCGGCCGGCGACATCGATGCCCGGCATGTGCAGGGTGATCGGCCCATCAACGGCCAGCCCGGCCGTCACTCCGAGCGAGCCGCCGGTCAGGCTCACGTCGCGCAGCATGACGCGGGTCCGACGTCCGGCGATCGTGGCTTCGATCTCCCGATCGACCCGGTGGCGGACCAGCGACCGCCGGTCCTTCATGTCGTCCGAAATGGTGCCCAGGAAGGCGTCGATCCCGGACGAGAATTCCTGAACCAGTTCGAACAGGGATCCGGAGGCCTGCTCGACCAGATCGACCTCCCGGCGTGCGCCGTGCACGATGTCGGACACCTTGGCCGACGTTTCGTGGGCGTCGCGGGTGCTTTCCGCCGCGCGGGTTGCGCCGGAGGCGATCTGCGCCGTCGTCTCGCTCTGACGGACGGTCGCCGCGGCGATCTCGTCGTTCAACTGCCGAACGGTCTGCACGGCATCGGAGATCTGGCTGATCGAAGTGACCACCGTGCCGGAACATTGCTCGATGTCCTGCAGCAGCCGGGCGACCGAGGAGGCCGCCTTGGCGGTCTCCGAGGCCAAGGCCTTGACCTCGGCGGCAACGACCGCGAAGCCGCGTCCGGCTTCGCCGGCGCGGGAGGCTTCGATGGTTGCATTCAGGCTGAGCAGGTTGGTCTGCCCCGCGATGCCGGTGATCGTGTCGAGGAAGGCGCCGATCTCGCTGGTCACGCGGGCGAGCCGCTGCACGTCCTGCTCGGCCGCGCGGGCACCGTCGGCTGCCTTCTCGGTCAGGCGTTGCGCGTTGACCGCCTGTGCGGCGATCCTGTGCGTCGACTGCGACAGTTCGTCGGTGGCATTGGCCACCGAGCCGACGCTTTCGGCGGCGGCGGTGGATGAATTCAGGCCTGCAGAGGCTTCCCGCTCGGTGGTCGAGACCGTGGTGCGGAAGGCATTGGCGCAGTTGCGGACGACATGGGCCTCGCGATCGAGCATGATCTTGATCTGGTCGGAATCGCGCATGAACTTGAAGGCGAGCTCTTCCAGGCGGCTGCGACCGGTCTCCGCCTCTGTCCGGGCCCGGCTGATGTCGTCGACCAGCGTTCGGCGTTCGGCCGCATTCTGGCGGAACGCTTCGACCGCCTCGCCCATGTCGACCAGTTCGCGCGTTCGTCCGGACTCGGGCGCACCGCGTCCGTCGCCGCCCTTGGCGAGATCGCGCAAGGCCGCGGCGAAGCGGGCGATCGGACCGACCAGATGGGTTTCGAGCAACACCGCGCAGCCGACCATCATGACCAGCACGAGCAGGCCGAGGCTGCCCAGCAGCGTCAGATTGAATGTGACGCTCGCCTCGGTCGCCTGTTCGGTGCGGGCGCTGGATTGGTTGGCGAGCGTGACCAGCGCCTCGACCTTCTGGCGATGGTCGGCATAGGCGGCGGTGATGGCCGGAAAGACCGCGCGGGCGGCCGCGGTGTCGCCGCGTGCCAGCGCCGGCATGAAGCGGTCGAGCACCAGCGACCAGAAGGTCTCGGCGGGCTTGTGCGCGCCGATCAGCAGGGCGGCCTTGACCTCGCTGTCGACGTCCTTCCGGGTCCAGTAGGCGTGCCGCTCGTCATAGTCGCGGCGGAGCTTGGCCAGATCGGACTGGATTCGGGCGAGTTCGCCGGGATTGTTGAGGACGACGTTCACATCCAGATAGGCTTCGATGATGTAGAGCGGCGGCGGCAGGACGTCGGCCACCAGGTCCTTGTCGTTGATGATCCGGTCATAGGCCGGGCCACCGACCCGCACCGTCTCGATCGCATGGTGCCCCACCACCAGGCTTCCGATCAGCGTGGCTCCGAGCAGCACACTCACCAGCCGCGCATAGAACCGCGTCGAACGCATCCGCATCGCGTTTTGTCTCCCCCGGCGCGGCCGCGGCGTGTGGCGGCTGTTGTCAGCGCCAGACCGCATCTTCCGCAATTCTTGAATGTATTCGCGACGCGCCTTTCCGATCCCTTAAAATGAATGCCCTTGCGTCAACTTTTGCGAAGGAATGTTGCTGGCTGCGGGACGCGCCCGATACAGGCCGCGTCCGGACGCGAAAAGCCCGTCGTGCCTGACCGCACGACGGGCTCCGCTTCCGGTGTGTCCAGCTTCCGGGGGTCCGGCAGCCACCAGAAAATAAAAGGGTTTTTTGAAGTCAGCGGCCGAAGGCGTGGCGGCGGCCGGCCATGTCGTCGAGCGCTTCCTGCTCGACCTGATCGCGGGCATCGCGGTCGCGTTGCTGGTCGCGCTCTTCGATCAACTCGACCTTCTTCAGGTCCTCGATCGCCTCGGCAAGCTCGGCCTGGGCATCGGCCAGCTTCTCTTCGAGATCGCGCACCGACACCTTGAGATTGTCGCGGCGCTGCATGGCGGCCCGGGCGAAGGTCGGGTAGGCGAAATGCGTCACGTCGTGAATGCCGACGCGGTTCTGCTCGATGACGATCTGATCGTCCAGGTCGCCGATCATGCGCATGAACTCGGCGATCATCATTTCCACCTGGGCCGCCTGGCGACGCTTTTCGTCGACCTGGAAGCGCCGGACCCGAATGAGGCTTTCACGGGACTTCATCACGCAATACTCCCTGGGACAACGGCCTGCCGATCGCCTCGTCGGGCCTTCGTCTCCCGTCACGCTCCAGCTCCGCCCGAGCGCGTTGCGGCGCTGCGGCGGGGCGGCCGTCCTCCAGCCGAGGAGGAGAATAGGCGAGACCGGTTGCCAAATGGTGAGTCATCGGCATCGTTTCGGCATCCGTCCGGCCCGATGCTACGACTTCGCCGTGTGTTGCGTTCATGCAACAGGTCGCGGCGGGACGGTCGGTCTCAGCCCGCCAGAATTTTGGCGATCTGATCGTAGCAGTCCGGCAGGCGGGTCGATTCCTCCTTGCGTTGGGTCAGGAAGGCCTCGAACGGGCCATTGAGAGCAATGGCGCGGTCGACCTCGGAGCTGGAGCCCTTGCGATAGGCGCCGAGCCGGATCAGCTCCTCCATGTCGGCATAGGTCGCCATGAGGCGTTTTGCCTCGGTGATCAGCGGCCGGCGCGCTTCGGGAATCGCGCGCGGCATGGTGCGCGACACCGACTTGAGCACGTTGACGGCCGGGTAGCGGCCGCGCTCGGCAATGGCGCGTTCCATGACGATATGGCCGTCCAGGATGCCGCGGACCGCGTCGGCGACCGGCTCGTTGTGGTTGTCGCCCTCGACCAGCACGGTGAACAGGCCGGTGATCGAGCCGCCGCCCGGGAAACCCGGTCCGGCCCGTTCCAGGAGCCGCGGCAGTTCCGTGAAGACGGTCGGCGTGTAGCCCTTCGAGGTCGGCGGCTCGCCGGCGGCGAGGCCGATCTCGCGCTGCGCCATGGCGAAGCGGGTGACCGAGTCCATCAGGCACAGCACGTTGGCGCCCTGGTCGCGGAAATATTCCGCGGTCGTCAGGGTCAGATAGGCGGCCTGCCGGCGCATCAGGGCCGGCTCGTCCGAGGTCGCCACCACCACCACCGAGCGGGCGAGGCCGGCCTCGCCCAGATCGTCCTCGATGAATTCCTGCACCTCGCGGCCGCGTTCGCCGACCAGCCCGATCACCGCCACGTCGCAGGCGGTATAGCGGGCGAGCATCGACAGGAGCACCGACTTGCCGACGCCGGAGCCGGCGAAGATGCCCATGCGCTGGCCGCGGCAGCAGGTCACGAAGGTGTTGAGCGCGCGCACGCCGAGATCGATCGGGTCGCCGACCCGGGTCCGATCGGCCGCCGGCGGCGGGTTGGCACGGAGATGGCGCGCCTCGGGGCCGGGCGCGAGCGGACCCTTGCGGTCGATCGGCAGGCCCATGGCGTCGACGATGCGGCCAAGCCAGGCCTCCGAGGGCCTGACGACCGCATCGGCGGCCTCGATCACGGCCCGGCAGCCGAGCCGCACGCCCTCCACCGATCCGAACGGCAGCAGCAGGGCGTGGCCGCTTTCGAAACCGACCACCTCGGCCGGCACCGAGGGGCGGGCCGAACCGCTTTCGATCCGGAGCCTGGAACCGACGCTCATGGCATGCAGCGGACCGGCGACCTCGATCATCAGGCCGCGCACGCCGACGACCCGTCCGAAGGTCTCCAGTTCGCCGATCTCCGCGATTTCCCGGATGAGCGCTTCCACGGATGCTTCTTTCGGCAGACGTCGTTTCGACTCGGGCGGTTCAGTAACGGCTTATTAACGTCCTTCGTCAAACATTATGAACGAGCGTTCGATGTGGGGTCGATCGCAAAATATCGTCGGCGTTCGGCGGAGAGCTGATTCCCGAGAGTCGGTTAGCGGTGCTTCTTGAAGTGCCGCGTTAACCGACAATCTCGCGGAAACACATTTTCCGTCAGGCGCATGCGAAAATTTCCTGCACTGATCCCGCGCGCCGCTTGCCGCTACGAATCAAAATTTGTTAACCATTGGCCGGTACGCTACCGAGTCGGGGTTCACAGGTTCCTTCGCAGCGGTCGAACGGGGGCCGATGCGCCAAGCCCAGGATAGGCGACACGAGGGGATTGGCATGCGCGTACTGCTCATCGAAGACGACAGCGCGACTGCTCAGAGCATCGAATTGATGTTGAAGTCGGAAAACTTCAACGTTTACACGACGGATCTGGGTGAAGAAGGCATCGATCTCGGCAAACTGTACGATTACGATATCATTCTGCTGGATCTCAACCTTCCGGACATGTCCGGCTACGAGGTCCTCAGGACGCTGCGCGTTTCCAAGGTGAAGACGCCGATTTTGATCCTCTCCGGTCTGGCCGGCATCGAGGACAAGGTGCGCGGCCTCGGCTTCGGCGCGGACGACTACATGACCAAGCCGTTCCACAAGGACGAGCTGGTCGCCCGCATCCATGCCATCGTGCGCCGTTCCAAGGGCCACGCCCAGTCGATCATCCAGACCGGCGAACTGACCGTCAATCTCGACACCAAGACGGTCGAGGTGAACAGCCAGCGGGTGCATCTGACCGGCAAGGAATACCAGATGCTGGAGCTGCTTTCGCTCCGCAAGGGCACCACGCTCACCAAGGAGATGTTCCTCAATCATCTCTATGGCGGCATGGACGAGCCCGAACTGAAGATCATCGACGTGTTCATCTGCAAGCTGCGCAAGAAGCTTGCAAGCGCGACCGGCGGCAAGAACTACATCGAGACGGTGTGGGGCCGCGGCTACGTGCTGCGCGAACCCGACGAGAACGATGTCTATTCGGAAAGCGTCGCCTGATTTTCTGACCGCCCTGCGGCCAGACGCCGCGCATTGTGGTCGCCGCAAGTCCAAACCCCGCCCTTCAGGCGGGGTTTTGCTTTGGCGGAGCGCGAAAAAGACGCAGTGTGTTGCCCCTACGGAATTGCGCGCGCCTGCGAATTTGAGCATGGATTATGCAATCGTTTTTCGGGGGCAATCATGTTTCGAGTCGTGACGGGCGCATTCATTGCCGTGGTCGCCGCGAGCTGCGGCAACGCCGCGGCCCAGGGGGGGACCCCCTACAACTGGTCTGGTGTCTATGGCGGCGTCAGCGGCGGTTATGCCGCGCAGACGGGGCGGATGAACCAGACGACGGACTTCTTCCTGCCGCCGGGCGAGCACAAGCAAAGCCTCAATGGCAAGGGCGTCAGCCTCGGCGGCTATGTCGGCTACAATTTCCTGGTCACGCCGATGGTCCTCATCGGTGCGGAGGCGGAAGCGGCCACCATCCAGGGCTCGGCCACCAAGAAGCTGTCCCAGTTCGGCGCCAGGCTTGAGCAGGACGGTCAGTGGATGGGCAGTCTGCGCGGCCGCGTCGGCCTGGCGCTCGACCGGACACTGATCTACGCCAATGCCGGCGTCGCCTATTCGGACGCGAAGACGACCATGGCGTGGGTCCCGGTCGGGTCGCGCTGGACCTACAAAGCCGGCACCGGGCGGGTTCTCGGCCTCGGCATCGAGCAGGCGGTGACCAGCAATATCGTGCTCCGCCTGGAGGGTTCGGCCTACGATTTCGGCAGCGGCAAGGCGCATGCCTACGACAATATCGGCGGCTACGAGTTCAAGGGCTCGCAGGAATCGGTCTCCGTGCGTGGCGGCGTCGCCTACAAGTTCTGATCCGCGCGGGGCGGACCGGGCACTGTCTTCGGTCTCCCGGCAGCGCCGTCCTTCGATGCCTGCCGCGCCCGGGCTCGTCCCGGGCGTTTGCTTTTGAGGCCGCCCGCGTCCCCGAGCGGACCCGGGCGCCGCGCCGATGTCGCGTTCGCGCCGGCTGCGGCCGGCGGGGGGCGCGCCCGGCAACGCACCCTTCCCCCGGGTGGCCCCGGCGCGTCAGGCCCCAAGCGCGGCCGCCGCCAATTGGCGGACCTCGCCGCGCGCGATCTTGCCGTTCTCGGTTCGCGGAATGGTCTTGACCGGCACGAAGCGGTCGAAGGCGGCGCTGCGGATGTTGCGGGCCGCCCAGTCGGCCAGTGTGCCCTGGCGATAATCCGCGGCCGCGACGACGAGGGCGACAATGGCCGGCCGGCCGATGCCGGACGGCACGGCAACGACCGCGATGTCGGTAATGCCCGGTGCCCCCGCGAAGGCGGCCTCGATCGTCTCCGGGGCGGTCTTGGCGCCGCCGGAGTTGATCAACTGATCGGTGCGTCCGGTCAGGATCAGCAATCCGTTGGCTTCGATGCGCGCCAGATCGCCGGGATGATGCCATCCCTCGGCATCGAAGCCGAACGCTGCCGGATCGGCATCGCCATAGGGGCGCGCGTCGGCGCGGCTGCGCGTCCGGACATGCCCTTCGGTTCCGGTCGCCACCGGGCGGTTCTGGTCGTCGACGATCTCAGTATCGGCCGTGGAGCCGATGAAGCCCACCGCGCCGGGCACATGCAGCCGGTCGAGCGGCGCCCAGGCGATGGCGCCGGTCTCGGTCGATCCGTAGACGCAGACCGCGTTCTTGCACAGATGCGCCATCACGGCGCCGGCCAGCGCCGGGCTGTGCATGCCGCCGCCGATCACCGCCATCGACAGGGCCGGCATCGGCGTCGGGCCGCGGCGCAGGTCCTCGATCATCAATTCCGCCGCACGCGGAGAGGCGATCATGCCCTCTGCGCCATAGAGGGCGGCCATCCGTATGGCCGCACCGGTATCGGGCGGCAGCACCAGGCTCGCCCCGCAGGAGAGCGCCTCGAGCGCATAGACCAGCCCGTAGCAGGTCGACAGACCGACCAGGATCATCAGCCGGTCGACCGCCCGGTAGCCGATCGACACGCGCACCACCTGCAGTCTTTCGCGCAACGACAGCGCCGTGAAGGCCAGCGGCTTCGGCGTGCCGGTGGTGCCGGAGGAGAAGACGACGCGGATGACCGCATCGTCCTCGAAACGAACCGGCCGCGTCTCGGGTGCCAGATCGAACCAGCGCTCGGTCATGATCAGGCATCGATGGCGCGTCCGCGCCGACAGGTCCGATTGGCCGATCACGGCCTTGAAGGAAACGCCGAGCCGATCGATCGGATCCTGGCTGCCGAAGGCGGCGCCGACCGCGCCGATATGGGCGAGCGCGCAGGAGAGGATCAGGTTCCAGGACGGCAGGTCGATCTGGAAGCCGACCACGTCGCCGCGGCCGATGCCGGCGGCCGACAGGCTCCGGGCCACGCCGCGGATGCCTTGGCCCATCATGCCGTAGGTGACGATCCGGTCTGACAGGATGAGAGCCGGCTTCTCCGGCCAAGTCTTCGCCTGGAACAGCACGTGCTCGTGGAAATTCACCGCAGCCCCTCCGATCGCGATTCGACCGGATGGTGGTGTCACGGGCTGACGTCTCGGTCAACGGTCGCCGCTCAGGCGACCTCGCGCGCCTCGCCCTGGCCGGGCGGGGGCACCGGATGACCCTCCTCGGCATATTCCTTGAGCTTGTTGCGCATGGTGCGGATCGAGATGCCGAGGATGTTGGCCGCGTGGGTGCGATTGCCGAAGCAGTGGTCGAGCGTCGACAGGATCAGGTCGCGCTCGACATCGGCCACCGTTCGGCCGACCAGGGCGCGCGTCACCGCCTCGGCGGTCTCGGCGGCCCGGGCCACGGTCCGGTCGAGGTCCGGGCGTTCGGGGGCGCCCATCAGTTCGCCGTCCGGCGTCAGGATGGCGTCCGGGCCGATCTCGTCGCCGGCGGCGACCAGCACGGCGCGGTGCATGCAGTTCTCGAGCTCGCGGACATTGCCCGGCCAGCGCGCGCGCATCAGCTGCCGGCGCGCCTCCGCGCCGATCGCCTTCGGCTTCAGCCCGTTCACCTTGGCGTATTTCTCGGCGAAATGCTCGGCGAGCGCGATCACGTCGGCCGGCCGCTCGCGCAAGGGCGGGATCTTCAGGTTGACGACGTTCAGCCGGTAGAGCAGGTCCTCGCGGAACGTGCCCTTGCGCACCTCGTCGGCGAGCGTGCGGTTGGAGGTCGCCAGGATGCGGATGTTGACCGGCACCGGCCGGGCGCCGCCGACCCGGTCGATCAGCCGCTCCTGGATGGCGCGCAGCAGCTTGGCCTGCAGGCGCAGGTCCATCTCGGAGATTTCGTCGAGCAGCAGCGTGCCGCCGTCGGCCTCCTCGAACTTGCCGATGCGGCGCGCGATCGCCCCCGTGAAGGCGCCCTTCTCGTGGCCGAACAGCTCGCTTTCCAGCAGTTGCTCGGGGATCGCGGCGCAGTTGACCGCAATGAACGGCTTGTCGGCCCGGTTCGACTTGCGATGCACGTGGCGGGCGAGCACCTCCTTGCCGGTGCCGCTCTCGCCGGTGATCAGGATCGAGGCCTCCGAGGCGGCGACCTGGTCGGCCAGGCGCAGGACGCGCGCCATGGCGTCGTCGCGCACGATCAGATCCCGGCTCTCCTCGGCGACCGCGGCCAGAACGGCGGCGATCAGCTCGGGATCGGGCGGCAGCGGGATATATTCCTTGGCGCCGGCGCGGATCGCCTCGACGGCCGCCCGGGCATTGGTGGTCGTCCCGCAGGCGACTACCGGGACGTGGATCAGTTCCTGCTCCAGGCGGCGGATCAGGTCGCCGATATTCAGCGCCACGTCGATCATGATCAGATCGGCGCCGCGGCCGGAGCGCAGCGTCTTCAGCGCGGTTTCCACCGAGTCGGCATGGACCACGGAGGCCCCGCGGTCCATCGCCATGCGCGAGGCGACGGCGAGCTGCCCACCCAGCGTTCCGACGATCAGCAGTCTCATGGCTCAGCCCTCCGGCGCGCGACTCAGCGCTCGCCCTTGATGATTTCGGTCATGGTCACGCCGAGCCGGTCCTCGACCAGGACGACTTCGCCGCGCGCGACCAGACGGTTGTTGACGTAGATGTCGATCGCCTCGCCGACCTTGCGGTCGAGTTCCAGCACCGTGCCGCTGGTCATCCGCAACAGGTCGGAGACCTGCATCCGCGCCTGTCCGAGCACGGCCGAGACCTTGACCGGGACGTCGAACACCGCCTCCAATTCGGCCGCACTGCGGGCGATCACCGGTTCGTCGTTGAGTGCGCTCTGGCGGGCTGGGTTGCCCATCTCGTCGAGCGCGATTCCCTCGTTCGGGCCGGCCATGGCTCAGGTCCTCCCGCCGTTCTCGGCGGGCGCCGCCGCGGGGGGGGGGGGGAGGGGGGGGGGGGGGGGGGGGGGGGGGGGGGGGGGGGGGGGGGCCCCCCCGTCCCCGGGCCCCCGCCGCGGCGTCGCGGGCGGCAAAATAGCGTGCGACCGCGGCGTCGACCTCGGCCTCAAGGGCGGCGCCGTCGCGGATGATGCCGCCGTCGGCCCATTCGATCCGGCAGTCGCCGCGCCGGACATCCGGCTCGCCCAGGATGACGATGCGGCCGTCGAAGCCGCTCTCCCGCGCGATCCGGTCGACCTCGGCGCGGATCTGCTCGGCATGTTCGGGGGCGAGCCGCAACACCATATGGGGCGCCTTGCGCAGGGGGCCGAGGCATTCGGCCAGCACCGCGCGAATGGCCGCGGTCGGCTCCCGGTCGATCAGCCCGGCGCTGAGCTTGCGGGCGGCGGCGAGCGCCAGATCGATCGCCTGCTTCTCCAGTGCCGTCCTGTCGGCGTCGAGGGCGGCCAGGAGCGCGCGCGCCGAGGCGACCAGCACGGCGGCCTCTTCCGCCAGACGCTCGGCGGCGCGCACCTCGGCGCTCTGCCGGCCTTCGAGGCGGCCGGCGGCAAGCCCCGCCTCGCGGCCGCGCGCCTCGGCAGCCGCCTTTTCGGCCAGATGCAGTTCGAGATCGATCGTCGGCCGCTCGGGCACGACTTCGACCGGCTTCGGCGGCACGGGCGGCGCGGCGAAGTCCTTGTCGAACAGGAAGCGGGCTGGGGCTGCCATGCTGGTTTTCCGGTCCTCAGTAGATCAGTTCGTCGTCGCCCTTGGACTTGGTGATCATGATCTCGCCCTTCGCCGCGAGATCCTTGGCGACGTTGACCATGGTCGCCTGCGACTCGTCCACGTCGCGCAGGCGGACCGGGCCGAGTGCCTCCATGTCTTCCTTGAGCATGCCGGCGGCGCGGCTCGACATGTTGGAGAAGAAGATGTTCTTGAGGCTGTCAGAGGCACCCTTGAGCGCGATGGCCAGCTTGTCCTTGTCGATGTTGCGCAGGAGCGTCTGGACGCCGGCGCTGTCGAGCTTGCCGAGATCCTCGAAGGTGAACATCAGTGCCTTGATCTTCTCGGCCGACTCGCGGTTGTCCTCCTCCAGCGCAGTCAGGAAGCGGGCTTCGGTCTGGCGGTCGAAGGAGTTGAAGATCTCCGCCATCAGTTCGTGCGCGTCGCGCCGCGAGGTGTGGCTGAGATTGGACATGAACTCGATGCGCAGCGTCTGCTCGACCTTGTCGAGCACCTCCTTCTGCACCGCCTCCATCTTCAGCATGCGGTTGACGACTTCGAGCGAGAATTCTTCCGGCAGGATCGCCAGCACGCGGCCGGCATGGTCGGAGCGGATCTTGGACAGGACCAGCGCGACGGTCTGCGGGTATTCGTTCTTCAGGTAGTTGGCGAGCACGTTCTCCTGCACGTTGGAGAGCTTCTCCCACATGTTGCGGCCGGCCGGCCCGCGGATCTCCTCCAGGATCTGGTTGACCCGGTCCGGCGGGAGGAAGGACAGCAGGATGCGCTCGGTCGAATCGAGGTTGCCGGTCAGCGAGCCCTTCGACGAGATGCGGGTGACGAAGTCGACGAAGAGGTTCTCCAGCATCTCCGGCGTGACCGGGCCGAGCTTGGCCATGGCCTGCGAGATCTGGCGGATCTCCAGTTCGTCGAGCCGCTTCCAGACTTCGCGCCCGTGTTCCTCGCCGAGCGCCAGCAGGAGCACGGCGGCGCGCTCGGCGCCGGCCAGTTCCCGGTAGCGTTCGTTGGTGCTGACCTGGAGCGCGGCGACGCCGGTGGCGCGCTGCGCCAGGGTGGCGGGCGGCGGGGCGGCGGTGGGAGCGGGTGCGGCCATGGTGCGGTCAGCCCTCCATCAGCCAGCCGCGGATCAGCGCCGTGGCTTCGGCCGGATGTTCGACGATCAGTTCGCCCACCTTCTGGATCGAGGTGGCATGCATGGCGCCGAGCGCCTTGGCCTGCTCGAGCTTCTGCAGGTTCATGTTGTCGGGCAGCGGCAGGCCGGCGGCCTGGCCGTCCGGACCGACCGTGCCGGCGGCGCTGACCGGAACGGGCTTGCCGTCCGCACCGATGACATGGCCCGGCAGGGTGACTTGCAGCACGGTCGAGCCCGGCTCGCCGGAGAGCGTGGCGGAGGCGCCGAGCGCGGCGACCCCGTTTCCGGCGGCATTGGCGGCGGTCGGGTCGACCATGCGCTTGATCAGAGGCCGGACGGCGAAGAGCAGGACCAGGATGGTCATCAGGAACAGGATGCTGAGCTCGATCAGCCGCAGGATGTCGTCCTTGGTGAAGTCGATCAGCGCCATGATGCCGGTCTTGGCCTGCGCCTCCAGCGGCAGCGAAGCCGGCGCCTCGGCGAAGCGCAGGTTGACCACCTCGACCTGGTCGCCGCGCTTCTGGTCGAAGCCGACCGAGGAGCGGACCAGGGCGGAGATGCGGTCGAGATCCTGCTGGCTGCGAGGCTGGTAGGTGACCTCGCCGTTCTGGCCGGCGGCATAGACGCCGTCGACCAGCACGGCGACCGAGATCCGCTTGATCCGGCCCGCCTCCAGGACCTCGGTCCGCGTGGTCTTGGAGATCTCGTAGTTGACCAGTTCCTCGGAGCTGTTGGTGGCATCGCGGCCGGCGGCCCCGTTCTGCTGCTGGGAACCCGGCAGCTGGTTGCCGACCGAGACGGCCTTGTCGCCGGTCGCCGAGCTGGAATTCTCTTCCTTGGTCTGGGTCGAGCGGACCACCTGACCGTTCGGATCGAAGGTGTCCGAGGTCTGGGTGACGCGGTTGAAATCGAGTTCGGCGGAGACGCGGACGCGGGCGCGTCCCTGGCCGACGATCGAGCCGACGATCGATTCGATCTGGGTCTCCATGCGGCGCTCGTAGCCGGCGGTACGCTCCTGCAGGGAGGCCGCGACGGTACCCTGCGGGTCTTCCTCCTGACCGCCGCCAAGCAGGGTGCCCTTCTCGTCGACGATCGAGACGCGGAACGGCTTCAGCCCCTCGACCGCCGAGGCGACCAGGTGCTGGATCGAGCGGATCTGCTGGGCTTCGAGCGTGCCGCGCAGCTTCAGCACGATCGACGCGGATGGCATGGCCTTTTCGCGCTGGAACAGTTGCCGCTCGGGGATGACCAGATGCACGCGCGCGGCCTGGACCCGGTCGATGGCCCGGATGGTGCGCGCCAGTTCGCCTTCCAGGGCGCGCAGATGGTTGATGTTCTGCACGAAGCTCGTGGTGCCGAGCGCGTCCGACTTGTCGAAGATCTCGTAGCCGACCGAGCCGCCGGCCGGAATGCCCTTCTCGGCCAGCTTCATGCGCAGCCGCAGCAAATTCTCCTTGGGAACCAGGATCTGGGCGCCGTCCTGGCGCAGTTCGTAGGGCACGGCCCCGGCTTCCAGCTCTTTCACGATCGAGGCGGAATCCTGAACCGAGAGGTCCGAGTAGAGCGGCGCCATCACCGGCTGGGTTGCCCGCATGATGATGAAGCCGAAAAAGCCGACGAGCAGGGCCGTGACCACCGCCATGGCGGCGAGGCGGGCAGGTCCGAGGGTCTTGAGGAACTCGACGGCGCCGTTCACGGGGGTTCTTGTCCGAGGTCGGAGGGGGCAGCGGCGGCGCCGGATCCCCCGTGTGGGGCGCGGGGGCCCGACGCCGAACCGCTGGGCAAGAATTTCCCAGTGGATGGTAAACGTCCGGTTAACAAGGGTCCCGTTGCGGTACGCCCGGTGCACAAATGACGGCAATTTCGTTAACCGCCGGTTCGGCGACCGTGCGAAATTTGCCGCCTGCCATTAAGGTCCCGGAAACGGAACGGGCCGGGCCGACGACCGGGCCGACAGGCCAACGAAAAAGGCCGGGCTGTGGGCCCGGCCTTCAGGAAGAATCGGCATCGTTCGCGAGGATCGCTACTGTCGGTAATGCTGGATGCGCGTGGTCCTCAGACCCGCCAGCCCGTGGCGGTCGATCGACTGCTGCCAGGCGATGAATTCTTCGACCGTCAAAGTATAGCGGTTACACGCCTCCTCAAGCGAGAGGAGCCCGCCGCGCACCGCAGCGACCACTTCGGCCTTGCGGCGGATGACCCAGCGCTTGGTATCGGTCGGCGGCAGGTCGGCGATCGTCAGCGGACTGCCGTCCGGCCCGATGACGTATTTCACTCGCGGTCTAACCTGATCGGTCATCGTACTCTCACAAACACACTCGATGCGACCACATCGATTGAGAGCGTAAGCGCGACCGCCTTAAAATATGGCTAAGCGATGACCGACACTTCGACTGGATTGAGATGAACATCTTCGGCATCGCCGCCCTGCCGAGTCGCGGAAGGGCTTGGCCGGCCTATCAGTTCGCCGCAGTTACCGATTTCACCGACCAGACCGAAATGCTCATGCCGTCGATCAGCAGGTAGGGTTGACCGGACGTGAAATCGAGCGCCGTCACCTTGCCGGTGACTTCCGCGCTCGGCTTCACGGCATTGCCGGCGGAATCCTTGGCGTCGAAGGAAATCGTGTAGGTGCCGTCCGGCGCGGCGGACCCGTCGGTCTTCTTGCCGTTCCAGACGAATTCCTGGACGCCGCTGGTGAAGCTCTTCTGTTGCGAATAGACGACGGCGCCCGCCTCGTTCTTCACGGTCACGGTCGCCGAGGCGGCCTTCGGCATGGAGAAGCTCCACTTGGCCTGGCCGCCCTGCAGCGTGGTCTTGCTCGAATCCGCCGTCACGGTCGTGCCGACATAGTTGACCAGTTGCGTGGCGTTGGCGATGGCCAAGGCGCTCTTCATGTCCTCGAGGTTGGTGTTCATCTTGATTTGCTGCTCGATGGACGAATACTGAACCAGTTGTTGGGTGAACTGGTTGGCATCCATCGGCTGGGTCGGATCCTGATGCCTGAGCTGAGTCGTCAGCAGAGTCAGGAACATGGTGTAGTTGGACGACAGCCGGGTCTGGTCCGCGGTCGAGGCGGAATTGCTGCTGGTGCCGGGTGCCGTGGCGATGCCGGAAATGGCCATGATGCGTTTCCTTCGCTAGCGGTCAGAAACCGACATCGGCGCCCCGCAAATGTCGGATTGAATTGACCACGCAATCAAAGAGTTGGTGGTTCGGATTCACGAGCCGGACGGGAACCATCCGTCCCGATCGAACCACGAAGGCCGGCGGGCTTCGGTCGGGCCGCCACACCCGCATGCGATGACTGACGGAAGGGTCGATCCTCGCGCCGGGCGGTGGCCGGCGCCGGATCAGACGCTGAGGTCGATGCCGCCGGCCCGCTCCGGCCGGCGATAGGGCAGGGCGGCCGGGAGTGCGATCTCCTCGTCCGAGGCCTGTGCCGCATCGCCCCGGCGATCGGCGCCGTAGGGATTGCGCCAGCCGTCGCCTCCGGGCTGGCCGCCGTCCTGGCGCAGCGAGAAGCTGACGCCGTTGTCGGCGAGCTTCATGCCGCTCTGCTCCAGGCTGCGCTCAAGCCCGCGCTGATCGCGCAGCATCATGTCGAGCGTCTCGGCCCGTTCGACCACCAGATGGGCGCGAACCTCGCCGTCGTTGCCGATCTGCATGCGGATGTCGACCTTGCCGAGCTCCGGCGGATCGAGGCGGATCTCGAGACGCTTGTCGCTGCGGGCGGCGGCGCTTTGCACGGCCGCGGCGACCTGCTCGGCCGGCGCGCCGCGGGCGGTATCGGCGGCGCCGGGACCCGTCGCGGCCGCGTCGTGCAGGCCGTCCGGACCCTTTCCGGGACCGAAGGTCGGGGCGGCGCCCGGGTTGGCGCCAGAGTTGTCGCCTGGATTGGTGGCGGCATCGATGGCCGATCCGTCGGCATCCCGGTCGCCGCCGTTCCGATCGGCCGCATCCCGGTGGGCATGGCCGGCCGGCTCGGCGAGGCCGGGGCCGGCCGCGATCCTGGTACCTGCGGCCTGCGGCGCGGCCGGATCGACCGCCCTGACGTCCGATCCCTGTTCGGCCGGGTCGGTGCCGGCTTCGAGCCCGTCCGCCATCTGATGCGCGGCCTTCGCCGCCGTCTTGCCAGTCGCCGCCCCGGCGTCCGCCGGAATGGACGTCGCGCCGGGGGACGTCCCGGACGCTTCCCGTGCGGCCGTCGTGCCGCCGCCCTTCGCGGCGCCGGAAGGCCCGGTCGCGGCGGGCGCCACGACCTCAGGCGGAGACGGCGCAGCGGCTTCCGAGGCCGAACCGGCGGTCGCGGAGGCGGGAATCGAGCCGTCCGCGCCGGGGCTGGCGGCCGTGACCGGAGCGCCGGACGCTGCGCCCCGGGCGGCACCCGGGGCGAGGCTGCGAACGGTGATGCGTCCCGCGCCGGGCGGCACGCCCGGTGTGGAGGCTGCCGCCGCCGGGGCGGCGGAGGGCGCCGGTCGGTCTCCTGCGGCGGCGGACGCATCCGCCCTGGCCGAAGCGCCGGACGGCGGCGCGATCCCGTCTGCCGGGGCCGCCGCCTCGTCGACGCCGAGCGCCGCCATCAGGGCGGCGAAACTGGCGGCCGGAACCGCAGCGCCGGTTCCCGGTGTCGATGCGGCATTGACGGCCGCGGCCGGGCCGGCGCCCCCGGGTCCCATACCGCCGGGGCCCGTGGCGCCGGGGCGGATCCCGACGGGGCTTGCGGCGCCGGCATCCGGACCGCCGGCAGGCTGTATCGCCGCTCCGCCGCCGGCCGCGTCGCCGGTCGCCGCGGAGGCGGCCATGGTCTTTCCGGCATCGGCGGTCGGCGCGGTCGCGGTTTCCGGCGAACTCCCCAGCCCGGCGACGAAGAGGATCGGAACGGGCGTCTGGGCCTGCAGGGCGGAGGCCATCAGGCCCGCCTGGGCGGCCGCGGCTGCCGCATCGAGGGTCGGATCGTCGCTGCCGCCGGGGCGGCGCCGGGCATTGGCGGGAAGCTGCGGCGCCGCGCCGCCCGCCTCGGCCGCGGCCTCCGGCGCGTTCAGCGAGGCCGCGAAATTCGCCATGAAATCAAGAAATAGACCATCCGCCGTCGCGCCGCCCGCGGCCAGGGCGGTGGCGGGCGTTCCGGTCTGGGCACCGGCGGGAAGGAGCGAGATCGCAGCCAAGTCGGGTCTCCTCGGCCCATTTCGGGCTCACTGACGCAAGGTCCGCTGCAAGCCCGGGGCCACCGTGCCGCCGGGCAATAAGCTCCTGTTCCGCCAATGCTTTATCTTCAGGGTACGCTGGCGCCGCCGGGCCGTCTCGCGGTCCGCCCCGGCAATTCGTGCCTGCGCAGGCAAGACCTGCCGCCCGGCCTCTTTCCGGCTGGTGCCGGGTTTGGCTATAGTCCGGCCGTTGCGGTCCAGCCCGGACCGCCCCACATCAGCTGCGGGCCGCCCACCCATCGGCAGGCCAGATCGCCCGTTCATTGGACAATGCGACCCGCAACCGGGCCGCCGGTCATCCGGCGCGCGGCGTGACGGGCGAGGAGGAGAGAGGACCGCCCATGTTTCCTGAGCTCGACCTGCCGGGTCGCCGGGAGGAGAACCGCGTCGTCGTCGCGATGTCGGGCGGGGTGGATTCCTCCGTGGTCGCGGGCCTTCTGAAACGGGCCGGCTACGACGTCGTCGGCGTGACGCTGCAGCTCTACGACCATGGCGAGGCCACCCACCGCAAGGGCTCCTGCTGCGCCGGCCAGGACATCCTGGACGCCCGCCGCGTCGCCGAGACGCTCGGCATTCCGCACTACGTGCTCGACTACGAGGAGCGCTTCCGCGCCGCCGTGATCGACAGCTTCGCCGAGAGCTACCTGCATGGCGAGACGCCGGTGCCCTGCGTTTCGTGCAACCAGACGGTCAAGTTCTCCGACCTGCTCGACACCGCCCGCAGTCTGGGTGCGGCCGCGCTGGCGACCGGCCACTATGTCGACAGCCGGGCGCTCGGCACCGGCCACCGCGCCCTGTACCGGCCGGTCGACGAGGATCGCGACCAGAGCTACTTCCTTTACGCCACCACGCAGGAGCAGCTCGACTTCGTGCGCTTCCCGCTCGGAAGTCTGACCAAGGCGGAGACGCGCGATCTCGCCCGCGCCTTCGGGCTCGCCGTGGCCGAGAAGCACGACAGCCAGGACATCTGCTTCGTGCCGTCGGGCCGCTATGCCGACGTGATCGAGCGGCTGAAGCCGGGGGCGGCCGAGCCGGGCGAGATCGTGCATGTCGACGGCCGCGTGCTCGGCCGGCATGCCGGCATCATCCGCTTCACCGTCGGCCAGCGCCGCGGCATCGGCGTTTCGGCCGGCGAACCGCTCTACGTGGTCCATCTCGATTCGGAAACGCGCCGGGTCGTGGTCGGGCCGCGCGAGGCTCTGATGACACGAGAGCTTCATCTTCGTCAGGTCAATTGGATCGGAGACGGTACGATCGAGGCGATTCCCGCCGCCGGCGTCGAGGTCTGGGCGAAGGTGCGATCGACCCGGCCGCCGCAGCCGGCCCTGCTCGCGCGGCGTGAAGGCGACCTCGTCGTCGAACTCGCCGACGGGGAGCATGGCGTCGCGCCCGGGCAGGCCTGCGTGTTCTACGATTCGGCGGATCGTGGGGCGCGCGTGCTCGGCGGCGGAACCATCGCGCGGGTGGCGCGTAGCAGCGTTGCAGCGGGTGTCGCTTCGGGCGATCGTCTCACCACCGGCACGGCAGCCGCGTGAAGGGCCCCTATCAGCGAGAAACGCATGTCCATCCAGAACAACCGAAACACGGCCGCTGCGAAGGCCGAGGCCGCCTACGACCCGTCGATGCTCAACGGCACACCTCGCCTCGATCAGTCTTCCGTCCTCGCCGCCTATGCGCGCTGGGCGCCCTTCTATGACTTCGTCTTCAGCCGGTCCTTCGGTTTCGGCCGGTTGTTCGGCCTCGCGCGCCGCAACGCGCTCGCCCATATCAATGCCCGCCAGGGCAGCCTTCTGGAGATCGGCGTCGGCACCGGCGTGGCGCTCGGCGACTATGCCCGCCATCTGCAGGTGACCGGCATCGATCTGTCGCCCGAAATGCTGCGCGTGGCGCGCAAGAAGGTGCGCGACGAGGGCCTGACCCATGTGGTCGACCTTCTGGAGATGGACGCCAGCCGCCTGACCTTCGCGGACGGAACCTTCGACACCGCCGCGACCATGTTCACCATCACGGTGGTGCCGCATCCGGAAGCCGTGATGGCCGAGATCGAGCGCGTACTGAAGCCCGGCGGCGAGGCCCTGATCGTGTCGCACTTCGCCTCGGAGCGCGGCTGGCGGCACGGGCTGGAAAAGATCATGACGCCGCTGACCAGCCGCCTCGGCTGGCGCCCGGACTTCCCCGTCGCCCGCCTGCTCGACCGCCCCGGGCTGCGCCATGTCGAGACCCGCTCGCTGGATCCCTTCGGCGTCTTCTCGATGGTCCGCCTGCAGCGCGTCTGAGGCCATCTGACGGCGGGTGCGGGGGGCTGAAGCCACCTGCGCCCGGCTTGGCGCCGACCCGCCCCGCAGCGCCCGCGCCAAACGAGGCGGATGCTCAGTTGTGGTCGCAGTTTCGGTCCTCGGACCGCGATCCACAGCCCGGCTGCGAAACGCCGCGCAGCCGGCTTGACACCCGCCGGGCCAGTTCCTTATATCCGCCCCGTCGGCTGGGTAGCTCAGATGGTTAGAGCGGAGGATTCATAACCCTCAGGTCGGCGGTTCGATCCCGCCCCCCGCCACCACTCCCCACTTCGAAAGTCCCCGCCGCCGCGCCTGCAGCATCGGATCAGATGGCGATCCGTGACGTCATGCGGGCCGGCTCTGCCGTTGCCCCCGCCTCCCTTCTGATGCTGGTGAACTTCCTGCTGGCCGATGTCCGGGACGGCCTCGGACCCTTTCTCGGCATCTTCCTGATCGGCAAGGGCTGGACCCCGGACAGGATCGGCCTGGTCATGTCGATCGGCGGCTTCGCCGGCATGATCGCGACCACACCGCTCGGCATTCTGGCCGACGCCACGAAGCCCAAGCGGGCGGTCGTGGTGATCTGCGCCGTGCTGGTCACCGTCGCGTCGCTGGCGATGCTGCTCGTGCCGAGCATCGCGGTCGTGACGGCCGCCCAGATCGCGACCGGCATCGCCGGCCTGACGCTCGGCATCGTCGGCCAGAGCGGTCTCGCCCATCAACTGGGGCGCAACGAGGCGGCCAATCACGGCGGAAACGTGCTGGCCGCCGTGCTGGCGGGCCTGTTCGGGGCCGCCTACGGCTTGACGGCGGTCTTCGTCCTGATGGCCGGCATGGCGATCGGTTCGATTCTGGCCACCCTGGCGATTCCGCCGGCCTCGATCTGGTCATGACCGTGCAGGGCATCGGCGCGTCGCTGAGCCCGGCGCTCGCCGGGGCCATCGCGGCGCGATACGGGTTTCCGGCCGCCTTCCCGACGCTCGGTGCCTTCGCCCTGATCGGCCGGGTGCTGTGGACGGTCGGCAGGGGCAACCAGCCGGCGACCCGGGCTTCACCAAGTGCCTGAGGCGTGGGTCCTCAGGCGTCGGGCCGCCCGGCGGAGAAGTCCCGCCGACGCCGCGTCACGCCGCCTGGGTGCGGGCAAGGAACTGCTCGATGTCGCGATTGAGGCGGCCGAGCTGTTCCTCGAGGCTCTGGCGGGCCGCCGACACGGCATGGGATGCGGCGTCGGTGGTCGCCATGGCGTCGCCGATCGTCGACATGCCGTCGGACAGGCGGCGCGTATTGGTCGCGGTCTCCTGGACGGTGCGCGCGATGTCGCCGGTCGCGGCGGACTGCTCCTCGACGGCGGCGGCCATCGAGGTCGAGATCTGGCTGATCTCGGCAATCGTCTTCTCGATCTCCTGGATGCGGACCGCATTCTCCTGGGTCGCCGCCTGGATCGCCGAGGCCCGGCTGGAGATCTCGGTGGTCGCGGTCGCCGTCTGTCCGGCCAGCGCCTTGACCTCCTGGGCGACGACCGCGAAGCCGCGGCCGGCCTCGCCGGCCCGGGCGGCCTCGATCGTCGCATTGAGGGCGAGCAGGTTGGTCTGGCCGGCGATGTTGGAGATCAGATCGACCACCTCGCCGATCTCGCGGGCACGCTCGGCCAGCCCGACCACCGCCTGGCTGATCGCCTTGGTGCTTTCGGTCGCATTGCGGGCGATCGTCGCCGTCCGCATCGACTGCGCGCTGATCTCGCCGATCGAGGCCGAGAGCTCTTCGGTGGCGGCGGCGCCGGCCTGGACATTCTCGGCCGTGCGCGCGGCGGTCGCGCCGAAATCGTCGACCTGCGAGCGGGTGCGTGCCGTGACCTCGCCGAGATCCTTGGCGCTGGCGCCAAGCTGCCGGTTGGCGGCGGCGGAAACCTCCAGCGTCCGCTGCACGGAGGTCGAGAATTCCGCCACGGCGGCAGAGAGCTGCTCGCCACGGCGCTGGCGATCGGCGATCAGCACGTCCTGGTAGACCGAGATGGCGAAATCCATGTCGAGCATGACGGCCGAATGCACCGCGCGCATCATCCGCGCCAGACGCTGCGGCCGGAACCGGTTGGCGGCGATCAGGACATCCGAGATCGCGTCCAGCACGAAGGCATAGCCGCCGATATACCAGCGCGGCTCCAGCCCGATGCGGTGGTGAACCAGACCGATGGTGCGGATGCCCTCGACGTAGCTTTGATCGAAGTCGCCGCTGAACAGGCGCTTCCAGTGACCGGACTGCAGCCCGACCAGGCGCGATTGCTGCGTGCCGACCATCGCGGCCAGCCGCGGTTCGGACTTCAAATGCCGATAGAAACCTTGAAGGATATCTTCCAGCCGGGGTTCAATCACCGACCAGGACGCGCGCATGTCCGCACGTTGCTGGGCGCCGATTCTCATAAACGCAAGGCGGGCGTCGAGATCATCGGCGTTCTGCATGACCATTGTCTCCGTATGACGCATCGGTAGCGTCGGCCGCTTTCTGAGAGCAATTTGATATTCGAATATTGATAAAATCCTAAAATGCAGTGGAACCACAAGGAGATGTGGTGTCTACAACGTTTCGGGATTGATTTTGAGGTCTTATATGTCCCTGCAACTTCAGTGAAATGTCAACTTCGGGTTCCCGTCTCCGAAATTTGTGTTCGTGGAAACACCGACATCGATAAATCGATTGAAATTATTCTTTGCGTGGCCATCTGAGTTGCAACTTTTGCTATATCTTGAATGCAGCGACAGAAAACTGGGTTCGTGCAGTCTAAAGTCCATCATGTGGATCGTTCGCGCAGTGCTTCCGCCATTCCTTCGGAACCCGGCCGGCGGCAGGAAATGCTTCGGGGAATCGCGGCGTTTGCTGCGCAGGGACTTGCCGGCGCGGCGGGGCCGCGGTCCGGCCATGCCGAATTCCCAGGCGTCATGGCGGACGCCTGCGGCCGAGGTCCGAGCGGGCGTGCGGCCGCCGCGATCGTCGGACGGCCGGAACCGTCTTCAGCCGGCGAGGGGCCCCGCACGAGACGGACTGATGCCGGCCGCAGCCAATGGGATTGATCGCCCGTAGGCTGGTCCGGTCGCGGCGGTCGACGCTTCGGGCCGACCCTCCGGGCGCCGGCGCGGGTCCGGAGGATCGGTGGCAGCGCTCAGACGATCCCGGCGATCCGGTCTTGGGCCGCCGGAACGCGGGCGCAGGCTGCGTCCCGCGTTCCGGCATGGCCGGCCATCAATGGCCCATATGCTTTTCGGTGCTGCCCTGGGCGCCGATCGCCTCGACCTGGAACTCGACCTGCACGGGGCCGGCCTTCTCGAAGACCAGTGTCGCCTTGACGGTCTCGCCCTGCTTGAGCGGGCGCTTCAACTCCATCAGCATCACGTGATAGCCGCCGGGCTTCAGTTCCACGGTCTTGCCCGGGGCGATCTCGAGCCCCTTGTCGAGGGCGCGCATCTTCATGATGCCGTCGATCACCGCCATCTCGTGGATTTCCACCCGGCCGGCAACCTCGGCGCTGCCGGCGACCAGCCGGTCGGAAGCCTTGCCGGCATTCTTGATCTTCATGAAGCCGCCGCCGACGGTCGCGCCGCCCGGCGTCGCCCGGGCCCAGGGATGGTCGATCTGCAGATCGCCGACCTTGAAGTCGTGCGCGAAGGCCGGCGCGGCGAAGAGCGTGGCGCCGATCAGGACGGCGAGGAAGGACTTGGTCATGACGGAACTCCTTGGGTCATGGGCAGTGGTGAGAGGCGCCGCGGGCGACAGGCCGTCCGCCGGCGGGTTGCCTTCGGTTACCGAAGGCCGGTGGCGGTGACGATGACGAGACTGACCAGTGCCGACGCGGCGCCGATCTCTGCGAACAGGATCACACCCGGATAGCCGAACTCGAGCGCCACGATCAGGAACAATTCGACCAGGATCGCCGCATAGCTGAGCAGCAGCTTCTCGGTCCTGCCGAACGGCTCGAAGGCCATGCGGGCGGAGGGCGGCTTCGGCGCGTCGCTGGCCGGGAGGGCCGGGCTGTCGGTTGCGATCATGCTCTCTCCTTCAGTCCAGGGGGGCCGCATGCCGCAGCGGACCGGGGCGCGGGGCAAGGGCTATGGGTGGGGTCAACGCGGCGTCTCCTCTGAAATCATGCGGCGTGGCCGAGTGTGGCGGGAATGCCTGTGCGACGCGGCGGTCGGGACTCGCGCGCCGACGGGGTCGGCAGCGCCGCCGCGGCCGCGATGCCGTAGCGATCGAGAATCTCGAACCGGGACTGATCCTGGATCAGGAGCAGACCCTCGCGCTGGAAAGAGGACAGGGTGCGGCTGACCGTCTCGATGACGAGGCCGAGCCAGTCCCCCAGATCCTGCCGGGTCAGCGGGCAGTGGAACGGGCCGTCGCCCACGCCGAGCACGGCCTGCAGCCGGATCAACCCGGAGGCGACGCGCTCGCGGGCGGATTTCCGGCCAAGCAGAAAGGCGTGGTCGCGCTGGCGCGAAAGGGCGCGGGTGGCCTGCTCGTAGAGCGCCATGGCGTCGTCGGCCGGCGCCGGCTCGGCACGCCGGGCGCGCAGGCGCACCCGCGTCACCGCCTCTGCGCCGCAGACATGGATCAGGCCGGAATCGAGCCCGATGGCGTCGCCGGGGCCGAGCAGATCGACGATTTGGCGGCGACCGTCGCCGAGCGACTTGGTCAGGGCGACGCAACCGGTCACGATCGTCGTGATGCCATGCTTCCGGTCGCCTTCGCCATGCAGGACGGTCCGGGGCGCGAATTCGCGGACGGGGCCGAGCCCCAGGACGCGACTGTCCCGAACGGCGTCCTCGCCGGTGCGGGCGGGCGACAGGGCCGAGGCGCCGATGACGTTCGGCGGCAGGCCTGCCAAGTCGGTTTCACGTTCTCGCAACATTTGTGTCTCTCGAAAGGGCGGCGCGCACGCGGCCGCCAGCGACAAGGGTCCCCCGAACAACGGGGACGGCTTCGGACGGAGGACCGAGGCCGGTCGGAGGACCGCGCTGGCGGTACGA
Source organism: Prosthecodimorpha staleyi (assembly GCF_018729455.1). Lineage (NCBI taxonomy): Bacteria > Pseudomonadati > Pseudomonadota > Alphaproteobacteria > Hyphomicrobiales > Ancalomicrobiaceae > Prosthecodimorpha > Prosthecodimorpha staleyi. The sequence goes on along the minus strand of NZ_JAHHZF010000003.1, from coordinate 261,775 downwards.
GGCGACGCGGACCGGGAGCGACGGCGCGTCGGGGAGCGGGGCGGCGGGATGGGCGCCGCGGACGGGTGGGAAGCCAAGGCCGGCGATCGGCGGCAGGCCGGGTGCCGCGCTGAGCCGGCAGGCGTCGCAGAGCGTCCGGGCGGACTTGCCGGGGCTGTCCGGATCGCCGCACAGGGTCGGCACTGTCCCGTCCGGCAGGGCAAATTGCGCCCGCTCCGAGGCCGTAGCGATGTCGAACCTGGCCGGGTTGTGGCCGAAGCCGGCGAGCGTCGCCGCCAGCGCATAGGCGAGCAGGACCGTCCGGGCGAGCCAGGACGGAAGCGGGCCGCCGATGCGGAGGGGGGCACGTCGCGATGCCGTCATGGCGGCCCCCGCAGGGCATCGGTGCCGCGCGGCATGGCGCGCAGGGCGGCAACGGTCGTGAAGCCGTCGGCGGCCGCGGTCAGGCGGGCCTCGACGCCGTAGACGGCGGCGATCATGGCAGCATCGATGACCGATGCCGGCGTGCCGGCTGCGAAGACCCGGCCATGCGTCAGCACGACGGCATGGTCGGCGTAGCGCAGCGCCGCGTTGAGATCGTGAATGGTCACGACCGTGGTCAGGCCGCGCCGACGGGTCTCGCGCCGGACGAGGTCGAGCAGTTCGAGCTGGTTGCGCAGGTCGAGCGCGCTGGTCGGCTCGTCGAGCAGGATCACCGCCGGTTCGCGGGCCAAAACTTGGGCAAGCTGGACGAGTTGGCGCTGCCCGCCGCTCAGCGTCCCGAACAGGCGCCCGGCGTGATCGGCCATGCCGACCGACCCGAGCGCGGCGGCAACGGCGGCGAGGTCGGCCTCGCCGACCCGGTATCCGATCCGTCCGATCCGTCCGAGCAGCACCACTTCGAGCACGGTGAGCACCGGTCGTACCGCGAAATCCTGCGGCATGTAGCCGACGGCATGGTCGCCGGGGCGCGGGCCGCCGTCGAAGGTGATCCGTCCGGAATGGGGGATCAGGCCGGCGACGGCGCGCATCAGCGTGCTCTTGCCGGACCCGTTCGGGCCGAGCAGGGCGGTCACCTCGCCGGGCGCGGCCATCGCCGATACCGCGTTCAGCACCGGTGCGCCGCCGAGATGGACCGTGAGAGCCTGCGTGGCGATCCTCACCAATAGGCCCTCCGGGTGCCGACGACGAGCCACAGGAAGAAGGGCACGCCGACCAGGGCGGTGACGATCCCGATCGGGAAGATGGCGCCCGGCATGACCGTCTTGCTGGCGATCGAGGCGGCCGACAGCAGCAGCGCGCCGAACAGGGCGGAGGCCGGCAGCAGGTAGCGCTGGTCCTCGCCGATCAGCATGCGTGCGGCATGCGGGGCGACCAGGCCGACGAAGCCGATCGTGCCGACGAAGGCGACCGCGACCGCCGTCAGGAGCGAGACCAGGGCCAGAATGCGCAGCCGCAGCCCATCGACCCGGACGCCGAGCGCGCGCGCCCGCTCGTCGCCGAGCTTCAGGGCGGTCAGCCGCCAGACATCGCGCGCCAGGATAGGGACCGTCATGGCCAGCACCAGGCTGACCGCGGCGAGCTTGTCCCAGGTCGCCTTCAGGAGGCTGCCGAACAGCCAGAACACGATCTGCTGCAACGCCTCCGGCGAGGCGACGAACTGGAGGAGCGCCAGCAGCGCCTGGAACAGGAACAGGATTGCCACGCCGGCCAGCACCAGCACCTCGGCGGTCGCGCCGCGCATCCGCCCGACGCCATAGACGCCCGAGGCGGCCAACCCGGCGAACACGAAGGCACCGACCGGGATGGCGCGCGCCTCGGCGAGCGGCAGCAATCCGCCGAAGACGATCATCAGCGCCGCCCCGAAGCCGGCGCCGGCGGCGATGCCGAGCGTATAGGAGGAGGCGAGCGGATTGTTGAGGATGGTCTGCATCAGCGCGCCGGTCAGCCCGAGCGCCGCGCCGACCGCGATCGCCATCAGGGCGATCGGCAGCCGGATGGTCCACACGATGGTGTCGACCATCCGGTCGCCGCCGCGCCCGAGCACCGACAGGACCACGTCGCCGACCGGCAGGAAGGCCGGACCGGTGGCGATGTCGAGCATGGCCGAGACGACCAGCGCGCCGGCGCCCGCCGCCAGGACGGCCCGTCGCCGCCGCGCCAGGCTGCGGTAGACGGCGCCGAGCTCGCCGGCCGCGGCCGCAGTCGCGATCGTCCCGTCGGTTGCCGTGTCGGGCGTGGTCGAGGCGAGCGTCATGGCGCGAGCTTGAGCGCCCAGGTGCCGGAGAAGGGCACCGGGAGATATTTGGCGTGGTAGGCGGCAAGCTCGGCGAGCGGGTCGACATCGGCGAAGGCCGCCGGATAGAGCCGCTTGGCGATATACTGCTGCGCCGTGTAGTCGTAGAGGGTCCGGGCGAGGCCGTGTTCCAGTGCATGGATCTCGCCGGCCTTGATCGCCTTCAGCTCGGCCCAGCCGGGCCGGGCCGCATAGGGGGCCAGGCTGGCGCGCGTGATCTCCGGGGTCGCGTCGTAGCCGAGCCGGACCGCGTTCGGGCGGCCGACCCAGGACGATCCGCCGATGAAGATGAAGTCCGGATTGGCGGCAAGGACATATTCCGGATTGAGCGGGCCGTAGGGTCCCGGGATGCGGCCGTTGGTGATGTTCTCGGCGCCGAGATTGTCGAGGATGCGGCCCCACATGGTGCCGTTGTAGCTGTTGCCGACGGTGGCGGCACCCGTCTGGCCGATCTCGACATAGACCTTCGGCTTCGGGCCCTTCGGCAGGGAGGCGATGCGCCGCTGGATGTCGGCCATCTTGGTTTCGTAGAGGCTGGCCAATTCATCGGCGCGCGCATCGGCGCCCATCACGGCCCCGATCGCGCGGGTCGAGGCGGCATGTCGCTCGGTGATCTGGGCGTTGTAGTCGAAGGCGACGATCCTGATGCCGGCCGCCTCGATCTGCGCCCGCGCCGTCGCGGTGGCCTCCCAGGAGATCTGCGGCATCAGCAGCACGTCGGGCTTCAGCGCGATCACCTTCTCGGCCGAGAAGGTCCCCTCGTCGGTGCTGCCGACATCCGGCTTTTCGGCGATCTCGGGGATCTTCGCGACGTAGCGCGACCAGATGGCCGGCCGCCAGCCGGCCCAGACGGCACGGTTGATGCCGACCACGCGCTTCCAGCCCTCAGCCCCGGCGATGGCCGTGAACTCCTCGTAGTTGAACATCACCACCACGCGGCCGGCGGGGGCATCGATGGTCACCTCCCGGCCGAGCGCGTCCTTGATGGTGCGCGTCGCGGCCAGCGCCGGCTCGGCGAGCGCGAGGGCCAGGAGGGCGGCGGCGGCGAGGCCGGCGGCGGCGCGGCGCAGGCGCGCGAAGGGCAGGGCGGGCCTGCCGGGATCGGCGGAGGGGATCACGGACGTATCTCCAGTTCGGTCTCGAGCGTGGTCTTCTCGAAATCGCTGATCAGGATCTCGATCTCGGCCGTCCACCGGCCGGCCAGCGGTAGCGGCAGAGCCTCGACATGCCAGCGGCCGTCCGGCGCGAGCCGGGCCTGGCGCCGGACCGGTTCGATCACGGCGGCTTCGTTGCGCAGCGCGATCGTGACCTCGCGCGCCGCCAGCGGGCCGAAATCGCCGGTCATCAGCATGATCGCGGCCGAATTGACGCCGCGCCGCCCGGGCGTCACGGAGACATCCGCCATGGCGGCCGCGGTATGGACATGCACCGACAGGCCGGCGCGATCGGCGGCGTGGAGCGCGCGCGGCGGCGGCGTCAGGCGCCAGCCGGCGACGAGGGCGAGCACGAGAAGGCCGATCGTCACCTCGAGGCGGATGGAGCGGATCAGGGCAAGGCGTGGCGAGCGTCTGGCCGTCGCAAGGCGCGGCGTCAGGATCTGGCGGTTGTAGGCCGCGAGCGCCAGGAGGCTCCCGACGCCGACGAGCTTCAGGGCGAGCAACCGGCCATAGGGGGTCTCGACGAAAGCCTGGAGGCCTTCCATCTGCACCACGGCGAGGCCGAGCCCGGTCGCTGCGAGAAGCGCGACCAGCACCACCGCCGTCCGGGAGAAGCGCTCGACCAGCGGCAGCGGATCGGCGGCGCGGTCGGCGAGTGCGCCGCCGAGCGGAACCAGGGCACCGAGCCAGTAGAGCGCCGCCGCGGCATGGACGAACACCGCCAGACCCATGAAGGGCCGCGGTTCCGCCATCGCGGCGTGGCCGGTCGCCGCGAAGGAGCCGGCCGCGACCAGCCAGGCCAGTCCGGCCAGCAGGGCCGCCAGGGCGGGCCGCGCCGGACCTGCGGCCGTCGCCAGGAACGCCAGCAGGCCGCTGCCCGCGGCCAGGATCGCCGCCGGTGCGACGCTCGTGGCGAGAGCGGCCCGCCAGGCCGCCGGCGTCGCGACGGCTCCGAAGGACCCGCCGAGCACGTCGGCGCCCTGCAGGGCGAAGCCGAGGCCGGCGGCCGGAACGACGGCAAGGGCCGCGATCCCGACGATCCGCCGCATGCCGGCGAGCGAACGGGCGGCCCGGCCGGTCAGTACCGTAAAGACGGTGCCGCCGACCCCGAGGGTCATCAGCACCGTGACCAGGAAGCGGATCGCGACCTGCGAGGCCGCGAAGGCCGCCGGCCGGGCGTCCGCATCGAGCGCCGGCCGCACGCCGGGCGTCCCGATCGAAAAGCCGACCGAGCCGCCGACCGGATGGCCGTCGCTGGAGACGATCCGCCAGGACACGAGATAGCTGCCCTTGCGTCCGAGCGGCGGCAGGGCGGCGGCGACGGTCGCGTCCTGCGCCGTCGCCGTCAGATCGGTGATGACGCCGTCCGGACCGACCAGGCCGACCCGGACCGGTGCGACCGGTTCGTTGAAGGTCAGCCGGACGGTGTCCGGCGCGGTGGCGACGACGGCGCCGTCCGCCGGGCTGCTCGCGATCAGCTGCGCATGCGCCCGCGCGGTCCCGGCGCCCGGGCCGAGCCACAGGACGAGGAGCGCGAGCACGAGCGCGAGGCGGGCCATGGCGGGGCGCCGTCGGTCGGTCACGGCGTGGCCGGCAGCAGCTTGACGCCGGGCGCCGGGAATTTCAGGTCGTCCGACGACTGCCCGGCGGCCGGGATCTCGATCCAGCGTTCGGCCGCGGCCTCGCATTCCTGCACGGCCGGGAAGTAGAACATGGTATCCGGCTTCAGATCCTTGACGAAGCTGCCGCGGAAGACGAATTCTTCATAGTGCTCGTCGAGCAGCTTGCCGGTCCAGACCACTTCGGTGACGCCCTCGCTCAGCGGCGTGCCGTAGTAGTCGTAGGTCTTGGCATACTTGCCCTTGATGGTTTCCAGCGTCCAGCCGGCCTTGGGCATCGGCTTCACGGCGATGAAGCCTTCAGGGATCTTGACCCGGACTTTCAGGGTCGGAGCGCCGGCGCAGCCATGCGGCACGCGCAGCACCGCCTTGTAGGTCGAGCCGACCTTGGCCTCGCGGCCCTCCAGAGTGGCGTGGGCGAGAGCCGAGGAGGCGGCGGCGACGCTGAACAGCGCGCCGAGGATCAGAGACTTGTACGTCATGAGGTCAATCCGTCCATTGTCATGATCGAGGGGCGAGATTGGCGTGCGGGGGACTGCCGGCCGGTGCCGCCGCACGCCTGCGGCTGCGCGTCAGCGGACGAGCAGCGCCGGAGCCGTCACGGTCGTGATGCGGGGCGGAAATCCGGCCACGCTCAGCGCCGCCGCAAAGGCAGCCAGGAAGTCCCGGCGCTCGGCCGGGGACAGGTCGCGGGCGATCTCGTCGCGCCGGCTGCGATGCAGCAGAAAGAGATTGCGGCAGCCGTAGTCGGGATCGTCGCGGCATTCGATCGCGAGGCCCCAGGCCGGCCAGACCTCAGGGCCGGCCGAACCGCGCTGGCCTTGCCGTGCGACGACGACCGTCGCGCCGCGGATGGCGATGCGCTCGGATCGGTCCATATCGGCACGGCAGGCATAGATCGCGAAGGCCAGGAACACGGCGTCGAACAGCACGAAGGCGCCGGCCATCCAGGCGCCGAGGGCCACGAAGGCGATCTGGATGGCGCAGGACACCAGCGCCACGGCGGCCAGGAGAAGAACGAAGCCGCGCTCGCCGAGCGAGCGGTGCGGCGTGATGACGGCATCGAAGAGGACGGCTCCGGATTCCGCAGCGGAGCTGCCGTCCGCCGGCCGGATCGCGGCTGCGGGTGCAAGAGATGTCATGATCTGGATATCCACCCTGGACCCGGGATGCGCGCTGCGCGGCGGGTCGGACGCGTTTTCGCCGGCACGCCGTGGCGGCCGGCGGTTCCGGTCAGGCGAGGGTGGTCGGGGGGCCGCGCGAAACCGGGCGGCAGACGGTCGCGGCGATTCGCTGCGCTTCGGCAACGGTCTCCGTCACGCTGCGGCCGCCGAGCGCGAGCGCCGGTCCGGCCGGCGGTGTCGCGGCCATGCCGGGGGCGTCCGTCAGGCGGCAGGCGTCGCAAAGGCTCCCGCTGCCGGTCTTGCCGGTGGCATCGTCGTCGCCCTTGCAGAAGCTCTGCGCGAGGCCGCCCGGCAGCGCATAGGCGGAGGCGGCGGACGGGGACGAGAACGCGGTGTCGAAACCGGTCATCCGGTGCGAGAAGCCGAGCATCAGCATCGCCAGCGCATAAAGCGCCACGACGCAGAGCCGGAGCCGTCTCGACCGAAGGGTTTCGAACATGGCCGCGAGACTTGCCGAACTCGCCGGCCCCTGTCAATTCGGCAAAATGCCCGGTGCAACATGGCTGCCCGACGGCCGGAGCCGGTCAGGCCGTTCCGCGCCCGCGACGCGGGCCGGCCGGCCGCCATCCGTGAGACCGCGTGCGCCGGACCGGCCGTCCGCACCGCGCGGCGCTGCCGCCGGTCGGGTTGACGACCCCGGGGCGCCGCAGCATGGTCGCGCGCAACCAGCCTGCGGCGCCGTTCGCTCCGTCGGCGGACACGGCGTGGAACCCCGGACCCGTCCATCCGCCCGCCCGCCCGGCGCGGCGGCCGGATAGGGGATGACGGTCCGGGAGCGAGACAAGGAGGTATCGATGCTTCCCTTTGCGATCCCCTATCCGTCGATCGATCCGGTCGCCGTCCAACTCGGCCCGGTCGCGATCCGGTGGTACGCGCTCGCCTATATCGTCGGCATCCTGCTCGGCTGGTGGTATTCGCGCCGGCTGGTCTCGGAGGATCGCATCTGGGGCCGCGTGCCGCGGCCGACACCGTTGGAGATGGACGACTTCATCCTCTACGCGACCGTCGGTATCGTCATCGGCGGCCGCGTCGGCTATGTCCTCTTTTATAATCCAAGCTATTATCTCTACCATCCGATCGAAGCCTTGCAGGTCTGGAAAGGCGGCATGTCGTTCCATGGCGGCTTTCTCGGCTCCATGGTGGCGATGTGGATGTTCCAGCGCGGCCGCGAATTCTCGATCTGGTCCCTGTTCGACATCTTCACCGCGTCGGCGACCTTCGGCCTGTTCTTCGGGCGGGTGGCGAACTTCATCAATGCCGAACTCTGGGGGCGGACCAGCGATGTCGCCTGGGCGATGGTCTTCCCGACCGGCGGCCCCGATCCGCGCCATCCGAGCCAGCTCTACGAGGCGGCCCTGGAGGGCGTCCTGCTGTTCGTCGTGCTGCGGCTCCTGACCCATCGGGGCCTCTGGCTGCAGAAGCCCGGCTTTGTCGCGGGCGCCTTCACGGCCGGCTACGGCCTCGCCCGCTTCTTCGTGGAATATTTCCGCGAGCCGGACGCCCATCTCGGCTATCTCTGGAACGTCATCACGATGGGCCAGATCCTGTCGCTGCCGATGGTCGTGATCGGCTGCGGCGTCATGCTGTTTGCGGCCCGGCGCCGCTGAAGCCGAGGGCGGTCGCTGACCGTCGCGGCAGCCGGTTAGGCCGGGTTCGACCGGTGGAGCGACATCAGTTCGTCGATCTGCTCGCGCGGCGGGGTGCGGTGGGGCAGGAACAGCGCAAGGCTGCCGACCTCATGCTCGAGGCGGCCGACTTGCTCCATGACGTGGTAGTTCGGCCGCGGCCGGTAGTCGTGCACCAGGATGTGCGCGTCGCGCTTCGCACGCCGCAGGATCTGCAGGAAGCAGGCGATCCGGAAGCGCCCGTCGACCAGATAGAGGTCGAAATCCGTCCGACCGAGCCGGCCCCACGGCTCCTTGTGATAGGCCGGCCAGGACTTGCGGGTCGTGCCGTCGCTCGGGTAGCCCAGCCCGCGGACCGGCCCGATATCGACCAGGATCGGATGGATGCGCTGGCGACCGTCGCCGGCTTCGCGCAGCACCCGGCCGATCCAGAGCGGGTCGCTCTCCACCGTCGCGACCTTCTCGACCATCTGGCTGGCCAGAACGGTGCTGCCGCCCGAGCCGAACTCCATATAGCGCCGTGCGAGACGGAGTTCCGCCTTGAAGAAGGCCAGTTCAGGCGATGACATCCGAACTTTCATGATACCCGCTCAATTGCGTAGGATTGAGCCGTCGTATCAGTCTATCCTGACCGTCACCCGACGGAAGCATGCCAGTCGTACGAACTGAGAGGAGCTTTCGCCGCGGGCCATGACCAGTCCGAGCCAGACCGCCAGTCCGACCCCGCTCGAGCACCGGATCAAGGCGCAGATCCGGCTGGCCGGCCCGATGTCGATCGCCGACTACATGGCGATCGCGCTCGGCGATCCGGAACACGGCTACTACATGGCGCGCGAGGTCTTCGGCGCGGGCGGCGACTTCGTCACCGCGCCGGAGGTGAGCCAGATGTTCGGCGAACTGATCGGGCTGTGGGCGGTCGATGCCTGGCTGAAGCTCGGCCGGCCCGATCCGGTTCGGCTGGTCGAACTCGGCCCCGGCCGCGGCACCCTGATGGCGGATGCCGTGCGGGCGGCCCGGGTGCGGCCGGACTTCATCGCCGCCGCGCGCCTGCATCTGGTCGAGACCTCGCAGCGCCTGCGCGCGCGCCAGCGCCAGACGCTCGCCGCCGCGCCGCTTGTCCCCCACTGGCACGATCGCGCCGACGAGGTGCCCGAAGGCCCGGCAATCGTGGTCGCGAACGAATTCTTCGATGCCCTGCCGATCCGGCAGTATCAGCGCAGCCAGGGCCTCTGGCGCGAGCGGGTGGTCGGGCTCGATGCCGAGGGCGCCTTGCAGATCGGCCTCGGGACCGGCCTGCTGCCGGTCGAGGCGGTGCCGGCCCGGCTGCGCGGCGCGCCCGACGGCTCGGTCCTGGAGACCAACGCGGTCGCGGCGGCCGTGATGGAAGGGCTTGCCGGCCGCATCCGCCGCGACGGCGGGTTCCTCCTGGCGATCGACTACGGCTATCGCGAGACCGCGATCGGCGACAGCTTCCAGGCGGTGCGCGCCCATGCGCCCGTCGATCCGCTCGCCCGCCCGGGCGAGGCGGACCTGACCGCGCATGTCGATTTCGAGGCCCTGGCCGGCGCGGCGCGGCGGGCCGGCGCCACGGTGTTCGGGCCGCTGCCGCAGGGCGATTTCCTGCTCCGCCTCGGCCTCGCCGAGCGCGCCGGCCGCCTCGGCGCCGACAAGGACCAGGCGACCCGCGAGCGCATCACCGCCGAGGTCACCCGCCTGGTCGCAGCCGACGAGATGGGCGACCTGTTCAAGGCGATGGCGATCGCCGCGCCCGGACTGGTGCCGGCGCCCTGGGGGTGATCGGCGGCCGGTTCAGTGATGCGCACCGTCGACCCAGCGGATCGTCAAGGCGCCGGACTCCGCTGCCGGGACGCATCGGAGGTTGATCCCGCGGAGGGCGGAACCGTCCGGCCTGTCGTCGCGCATGAACACGGTGGTGCCGCAGAGGTTGCAGGAGAAATGCCGGTTGGGATGCCGATGAAAGCGGTATTGGCCGATGTCGTTCGCCCCGGAGTGCAAGGTGAAGCACGCATCCGGAACGAAGGTCAGCAGGATGTCCATCTGCCGGCAGCGCTGACAGGGACAGGCGACAGCCGTCTGCGGCAATTCCGCCGCGACCGAGAAGGTGACCGTCCCGCAGCGGCAGCGCCCTTGATAGCTCATGCCAACCCGCCCCTCCGGATCGCTCCCCGCAAGTATCGACGATGTGGCGGCGCCCGTCGCCCGGTCAACCGTCGCGCCCGTGATACCTGCCGTCATTTGACGACCCGCCCTCGGATCGGCACCATCCGGCCGCTTCGGCCCCCGGGCCTGCCGACCAGGAGAGCTTCGTGATCCGTGCCCCCGCCCTCGATGCCCTGCCGGGCATCGCCCACGGCTATTTCACGCGCCAAGGCGGCGTCTCGACCGGCATCTACGGGAGCCTGAATATCGGCCTCGGCTCGGCCGACGACCGCGAATCGGTGATTGAGAATCGCGGCCGCGTCGCCGACCGGCTCGGCGTGGCGCGCGACCGGTTGGCCATGCCCTATCAGATCCATTCCCCCGACGTGATTGTGGTCGAGGACAGCTGGGGTCCCGGCCAGGGCCCGAAGGCGGATGCCGTGGTGACTGCGCGGCCGGGTGTCGCGGTCGGCGTCTCGACGGCCGATTGCGGGCCGATCCTGTTCGCCGACGCCGAGGCGCGTGTCGTCGGTGCCGCGCATGCCGGCTGGAAGGGCGCCTTCGGCGGCGTGCTGGAGGCGACGCTCGACGCCATGCAGGGGCTCGGCGCGCGGCGCGACCGGATCGTCGCCGTGCTCGGCCCGACCATCTCGGCGGCCGCCTACGAGGTCGGCCCGGAATTCGTCACCCGCTTCGTCGCGGCCGATCCCGACAATGCCGGCCATTTCCGGCCGTCGGACAAGCCGGACCACGCCATGTTCGACCTGCCGGCCTATATCGTCCGGCGGCTTCGTTCCGCCGGCGTGGCGCAAGCCGAGAATCTCGATCTCTGCACCTATGCCGACGAGGCGCGGTTCTTTTCCTACCGGCGCATGACTCATCGCGGCGAGCCGGACTACGGCCGCCTCGTCTCGGCCATTACGATCCGTCCCTGACCTCCGGACGGCCCCTCATCGATTACGGGAGAACGCCATGGCTTTGCATTTCAGCCGGGACGAATTCGCTGCCCGCGAGGCCCGCACGCTCGAGGCCATGAAGGCGCGCAAGCTCGACGCGATGCTGATCTTCGCCCAGGAATCGAGCTACTGGCTGACCGGCTACGACACCTTCGGCTTCTGCTTCTTCCAGTGCCTGGTGCTGAAGTCCGACGGCCGCAAGGCGCTCCTGACCCGCTCGGCCGACCTGCGCCAGGCGCGCCATACCTCGATCATCGAGGATATCCGCATCTGGGTCGACCGCGGCGAGGCGAGCCCGATCGTGCAGCTGAAGGACATGCTGTTCGATCTCGAATTGCTCGGCTGCCGGCTCGGTGTCGAATACGACACCCACGGACTGACCGCCCGCAACGGCCGCCTGTTCGACGACAATTTGTCGACCTTCGCCGATCTGGTCGATGCCTCGGATCTGATCCCGGCCCTGCGCGCGGTCAAGTCGCCGGCCGAGATCGTCTATGTCCGCGAGGCGGCCCGGCTTGCCGATCTCGCCTACGAGGCGGCGCTGGCGGAGATCCGCCCGGGCGCCGACGAGGGCCGCATCCTGTCGGCCATGCAGGGCGCGATCTTCGACGGCGGCGGCGACTATCCGGCCAACGAGTTCATCATCGGTTCCGGCGCCGACGCGCTGCTCTGCCGCTACAAGGCCGGCCGCCGGGCGCTGTCCGAGCGCGACCAGATCACCCTCGAATGGGCCGGCGTCTACCGCCACTACCACGTCGCCATGATGCGCACCGTCTGCACCGGCGAACCGACCGACCGGCACCGCGAACTGCACGAGGCCGCCGTCGCCGCGCTTGCCGCGGTCGAGGCGGAGCTTCGGCCCGGCCGGACCTTCGGCGACGTGTTCGATGCCCATGCCCGGGTCTTCGACGAGCGTGGCCTGTTCGAGCACCGGCTGAATGCCTGCGGCTATTCGCTCGGTGCCCGCTTCACGCCGAGCTGGATGGACATGCCGATGTTCTATCGCGGCAATCCGGCGCCGATCCTGCCCAACATGGTTCTGTTCACGCATATGATCCTGATGGATTCCGCGACCAACACGGCCATGTGCCTCGGCCGCACCTGCCTGACCACCGAGGCCGACCCGGAGCCGCTGTCCGTCGCCTCGCTCGATCTGATCTCCCGGACATGACGGCGGCACCCAAAGGCGGGCGCCGGAGTTCTGGACCGCGCGGCAAGTGGGTTGTAGAGATGTCCGGCCGAGCCTGCCGTCCGTCGATCCGAGGGTGATGCCATCATGACCGCGTCCTTCCGCCCGCCGAACCGCCGGCGCGCCCTCGGACTGATGTTGGCTCATGGCGCCGCATGGGCGGCTGCGGCGGTCCTGCCGGCCGCGCTGATGACGGTCGGTCCGGCGGCCTCGGCCCTCGATTTCTCCGGTGCGGCCGCCCCGCTGCCACCGCATCCGAGTTCGCCGGCGGCCGACGGCGTCCGGCTGCTGGTCCTGCCCTTCGAGGGCATTCCGACCACGACCGGCGACGCCATCTATCGTGAAATGCGGCGCAAGGCGTCCAAGCGCAAATATTCGCTGGCCATGCAGCTGAGCGATCCGGCGAGCTTCCGGGTGCTGATCTATTTCAGCGCCGTGACCACCGGTTCGGGCACTACCATCCTCTATCGGATCGACATCTTCGACCCGGCCGGCCGTCCGGTGACCCGTCTGTTCGGCGAGGAACTCGGCCCTACCGCGACCGGCGATCCCTGGTCGGGCGTCGACAAGAAGACCGTCGAACATCTTGCCGGCCGTCTCGGCGAGCAACTGCAGGCCTGGGTCACCCGCTCGTCCGACTGACCCGGCCGGACGGTCCCGACCTCCGCATCGACGCCGATCGGCTGTTGCCCGGCGGCGGCATGGCTGTTTTCCTCCGCTTTCAGGGCTCCCGCAACGTCGCGACGGTTTACGCAGGCGAACGGGGTTGCTATGAGGCCCGCGCCGGGCGGGCCTTTCGACGCCGAAGGAAAGCGATCCACCGCGACCGGCCATGCGGCCGACGGCCGGTTCAGAGGGCAGGTTCCATGAAACTCGTGTGCGGCAATTCGAACCGCAGTCTCGCTGAAGCCATCGGCAACTATCTTGAGGTTCCGCTGTCGAATTGCCTGGTGCGCCGCTTCGCCGACCAGGAAATCTTCGTCGAGGTGCAGGAGAATGTCCGCGGCGAGGACGTCTTCGTGATCCAGTCGACGAGCTATCCGGCCAACGACCACCTGATGGAGCTGTTGATCATCACCGACGCGCTGAAGCGCTCGTCGGCTAAGCGGATCACCGCCGTGCTGCCCTATTTCGGCTATGCGCGCCAGGATCGCCGTGCCTCCGGCCGCACGCCGATCTCGGCCAAGCTGGTCGCCAATCTGATCACCCATGCGGGCGTCAACCGCGTCCTGACCCTCGACCTGCATGCCGGCCAGATCCAGGGCTTCTTCGACATTCCGACCGACAATCTCTATGGCGCGCCGGTGATGATGCGCGACATCAAGGAGCGCTACCCGCTCGACAACACGGTCGTGGTCTCGCCCGACGTCGGCGGCGTGGTGCGCGCCCGCGCGCTCGCCAAGCGCATCGATGCCCAGTTGGCCATCGTCGACAAGCGGCGCGAGCGGCCGGGCGAGTCCGAAGTCATGAACGTCATCGGCAATGTTGACGGCCGGTCCTGCATCCTGGTCGACGACATCGTCGATTCCGGCGGCACCCTGGTCAATGCGGCGGAAGCGCTGCTCGCACGCGGCGCCAAGGACGTGACCGCCTACATCACTCACGGCGTGCTGTCCGGCGGTGCCGTGGCCCGCATCGCCCAGTCGCGGCTGAAGGAACTGGTCATCACCGACTCGATCCAGCCGACCGAGGCCGTCAAGGCGGCGCCGAACATCCGCGTCATCTCCATCGCCCCGCTGATGGGCGAGGCGATCGCCCGCACCGCGCAGGAAAAGTCGGTCTCCAGCCTTTTCGACTGAGCCCTGTTTCCGCCCGGATCGACGCCCTATTCTGGCGTCGACCGAGGAGGACGCCATGGCCAGCGAGAAGCAGAAGCAGAAGATCGTCGAAGCGCTGCTGGCGCTGTGCGCCGAGCGCGATTTCGCGCGGATCGGGCTCGCCGAGATTGCCGCCGGGGCGGACGTGACGCTCGCCCAATTGCGTGCCGCCTATGACGGCAAGATGGCCATCCTGGCCGATTTCGCCCGGCGCATCGATGCCGCGGTGCTGGCCGGCGACGATCCCGGCATGGCCGGCGAGCCGGCGCGCGAACGCCTGTTCGACGTGGTCATGCGTCGGTTCGACGCGCTGACGCCGCACAAGGCCGGTGTGGCCGGACTGATGAAGGCCGCGCGGCGCGATCCGTTGCTGGCTGCCGCCCTGAACCGGATCGCACTGACCTCGCAGCGCTGGATGTTGACCGCGGCCGGCCTCGACCGCGGCGGCCTGCCCGGTCTGGCGCGGGCCCAGGCGCTGGCGCTCGCCTATGCGCAGGTGCTGCCGGTCTGGCTCGAAGAGACCGATCCCGGCCTGCCCAAGACCATGGCGGCGCTCGACACCCAGCTGAAGCGACTGGAGCGGGCCGGCGCGATGCTCGGCCGCGTCGAATCGGCGCTCTGCCGCCTGTCGGGACGCCGGCGCGCAGCCGAGGCGCCGATCGCGCATCCAGACGGCGGCGCGGAGGCTGCGGTATCGGCCGCCGGCTGACCGCCGGCAAGGGCGACCGGCTGACCGCCCGCGCCACGTCCTGGCCATTCTGCGGCCGGTTTTTCCGGCGAGGCTCGCCGCCGATCGTCGCCCAGCCGAGGAGAACCGGATGGTCCAGCCAACCGATCCGCTCGTCGCCGCCAATCGCTTCGGGCTCGGCCCGCGGCCCGGCGAGCTTGCCCGCATCGCCGCCGACCCGCGTGGTCATGTCGAGGCACAACTCGCTGACCCGACCGCGGCGCGACTGACCGCTCCAGACCTGATGGCGTCCGACCGGGCCATGCGCGCATCGCGCGCGGCCGAGCGCGTCCGGCAGGCCGAGCGGGCCCGCGTCGCCGAGGCGGGGTCTGCCGCGGGCGGCAAGGCGCCTCCGGGGCCGTCGCCGGCGGCCGTTCCGGCGATGAACCGCAATCCGGCTCCCGCCATGGCCGCCGGTCCGGCGCCCGCCATGATGGCCGACGGCAAGCCGGCCGCCGCCGCCAAGCCGGCACTTCCGATCGAGGCCGAGATCTTCCGCCAGGAGCAGATCGCGCGGTTGACGCGCTTCTGCGACACCGCGACGCCGCTCCTGGAGCGGCTGGTCCTGTTCTGGTCAAACCATTTCGCGGTCTCCGAGACCAAGGGCAACCCGGTCAGGGTCACGGTCGGCGCGATGGAGCGCGAGGCGATCCGCCCGCATGTGCTCGGCCGCTTCGCCGACATGCTGAAGGCGGTCGAGACCCATCCGGCCATGCTGGTCTATCTCGACAACAACCAGTCGGTCGGGCCGCAATCGCTCAACGGGCGCAATTCCAAGCGCGGCCTCAACGAGAATCTCGCCCGCGAGATCATGGAGTTGCACACGCTCGGCGTCGCCGGCGGCTATGCGCAGGCCGACGTGACCGCGCTTGCCCGTGTGCTGACCGGCTGGACGGTCGCCAATCCGGACGAGGACGATTTCCACGGCGGACGCTTTGCCTTCGCGCCGGGACGGCACGAGCCCGGCACCCATCGGGTGGTCGGGCGGGACTATCCGGAGAGTGGCCACGTGCAGGGCCTGGCGGTGCTCGACGATCTCGCCCGCCATCCGGCGACGGCGCGCCATCTCGCCTTCAAGCTCACCCGCCATTTCGTCGACGATCAGCCGCCGGCCGACCTGGTCGAGCGGCTCGCCCGGGTCTGGCGCGACAGCGACGGCGATCTGGCCGCCGTCACGCGGGCGCTCGTGACGGCGCCGGAGGCCTGGCACGCGAAGGCCGGGAAGCTGCGTGCGCCGATCGAATTCGTGGTCGCGATGCAGCGGGCGATCGGCCGGCCGGCCGATGTCGGGGTCGCCAACGGGGCGCTCGTCGCGCTCGGTCAGCCGACCTGGGCGCCGCCCGGCCCGGACGGCTGGTCCGACGAGGCGGCCGCCTGGGCCTCGCCGGCGGGGCTCTCGACCCGGCTCGATCTCGCCGTCCAGTTCGCCCGCCATGCCGGCGACCGCGAGCCGGCCGGCCTCGCCGCCGACCTGTGGGGCGCGGCACTGCCTGAGGCGACGCGCGTCGCGATCCGGCGGGCGGAGAGCCGCCAGCAGGCGATCGCCCTGTTGTTCGCCAGCCCTGAATTCCAGCGGAGGTGATCACGATGCCCGATCCGACCTGCCCGGATGCCGCCTTCGCCCTGTCCCGCCGCGGCTTCCTCGCCGGCGCGGCGACGCTGTCCGTATGGCCCTTCCTGCCACGCTTCGCCGCCGCCGCGCCGGGCGGGCGCGATCCCCGCCTGATCGTGGTCGTGCTGCGCGGCGCCATGGACGGCCTCTCGGCGGTCGCCCCGGTCGGCGATCCCGCCTATGCGGCGCTGCGCGGCACCATCGCGCTCGGCCTCGACGGCCCCAATCCGGCGCTCGGCCTCGACGGTTTCTTCGCGCTGCATCCGGCCATGCCGACCTTCGCCCGGCTCTACAAGGCCGGCAAGGCGATGGTGGTGCATGCGGTCGCCTCGCCCTATCGCGAGCGGTCGCATTTCGACGGCCAGGACGTGCTCGAAAGCGGGCTCGGCGGCGTCGGCCGGACCGACAGCGGCTGGCTCAATCGCGCATTGCAGGTCCTGCCGGCCGGCGAGCGCATCGTCCGGGCTGGCGGCCTCGGCGTCGGCACCATGACGCCGCTGATCATGCGCGGCGCCGCCCCGGTGCTCGGCTGGTCGCCCCAGGTGCTGCCGCAGGCGAGCGACGATTTCGCCGCCCGCGTGCTCGATCTCTATCGCCACACCGACGGCGGGCTGGCCGAGACGCTGGAGCGCGGCCTCGCCACCGACAAGCTCGCCGCCCAGGCCGGGATGGGCGAGGCCCGATCGCGCGCGGGGGCGGCGACCGCGGAGGGCATGAAGCTGGTCGCGGCCGGTGCGGCCCGCCTGCTCGCCGCCGCCGATGGTCCGCGCCTCGCCGCGCTCTCCTTCGACGGCTGGGACACGCATGCCAACGAGGGCGGCGCCACAGGGCGCCTCGCCCAGTTGCTCGGCGGGCTCGACGGCGCCTTCGCGGCCCTGGAATCCGGCCTCGGCCCGGCCTGGCGCGACACGGCGGTGTTGGTGGCGACCGAATTCGGCCGTACCGCCGCGGTCAACGGCACGGTCGGCACCGACCACGGCACGGCGACGGTCGCCTTCCTGGCCGGCGGCGCCATCAAGGGCGGCCGCATCCTGACCGACTGGCCGGGCCTCAGGCCGGCCGATCTCTACGAGGCGCGCGACCTGAAGCCGACCACCGACCTGCGCGCCATCGCCAAGGGCCTGCTCGCCGACCACCTCGGCCTGTCGCGGACGCTGCTCGACACGTCCGTGTTCCCGGACAGCGCCGCCGTAGCCCCGACATCCGGGCTGATCGGATAGATCATCCTGGAATGCGGACCACCGCGCGCAGCCCGCCGAGCGGGCTGCTCGGTTTCAGCCGGGAATGCGGATCACCGCGCGCAGCCCGCCGAGCGGGCTGCTATCCAGCTTCACGTCGCCGCCATGGCCGCGGATGATGTCGCGCGTGATGGCGAGGCCGAGCCCGGTGCCGCCCTCGTCCTGGTTGCGTGCCTGGTCGAGCCGGTAGAAGGGGCGGAACACGTTCTCGCGCTCCGCCTCCGGCACGCCGGGGCCGTCATCGTCGATCGCGACGGTCAGGTAGCCGCGGGCGTGGCGCGCGGTCACCTCGACGCGCTCGGCGTAGCGGCAGGCATTGCCGACCAGATTGCCGAGCGCGCGCTTGAACGCATTCGGCCGCACGATCACCAGCGGCGGCCCGTCGAAGCTCTGGCGCACCGTGAAGCCGGCGCGGTCCGCCTCGATCTCGATGGCGCGCAGCATCTCGGCCATGTCGGTCGGCACGGCCTCCTCGTCGCCTTCCCCGCGCGCGAAGGCCAGATAGGCCTCCAGCATGGCCTGCATCTCGGCAATGTCGCCTTCCAGCGCCTCGATCTCGGGACCCGATCCCAGAAAAGCCAGTTGCAGGCGGAAGCGGGTCAGCACCGTGCGCATGTCGTGGCTGACGCCGGCCAGCATGGTGGTGCGCTGCTCGATCTGGCGCTCGATGCGCCGGCGCATGGCCAGGAAGGCCTCGGCCGCCTTGCGCACCTCGCGCGCGCCGCGCGGGCGGAAATCCGGCGGCGGGCGGCCCTTGCCGAAGCTCTCGGCCGCCGCGGCGAGCTGCTGGATCGGACGGATCTGGTTGCGCAGGAACAGGATGGCGATACCGAGCAGGACCACCGAAGTGCCGACCATCCAGAGCAGAAAGATGTGGGTGTTGGAGGCATAGGCCTGCCCGCGCCGGGCCAGAACGCGCAGCACCTTGTCGGAGATCTGGATGCGGATTTCGATCAGGTCCGAACGGCCGACCGTATCGATCCAGAACGGTCGCTTGATCAGCCGCACGATCTCCTCCGAAAGCGCCGTGTCGAGCAGCGAGAAGAAGGGCTTCGGCATGGGCGGCGGCAGGGGATCGTTGGGCAGCACCGCGATCGAGAGCGAGAAGTCGCGTCGCGCGATCTCGGTGATCCGGTCGTAGTTGGCATCCTGCGGAAAGGACTCGATCACCGCGATGGTCGCCGCGATGTCGCGGGTCACGGCTTCAGACAGTCGCCGCGTCACCAGCTGCCAGTGCCGCTCCATGAACACATAGGCGACCACGGTCTGCAGGATCAGCATCGGCAGCACGACGATCAGCAGGGAGCGGGCATAGAGGCCCTTGGGCATGCGGTCGGCCACGGCGCGGGCGACCCGGCGCCACAGGCCGGCCGCGCTCCTGGCGGCCCCCGAGGCCGTCCTGACCAGCCGCATGGTGCTTTTGCCGATCGCCGACATGACGCCGTCAATCGGTCACGAGGCGATAGCCCAGCCCGCGCACGGTCTGCAGATAGACCGGGTTGGCGGGATCGGCCTCGATCTTGCGCCGGAGGCGGTTGATCTGCACATCGGCCGTCCGGTCGCCGAGACTGTTGTCCGAGCCGACGATCTCGTGGCGGGGGATGGTCTCGCCGGGCCGCTCGGCGAAGATGCGCATCAGCTGTCGCTCGCGGTCGGTGAGACGGATCGGATCGTCGCCGCGGCGCAATTCCTGGCGCTCGAGGTGGAACGAGAAGGCGCCGAAGCGCACTTCGCCGCTCTTCGGCTTGGCCGCCGACGAACCGCGCTTCAGGATATTGTTGATGCGCAGGATCAGTTCGCGCGGGTCGAACGGCTTGGCGACATAGTCGTCGGCGCCGAGTTCCAGGCCGCGGATGCGGTTGTCGGTCTCGGTGCGCGCGGTCAGCATCAGGATCGGCACCTCCGAGGTCCGGCGGATCGCGGCGGTCAGGTCCATGCCGCTCTCGCCGGGCATCATCACGTCGAGGATCAGGAGGTCGAAATCGAAGGCCTCCAGCTTGCGCCGCGCCTCGGCGGCACTTTCGGCGACGGTGACGCGGAAGCCCTGGTCGCCGAGATAGCGCGACAGCAGGGTGCGGATGCGGCTGTCGTCGTCGACGACGAGCAGATGCGGGGCCTCGTCGGCCAGCGGTGCCGGGCGCGGCGTTTCCATCAGGCGGTCTCCGGCGCGGGATGCGGGCGGACGAGACGTCCGGACGCCCGCGGTGCGCGCATTGGGTCTCGTTCGGGGGCAGGGCGGGACCGGAGTGGCGGTCGCGTCATGTCCGTGCGACGAAGCGTGCCGTCTCGGCGCGCTCCTCGGCATTGATCATCAGGCGCAGGAACTCCCGGGCGGCGGCGGCGCCTTCGGGGCCGAGCGCTGCGAGGGCCGCGGCGATGCGGGTCGATTGCGGCGCGGCCAGTCGCAGCGCCAGGTCCCGGCCGCGCGCCGTGGCGAACAGCAGGCGCTGCCGCCGATCGCTTTCGCCGGTCTGCTGCTCGACATAGCCGGCCTCGATCAGTTCCCGCAGCACCCGCCCGAGGCTCTGCTTGGTGATCTTCAGGATGTTCAGAAGCTCGGCGACCGGCATGCCGGGATTGCGGTTGACGAAATGCAGCACCCGGTGATGCGCGCGCCCGAAATCGAACGCGTCCAGGATCGCGTCGGGGTCGCCGATGAAGTCGCGATAGGCGAAGAACAGGAGTTCGATCATCTCCCATTGCGGCTCGCCGGCCGTCGGGGCCGATACGGCGGCACCGGCATCTGGGCCGCTGCCGTCGATCGCCGCGGCGGCGGTCCGATCGGGCGCGGAGGCTGTCGTCGAGAAATTTATGTCAGCCATATTGACTTATTTCGTTCCATTCGTTACTTCCGGCGGCGTCTCGACGAAAGGATCGTGCCCGAGGCCGGCCAGGCCGGTCGGTCGCGGCCGGGCCGTCGATCCCCGGCGGAGGGCCCGGAAGGGCAATCCCGCGGGTGGCGCGACGGTCGTCGTCGGTGCAAGATATCGGCAGGCCGTCCGCAAAGCAAAGCGCGGGCCGAAGGGCAAGGGCCCCGGCTCGGGAGGAGCCGGCGCCGGACCGCGTCCGATCCCGCGCAAGGCCGTCATGGCCCGGCGGAACGGATCGGCCACCCGACGGCGGCAGGCGACAACAAGGATCCGGAGAACGACATGGCACTGCCTTTCGATCAGCTCGACGGCGTCATCTGGTACGACGGTCACTTCGTGCCGTGGAAGGACGCCAAGGTGCATGTGCTGACCCACGGCCTGCACTACGGCTCCTGCGTGTTCGAAGGGCAGCGTGCCTATGGCGGCGTGGTCTTCAAGCAGACCGAACATCATGAGCGCCTGCACAACTCCGCCGAGATCCTGGGCTTCAAGCTGCCCTATTCGGTCGACGAGCTGAACCGCGCCTGCGAGGAACTGCTCGTCCGCATGGGCCTGGTCGACGCCTATGTGCGCCCGGTCGCCTGGCGTGGATCGGAGATGATGGGCGTGTCGGCCCAGTCCAACACGATCCATGTCGCCATCGCGGCCTGGCAGTGGCCGAGCTACTTCAAACCGGAAGAGCGCGCCCGCGGCATCCGCCTGGACATCGCCGAATATCGCCGCCCGGACCCGGCCACCGCGCCGTCGAAATCGAAGGCCGCCGGCCTCTACATGATCTGCACGATCTCCAAGCATGCCGCCGAGAACAAGGGCTATGCCGACGCGCTGATGTGGGACTACGAGGGCTATGTGGCCGAGGCCACCGGCGCCAACGTGTTCTTCGTCCAGGACGGCAAGCTGCACACCCCGCTCGCCGACCGCTTCCTCAACGGCATCACCCGCCAGACCGTGCTCGACCTCGCTCGCCGCCGTGGCATCGAAGTGATCGAGCGCCGCATCAAGCCGGAGGAACTGTCCGGCTTCACCGAATGCTTCCTGACCGGCACCGCCGCGGAAGTCACGCCGGTGTCCGAGGTCGGCCCCTACACGTTCAAGCCCGGCGAGATCACGCTCGGCCTGATGAACGACTATTTCGCCGAGGTCCAGCCGAAGCGCGCCGCGGCGGAGTGATGGTCAGGTGGTAAACGAGATCGACGGCGGAGGTGGGACCGATGGCACCGCCTCCGCCGGGATTTGAGTGGGATCCCGAGAAAGCCCGGCTCAATGCGGCCAAGCATGGGATCTCTTTTGAACTGGCTGTCACGATCTTTGATGGTTGGGTTTTCAGTTTCGATGATGACCGCTTCGACTACGGCGAAGTTCGCGTGACAGCCTATGGGCTGTGCCGCGGAGTCGAAATCATGGTAGTCTATACGGAGCGGAGTGACAGGCGCCGTGTGATCTCGGCGCGGCGGGCAACCAGATATGAGCGAAACCAATATTGGGAGGCCTATCGGGACGCACACGGATGAGGCGTGGAATCGATTTCGCGATCTCTCGGATGAAGAGATCCGGGCAGCCATCGCCGATGATCCCGATACCTACGAGCCGTCGCCGGAGATGCTGGCGAACGCCCGTCGCCAGTTTGCGAAGACCGTGACGGTGCATCTCGATCGGGCTCTGGTCGAGCGCCTGGGGGCCGGACCGGATCTCGACGACCGTATCAACACCATTCTGCGCGAAGCGCTCGAGCGGCTGGACGCAGCTTGACCCTACGAACGCGCCTTGGCGCGGCCGATCTTCGCGCCCAGCACGAAGCCGGCGATCAGGCCGAGCGGGGCGAAGTAGAGGAAGGGCACGTAGGCACAGAAGCCTTCGAAGCAGCTTGTGCCCATCATGGCGGTGAAGCCGAAGCCGGCCAGCGTGAAGACCAGTCCGCCGATGACCATGAACAGGATGCCATAGCCGAGCGCGGCGCGGATCTCGCGCAGGCTCTCGACGGTGACCGGCGGACGCTCCTGGCCGGGAGGCTTGGCCCCGTCGCCGAGGGCCATGCGGGCATCGGGCCCCGGCATGCCGCCGCCGCGCGGCGCGTCGTCGGGCGCTGCCGTCGTGGACCCGGCCGAAGCGCTGGTGGCGCGGTCGTCCGCCGTCACGGCGCCTCTCCGCCCCAGCGCGCCGCGGCCGCGTCGTCGGCCTCGCGCGCGTCGACCCACCCGCCCTCGCGGCCGTCGGCATGGTGCTCCTTCTTCCAGAAGGGGGCGCGGGTCTTCAGGAAGTCCATCAGGAAGGCGGCGGCTTCGAAGGCGGCCTGTCGGTGCGACGACGTGGCGACGACCAGCACGATCGGGGCGCCGGGGGCAATCTTGCCGTATCGGTGGATTGCGGCGAGCCCGAGCACCGGCCAGCGCGCCGCCGCCGCCTCGGCGACCCGCCGGATCTCGGTTTCGGCCATGCCCGGATAGTGTTCGAGTTCGAGTGCCGCCAGACTGCCGCCCTCGGAGCGGCACAGGCCCTGGAAGGTCACGACCGCCCCGACATCGGTCCGCCCGGCCCTCAGCAGGGCGACCTCGGCCTCGGAATCGAACGGCTCGGCCTGGACACGGATGGTGATCGGGATCGCCGCCATGGCCGCCTCAACCGCCCGTCATGGGCGGGAACAGCGCGATTTCGCGTGCCCCTGCAATGTCTTCGGTCTGGCGGACATGCATCTGGTCGACGGCCAGCCGGATCACGTCCGGGCGCTCCAGGGCGTGGTCATATTCCTCGCCGCGGGTCTTCAGCCAGGCCAGCAGGTCGGCCCCGGTCCTGACATGCGCCGGCAGGTCCACGGTCTCCTCGGTCTTGCCGATCCGCTCGCGCACCCAGGCGAAATAGAGAAGCCGCAAGGCTCAATCCTCGATCAGATGGCCGATCCCGGCCCGGAAGTAGTCGTAGCCGGTATAGAGGGTGAGGATGGCGGAAATCCAGAGCAGGACGATGCCGATCTCGACCGTGTAGGGGAGGATGCGCTCGCCGGACGAGCCGACGATCAGGAAGCCGATCGCGACCAGCTGGGCGGTGGTCTTCCATTTGGCGAGCCGGGTGACCGGCACGCTGACCCTGAGTTCGGCCAGGAATTCGCGCAGGCCCGAAACGAGAATCTCGCGGCACAGGATGATCACGGCCGCGATCACGGTCCAGCCGGCGATGGTGCCGTCGTCGGTCAGGATGAGGAGGCACGACGCGACCAGCAGTTTGTCGGCGATCGGGTCGAGCATGCGTCCGAGCGCGGATTGCTGCTGCCAGGCGCGCGCCAGATAGCCGTCGAAGAAGTCCGTGATCGCCGCCGCAGCATAGATGGCGAAGGCGACCCAGCGCGACGTGAAGGTCGGCAGTTCGGGGAGGGTGAAGCAGGCCACGACCAACGGCACGGCAGCGATTCGCCCAAAGGTCAGGATGTTGGGCAGGTTCCATGCCGACATTCCCGGCGCACTCCTGCTGTCGGGGCCTTCCGGCTCAAGGCCGGTCCTGACGGAGAGAACATGGCCCGAGGCTCCCCGTCAACGCCGCCGTAGCGCAGGTCCGCCCGGCTTCAGGTCGCGTCGGATCGGGGAGGCTTGCGCGCGGGCTTGGATGCCAGTCCGATCCGGCGGGCCAGCCGGCGCCAGAAGCGGACGAAGGCAGACGGCGCCGGCCTGTCCTTGACCGTCGCCATTCTCTTCGGGCTCGCTTCGACCGCCGGCTTCTCCTGAGGTTTCGGCTTCGGAGTCTCCTGCGGCCTCGCCGGCTCGGAAGCGACCGGGTCCGTGTCGGGCGTGAAGTGCAAAAGCTCGCCCAGCAGGCCGGGCAGCCGGCCGTCCCGCCACATCGCAGACAACGGATTGTGTCCGGCCTCGTCCGGGATCGGCCGGAGTCGCGCACCGAAATGCTCGCCGAGCCAATAGGCCACCTTCGAATCGGTACGGTTCAAGGCACTGAACACCGCCAGGGTCGGGGGTGTCCGGCCGGCCATGCAGGCGCAGAGCGGATCGAAGGCCTCGGTCGGCCGCCCGACCTTGAGCCGGTTGATGTGCCAGGGCGTCGCTGCGGAAATGGCGACCACCTCCTCGACTCCCCCGAGCAATCCGTAGCGGATGGCCGGAAGCCCACCCATCGAGGTCCCGATCGCCACATGCCGGCGGTAGCGGTCCGGCCGGAGGTCGGCGTTCAGGCGCCGGACCAGGTCGGGGAAGCTGTCGGCATAGTCCACCGTTCCGGCGACGAAATGATCATGGCCGGGATCGTAGCAGATCACGAGATCGAAGAGTTCCGCCGGCAGGGTCTGCAGCAGAACCAGATTGGGCAACATCAGCCGCGGCTTCAGGCCGGTGAAGGCGACCAGGAGGGTCTTCCGGTCGTCCGGCACGGAGGAATCGGCGAATTTCAGGACATGAGGCCCCAGCGGGTGCCGGGCATAGGGTTGTGCGTTCCGGGCGGTAATATGCTTGGTCACCTGCCGGTTGCGGTAGTGCGGCAGCACCTCCGGAAGGATCTCCGCCAGCAGATCGCCGAGCGCGAGATATTCGTGCGGGGTGAGGGCATCGTCCGCCTCCGCGAAGCGGACGGCGAGTTCCGATGGCGTCCGGGCCGCCTTGAACCGGGCTATATAGGCTGGAAGGGCGAAGGCGTCGCTCACGCGGCCTCGAGGCGGCCTGCGACATGGTCGACGAAGGCCGACAGGGTGTCGAGCCGGCCCAGCACGGCCGGATCGAGTTCGAGCCCCGTTGCGGTCTCGATCTCCATGCACCATTCGATCCCGGTCAGGCTGTCGAGCCCGAGTTCGGACAGCGCCACATCGCCGGCGGGGTCGTTCAGCCGCGTCGAAAGTCCGCTGTTGTCGAACGTTCCCATCGCCTTCTGGAGGGCATCGACTACGATCTGCCGGGCTTCGATGCTCATTCGTCGATCCTTACGAGAAAGCGAACAGGATAGGCGAAGACCTCGTCTTCGCGCAAAGCGTAGTCGACGATCTCCACCCGGGTCGTGGTCTCCGCGAAGACTTGCCCGATGCAGCGCCAGATGTCGAGGGACAACGGTCGGCCAAGGCAGGTATGCGCGCCGACGCCGAAAATCTTGGCCCGATCGCGTGTTTCGCCGGTCTGCGTGAAGGGGGCGAGGAAAACCCGGAACTTCTCGCCGATCGCAAAAGTCCTGCCGGCGATCTCGACCGGCTCGACAACGAAGCGTTCCGTATACGGCACACCGGTGTCCGGCATCATCTCCGGAAAGGCGACGGCCGCCAACGGAACCGGCCCGGCTTCCTTCAGCAGCGCGTAAAGGCTGGTGCCGAGCGAGCCGGTCAGGGCGTCGCGCCCGAGAATCAGCAGCGCCATGCTCCGGCCGACATCGTCGCTGCCGGGATCCTGGCCGAGCACGTCGGCGATATGTTGGCGCAGGCGGCCCATTTCGGCTTCCATGCGCCGGCGCCGCGCCATGCCGACGCCGCGTCCGAAGATCTGCGATGCGGTCGGGGCCTGATCGGCGCCAATGTCGTCGAGGCCGGTCACCGCCGACAGAAGGTCGATCACGAAGGGCTCGATGACGGCCTGCATCAGGTCGATCGTG
The DNA here is from genome assembly GCF_018729455.1 of Prosthecodimorpha staleyi. Classification (NCBI taxonomy): domain Bacteria; kingdom Pseudomonadati; phylum Pseudomonadota; class Alphaproteobacteria; order Hyphomicrobiales; family Ancalomicrobiaceae; genus Prosthecodimorpha; species Prosthecodimorpha staleyi. The sequence continues at coordinate 235,781 of NZ_JAHHZF010000003.1, read as the reverse complement.
CCCGGCTGCTTCAAGGCACCGAAATGGCGGGCGACCAGGGCCGGTGCGACGGCATCGAGCGGCCCGCGGCGGGTGGCGAGGTGGCCGGCGATGCCGCGCCGGGCCTTGGCGTGTTCGGCGGCGTGGAGGCAGAGCGGGATATGCGAGTAGGCGAAGCGCAGGTTGTCGAAGGCGACGCCGAAATGCTCGCCAAGCTTGCGGTAGAGTTCGCCGTAAGGCGGCGCCGACAGGCCGGGATGGGCGAGCACGGTCTCCGCGAGCCCGGTGGATTCGACCATCCAGGCCTGGAGACCCTCGTCCCAGCGCAAGCCACATTCCACTTCCGCGATATCGCCCATGATTGCCTCTCGCCGTCGGTTCCTTATTAGCTGACCGGGAGTGGGATCGGAAGCGCCGCGCATTGCTCGGGCCGTGTCCGGCAACCCGTTACGGGTCACGCATCCTCATGGAAATGATCGTGGATTGCCTCGGCGAGGCTTTCCGAAATGCCGTCGACCTGCATCAGATCCTCCATGGCGGCCTTCGAGATCGCCTTGATGGTGCCGAAATGGCGCAGCAGGGCGCGCTTGCGGGTCGGGCCGACGCCGGCAATCTCGTCGAGCGCCGATTGGCCGATTGCCTTGGAACGCTTTGCACGATGGGTGCCGATGGCGAAGCGATGCGCCTCGTCGCGCAGGCGCTGCACGAAATAGAGCACGGCGTCGCGCTCCGGCAGCATGAAGTCGGGCCGGCCGGGGATGAAGAATCGCTCGCGCCCGGCATCCCGATCCGGTCCCTTGGCGATGCCGACCAACGGCACGTCCTCGAGGATGCCGAGATCGGCGAGAACCTGGCGGGCGGCCTCCAACTGGCCCTTGCCGCCATCGACGAAGACCAGATCCGGCCAGGCCCCGAAGCCCTGCTCGTCGCGTGGCGCTTCGGCCTTAGCACCAGCTTCGCGCACCAGGCGTGCGAAACGGCGGGTCAGCACCTCGCGCATCATGCCGTAGTCGTCGCCGGGCGTCAGGTCGGTCGAGCGGATGTTGAACTTGCGGTACTGGTTCTTCACGAAGCCGTCGGGCCCGGCCACGATCATGGCGCCGACCGCGTTCGTCCCCATGATGTGGCTGTTGTCGTAGACCTCGACCCGCTTGGGCGCCTCGGCAAGGCCGAAGGCGGTCCCGAGCCCGGCGAGCAGGCGCGCCTGGCTGGACGATTCGGCCAGCCGGCGCCCGAGCGCCTCGCGGGCGTTGAGCAGGGCGTGCTCGACCAGGTCCTTCTTCTCGCCGCGCTTGGGCACCGCGACCTCGACCCGCGCGCCGGCACGTTCGCACAGAGCCTGCTCCAGCAGTTCGCGCTCCTCGAGATCGTGGCTGAGCAGGATCAATCGCGGCACCGGCTTGTCGTCGTAGAACTGGGCGACGAAGGATTCCAGGATCTCCGCCTCGGACAGCGACTTGTCGGCGCGCGGGAAATAGGCCCGGTTGCCCCAGTTCTGGCCGGTGCGGAAGAAGAATACCTGGATGCAGGTCTGCGCGCCTTCATGGTGGGCGGCGAAGACATCCGCCTCCTCCACGGTCTGCGGATTGATGCCCTGGTGCGACTGGACGTGGCTCAATGCGGCCAGCCGATCGCGGCAGACGGCAGCGCGCTCGAAATCGAGCGCATCGGACGCCTGCTCCATGGCGGCGGCCAGATCCGCCTTCACGGCCTGGCTGCGCCCCGACAGGAAGGCCTTGGCCTCGGCGACCAGTTCGGCGTAGCCGGCGGCGTCGATCTCGCCGGTGCAGGGGGCGGCGCAGCGCTTGATCTGGAACAGCAGGCAGGGGCGGGTGCGGGTCTCGTAGACGGAATCCGAGCAGGTTCGGATCAGGAAGGCCTTCTGCAGGGCATTGATCGTGCGCCCGACGGCGCCGGCCGAGGCGAAGGGGCCGAAATAGCTGCCCTTGCGCTTGCGCGCGCCGCGATGCTTGACAAGCGACGGCGCCGCATGATCTTCGGCAACGAGAATATACGGAAAGCTCTTGTCGTCGCGCAGAAGGACGTTGAACCGCGGCCGCAGCCGTTTGATCAGGTTGGCTTCCAGCAGAAGCGCCTCGGTCTCCGTCCGGGTCTGGACGAATTCCATGGTCGACGTCTCGCGGATCATGCGCAGGATGCGCGCCGACAGGCCGGCGCCGCGGGCGTAGTTGGAGACGCGCTTCTTCAGGTTCCGCGCCTTGCCGACATAGAGCACGTCGCCCTTGCGGTCGATCATGCGATAGACGCCCGGCTCGTTGGGCAGGCGCTTGACCAGATCGGCAATGACCTCGGCCCCATGGGCCGCGGTTGCCGGTTCGGTCGTCTCGGAGGGGGCGGGCTCTTCGGTCATGGGCATCTTGGTCGCGCCGGACCGGATTCGGGCGGCGAGGGAGCGTCTGGTCGGCTCCTTCTATATGGCCCGTCCGCGGCTGCAAGACACGCCCGGCCCTGCGTCAGGCGCAGTTCCTTAACGGCGGAGCCGTGTTGGCGGACCTCACATGATCGTGACCAGCTGTCAAATGTTGAGGAAATGTTATCAGAGCTCCATTCTTCTGCCGCATTCGGTAACGAACGTGGCGAAGTCGTGACTAAGTCAGGAACCAAGTGACGACTTCACGGTTTGTTAGTCTCATGTGTGTCATGACCGTGATATGCCATCCCGAGACGCGAGGGAACTCGGCGGGGCGTATGGTTAACGTGGGGTTAGCCACGCGCATCCATGGAGTTGTTGCAAATTTGCACTCGTGCCACGTCGCGGGCTGTGCCTATAGTCGCGACATCGAAATCTGGTGGGAGTACTGAAAATGATGAAGTTTCGTCTGCTCGGCGCGGTGCTGGGTCTGGCCCTGACAGCCGGAGCCGCCTCTGCCGCGGACCTCTATCGCGCTCCGGCGCCGGTCGCCGTTCCGGTGGCCCCGACCCTGCTGCCGGCCTATATGTGGACCGGCGCCTATGTCGGTCTGCAGACCGGCTACGGCACGGGCGATGTCGGCAAGCTGAAGTCGGACCCGAACGGCTGGCTCGCCGGCGTTCATGCCGGTGCCAACTGGCAGATGAACATGCTGGTGGCCGGCATCGACGGCAGCTGGTCCTGGAGCAACATGAGCTCCAAGTCGGCCGACATCAATTGGACCGGCGACGTCCGCGGCCGCCTCGGCGTCGCGTTCGACCGCTTCCATGTGTTCGGCACCGCCGGCTTCGCTTTCGCCGACGTGGACGCCGGCGTGAAGAAGAAGAACAGCGGCCGCGTCGAGACCGGCTGGACCGCGGGTCTCGGTGCCGAATACGCGATCACCAACAACTGGATCGCCGGCGTCGAGTACAAGTATGCGGATTACGGCAAGATCGGTGGCAAGGGCGGCGCCGACCTGAGCACCAACGTGTTCCAGGTCCGTCTCAGCTACAAGTTCTGATTCGGAATTCCGGATCGGTTGCTGACTGCGAAGGGGGTGGCGGAAACGCCGCCCCCTTTTTATGCCGAGAATGGGCGCCCGCCGGTTGGTTGGCGATGCAGTGTTGCCATCCTGCACTTGCGCAGTCTGTCATCTCTGTCAGTCTGTGAAGCGAGAAATCCACGATTCTTCGGGTGCGAGGCCGTTATGATGAAGCGTTTCCTGTCCGGTTTGGCCATGCTGGCCGCATCGACCGCCCTGGCCAGTGCCGCCGATCTCGGCGTCAAGCCGGTCGTCGTGCCGGTCACGCCGACCCTGGTGTCGGCCTATACCTGGAGCGGGCTCTATGTCGGCGCCCAGGTCGGCTACAGCTGGAATGCCGACGACTGGCGCAACGTTCCGGGCGGCCCGAATGCCGAGGGATGGCTGGCCGGCGGCCATGTCGGCTACAACATGCAGTTCAACATGCTGGTGGTCGGCGTCGAAGGCAGCCTGGCCTGGTCGAACGCCAGCGGTTCTGGCCGCTGCGGCCCGGGCAACATTTTCCGCTGCGGCACCGATCACAACTGGACCGGTGATCTGCGCGCCCGCGCCGGTCTGGCGGCCGATCGCGCTCTGTTCTACGTCGCCGGCGGTATCGCGGCGGACGAAGTTGAAGCGTCGGCCAAGCTCCTGGTGTTCCCGGGCGGTTCGGCTTCGAAGAAGGAAACCATGGTCGGCTACACCATCGGTGGCGGCGCCGAGTTCGCGGTGACCAACAACTGGATCCTGGGCGCGGAGTACAAGTACTCCGATCTCGGCACGTTGAACTTCAACGGCGCCAAGATCGATGTCGTGACCCACAAGGCCGTGGTCCGGGCCAGCTACAAGTTCTGATCGATCGCGGGGGCGATGGAATGTTGAGGCCGGCGCTTGCGCCGGCCTTTGCATGTCTGAGGCTCTGGGGCAGTGCCTCGCCACGGACCGGCTCTGCGGACCGTGCAATCCCGGGCCATGGTCGCCACGGTTGCGGCTTGCTGGTGGATGCAGTCGTGGGCGACGGTGTGTTGCGGGACCCGGTCCCGCGGCATCGCCCCGCGACAGGCCGCTATTCCGCGATGCCGACCACATCCGGCGTCCGCCAGGCCAGATGCTGGCCGCCGTCCAGGCAGATCATCTGCCCGGTGATCGACGGGGTCTCCCACAGATATCGGATGGTCCGCCCGAACTCGGCGAGATCCGGGCCGACCCCCAGCGGCACCGCCGCCGTCTGCCGGTCGAAATCGTCGCCGGACTGGCGGATATTCGCAAGCGTCGGGCCGGGACCGATCGCATTGACCCGGATGCGCGGGGCGAGCGCCTGGGCCATGGTCCGCGTGGCCATGTGCAGCGCCGATTTGGACAGCATATAGGAAAAGAACTGCGGCGTCGGCTTGAGCACGCGCTGGTCGACGAGATTGACGATATGGCCGCCGACCCCTTCCGGCAGCCGCGATACGAAGGCGTCGGCGAGCAGACAGGGGGCGATCAGGTTGACGCGTAGCTGGCGCTCGAACAGGTCCGGATCGAGCGTGCCGATCTCGTCCTTCTCGAACATCGACGCGTTGTTAATCAGGAGATCGATCGGCCCGAGCCGGTCGGCCGCGGCGCCGACGATGCGATAGACGGACTGAATGTCGGCCAGATCGCCGCTGACCACCTCCGCCCGCCCGCCATCGTCCCGAATCGAGGCCGCCAGCTGCTCGGCCTGTTCCCGCCCGGTCAGGCAATGGATGGCGACGCCCCAGCCGTGACCGGCCAGGTCCCGCGCGATCGCGGCCCCGATGCGGCGCCCGGCGCCGGTGATCAGGGCATTGCGGGGGGGAGGGAAGTGCATCATCGCGCGGCTCCTCGATGCGACGCCGTGGGTGGCCGACGGCAGCTCCAATCGGCCCATCTACGCGCCGGCGCGGCCGGCGGATCGCCAGCCGCCGCCTCCTTTACGGTTCATCAACCGGAAAGGCGGCCGTCAGCCGGGTGCCGCATTCACCGAGAGATCGACGCGAAGCCTCCACATTCCTTCCGAAGACGCGCCGCAAACGACGCCTAGCCATAGCCAACCCGGGTCGTAGGGCGGCCAAGCCGACGCGACGACCGGAGTGGATGGCGTTCCCCGCCGGGGACCGCTCCGGACCGGCCGATTGCCGTGCGATCGGTCCGGTCGATCGTCGACGGCGATCCGGGCAGATGTCACGAGGATCCATCATGACCAAACTTTACCTGCGCGCTGCACCTGCGGCCCTCGCGCTCGGCCTGACCGGCGGCGCCGCTTCGGCCGCCGACCTCTCCCGCGCTCCCGCGCCGGCCCCGGTCGCCGCGCCGGCCTATCCGGACAACATCGTCTCCTATGGGTTCAACTGGACCGGCGCCTATGTGGGCGCCAATGTCGGCGGGCGCACCATGTCGACGTCGCTCGGTTCCGGGCGCGGGTCGATCGACACCAAGTCGGCGGTCGGCGGTCTGCAGGCCGGCTACCTGTTCCAGACCGGCAATTTCGTCTACGGCCTGGAAGCCGATTTCGGCTACGGCCAGAACAGCGGCTCGAAGAGCGTACCGGGCGGCCGCGTCACCTCGGCGCTCGACTGGACCGCGTCGGGACGCGCCCGCCTGGGCTATGCCTTCGATCGGCTGCTCGTCTACGGTACCGGCGGCATTGCCGGCGCCGATCTCGAATCTGAGGGTCGCGGCGGCGGCAACCGGTCGAAGAAGACCGATACCCTGATCGGCTGGACCGCCGGCGGCGGTCTCGAATATGCGGTCACCAAAAACATCTCGCTGCGCGCCGAATATCTCTATTCGGACTACGGCACTTCGAATGTCAGCTATGCCGGCACGGGCATCAAGGGCGGCAAGCAGGACATCACGTCGAATCTCGGCCGGCTCGGCGTGAACTTCAAGTTCTGATCCCCGGCACGGCAACGGCGTCGCCTGCGGCGCCGTTTCGCCTTCAGCTTTCCTTCGTCGCAAGCGCCGGCGCCGGCGGGTGCGGCGGAACAAGGCCCAAGGCCGCCAGCAGATGCGGCGCGGCCAGCAGGTTGGCCTGCAGGACCTCGATCGGCTCGAAGGGAACCGGCTCGCCGCCGGTCAGCGCCGCCGCCATCCGCTCCACGGTCAGTTCCGAGATCGGAATCACCGGCGTGCCGGCCATCGCCGCCATCGCGGTCACGGCTTCGTCCTGGCGCGACGGCCAGACCATGCTCGGCTTCAGGGCGATCACTGGCCGGCCGGCGGTCAGCGCTTCCGACAGCATGGCCATGGAATCCTCGGTGACCAGCGTGCCGTCGAGCCCCAACACCTCGTTGGGCGAACCCGGCATGGCCGGATCATACTCGATGAACTTGTGCAGATCCCCGCTTTTGACCAGCGATTTCAGGAACTTGCGGGCGGCCCGCGGGGTCCGGCGGGAGGTTGTCGCCCACCATTCTATGCCGAGATCGCGCCGCGTCTCGGCGATCAGGCGTGCCAACTGGCGCCAGTCCCGGGTCGTGAAGCGGTGCGTGCGGGTCTCGCCGCCGAGCATCAGGCCGAGGCGCGCGCCGCGCAGGTCCTCCGGTCCGGTCAGGCGCCGCGGCAGCGGGAAATCCTTCCGGCTGACCGGATTGAGCACCGGCGCATAGACGTGGCGCGGCTCGTAGGCATCGCGCGGGCAGGGCGTGACGACCATGTCCATCTCGTCGAGATAGCGGCGGTCGTGGATGCCGGCATAGACGAAGCGGGCACCGAACAGGCGCGCGATCAGCAGCCCCGGAACGACGTTGCGGTGACCGGAGGCGATCACGATGTCGGGCGGGTCGAGCGTTTCGACTTCGAAGTCGTAGAGCAGGCCGAGCACGAGACTGGCCGGCAGGTGCAGGCGGTAGGCGATCGTCGGAATGATCCGGCGCGAGAACCAATGGAAGTTCGGGAATACGTTGCGCACTTCCAGCGGGGCGATCCGCGCCAGGGCGCTGGCGACGCCCTCGCATTGGCGGAAATGGCCCGGACGGTTGTCCCTGACGATATAGACCAGCATGGAAATCGGACTCGGGGGTTCGGGCCGCCGCGCGGTCAGCGCGGCTTGACGTAGCGGGCGAGGAAGAACTCCATCCGATCGAAGGCGAGGGCGACGACGGCGTCGTCGACCTTGCGGTCGGTCTGCTCGTTCATAAACGAGGCGGTCTGGCCCTCATAGACATACTGTTCGTACACCTTCGAATGGCCCATCAGCTTGCGTTCGGCCGGTTCGACCAGAGCCATGGTGCGTTCGTCGAGCGCGGCATAGTGCAATTGCAGCGGAACCTTGATGGCCGGGATCTGCTCGCCCGTCGGCGGCGCCATGTAAAACAGCACCAAGGCCTTCACGGGGCCCGGATCGGCGGCGATCGCGGCGCAGCCGGCGGCGCCCCAGCCGAGCGCGACGAGTGCGACCGTGCCGGAACTCTGCGGCTGGGCGGCCAGAAAGTCGACCGACGAGCGAATCAGCGCCGTGACGTTGGCGGGCGTCAGATTGTTCAGCTTGGTGCGCGCGGCCTTGTCGTCCGGCGACCCATAGAGGGTCACGAAGCTCGGAACGAAGACCATGTAGCCCTGGCGTGCCAGCCGGCGGGCCAGGCGCGTGCAACTGACCGCGCCGCTCGTCTCCGGGATGACGACGATCGCCGGCATCTTCGCAAGGGCAGCCTGGTGCACGAGGAGGCCCGTGCAGCGTCCGCCCGCGACCGCATAGTCGACAGTGCGCTCCGCGAGCCCTTCCGACTGGGCGCCGGCCCCGCGGCCCAGGACGGGCAGTACGGCGGCGGCGGCAAGGCCGGCGAGGAGGCTCCGGCGGCCGGGCAGGGCCGGGGCCCTGGAGCGATCGATCGTCAAATCCGTGACCTTGGCTGGGGATCGAATCCCGACAGTCGCGTCCCGCGGATGTCGAGGTCCGACCATGCGATCATGAGAGTGGCGGTCCGCTTTCGCGAGACGGACGGAACGCAGCCGCCCCGCTCGTAACACCGGCAGAATGCGGCCGCAGCGCGCGGCACGGCGCCGCGAACCGGGCCGTCCCCGGCCGACAACGAGGTTCGTTCCACGAAACCGGCGCGAATTCAAGGCCGCCGTCGTCCCGGCAAGGACCATGAGGGGCAGTCGTTTCACCGACCATTAACCTGAACGAGTCCATACCTCGATGGTGCTTCCCGGCTTCCCGGGGAGAGAGCAGTCAAGGAACGTTGTCATGTCTCGCGTCTCGTTCGTCGCTCTGATGGCGGCTGTTGCCGTCCTGTCCGCGACCGCGGCCGAAGCGGCCGACATCTATGGCGGTTCGGCGCCCCCGCCGGTCCAGCCCTATGGCGGCAGTGCCTACCTGCCGTCGTCCCCGTCGAACTGGAATGGCGCCTATCTGGGTGCCCAGGGCGGCATGGCCTGGGGTTCCGCCCGCAACAAGGTCAAGGGCGTCTCGACGCGCTCGGCCGATACCAGCGGCGGCAATGTCGGCCTCTATGGCGGCGTCAATGCCAATGTCGGCGCCAACTTCGTGGTCGGCGCCGAAGCCGACATCAACTATTCCGGCGAGAACGGCACGTCCGTCAATGGCGGCAAGGCCTATCGCGCCGGATCCGACTGGAACGGCACGGTGCGCGGTCGCGTCGGCGTGGCCTTCGACCGGATCATGCCCTATGCGACCGGCGGCATCGCCTTCGTCGACAACGGCGTGCGCGGCAACGGCAATTCGTCCTCGTCGACCGAGGTCGGCATGGCCCTCGGCGCCGGCGTCGAAGGCAAGATCACCGACCGGGTCAGCGCCAAGCTCGAATACATGTATCTCGGCACGCCCGACGGCTCGCACACGCTCGGCAAGCAGAAGGTCGAAAGCGACCAGTCGAGCAACATCCTGCGGCTCGGCGCGGCCTACAAGTTCTGATCACCGATCGCGATCCGCCGGCCGATCCTTGATCGGACCGCCGGCGGCTTCGATCTTGCGGCGGCCCGGGTCCTGCCCGATGCCGCGAAACGGACGGGGCGGCGACGCTCCGTCCGTTTCCGTTTCGGCGGCGTAGGGCCAGTCGCCGGCGGATCGGGATCAGGGCTTGACGCGGGTCGCCTCGAAGGCCGGATTGCGCGCCGCGAAGGCGTCCAGGTAGGCAACCAGCTTCGGATGCGCGGCGCGCCACCGGCCCTCGAAGCGCAGGTCCAGATAACCGAGCGCGCAGGCGACGGCGATCTCTCCGACCGTCAGGACACCGTCGGCAGCCGGCGGCGCCTCCTCCAGCACGGCCAGCACCCGCTCGACCTTGGCGGCCTGGTAGGTGAGCCAGGCGGGGCTGCGCTCGGTCTCGCTGCGGAACCGGATCTCGTAGACCTGCAGCAGGGCGGCATCCATCAGGCCGTCGGCGAGCGCCTGCAGGCGCAACGCCGCGAAGCGGGCCGTCGTCTCGACCGGAATGATCCCGCCGCCGCCGGCCAGCGTGTCGAGATATTCGAGGATCACGCGGCTGTCATAGAGCGCGGTCCCGTCCTCCAGGACGAGGCACGGGATCTTGCCGAGCGGATTCTGCCGGCGCAGCGAATCGGAGGGATCATTGGTGTCGGCGATCTCGATCGTGATCCGGTCGGAGAGGCCGAGCAGAGCCGCGGCGACCTTCACCTTGCGGCCGAACGGGGAGGGCATGGAGGAGCGCAGGACGAGCATCGGGACTTTCCTGTGGGCGTGAAGGCGTGGGATCGACCGCCGGGCGTCGCGCGGCCGGGACCGGCGGTGCGACCCGGGACCCGGGACGCCCGCCGGCGAGGGCGGCCCGCATCACCGGATGGCTGCCGGCGGGGCGGAAGATGTCACCCGTCGTCGGTCTCCTGGCAAGTCCCGTCCGGCGCATGGCCGCATGTCGGTTTGTCGGAAAATCCGCTTCAAATCGAGCGACCGTCCGCAACGGACCGGCAATTCGCCGGGCGCAGGGTGTCCCCGTCAGGCCCAGTGCCGGGACCGGGATCATGGTCAAGCTGCCCGCGCTCATTCTCGCCGTCTATGCCGCCGGAGCCCCGCTGCCCGCGAGCCTCGTGCCGGAGCCGTTGTCCGGCGGCCTTCGGGAGTTCCACCAAACGATCAATGCCGGCGTCTCGGAGGCGTTGCACGCCTTCGTGGCCCGCGATGTCTTCGGCCTCGCCCGGATCGGCATGCCGGCTCGGCGCGGGTGAACCGCCGGCGGCTCAGCGCGGCGGGAAAACCTTCGGCCAGTCGGCCGGGTTCCGGCTGCGTCCGCAATCCGGCGCGTAGCGGTATTCCTCCATGGCGAAGCCGTAATCCTTCCAGCGCCAGACGCCGCGGCCGCCGCACCCCGCATCCGAGCGCGCCGCCGAACGGGCGGTCAGCCGCGCCTCGCCGGGCTCGAAGGCGATGTTCGGCAGCAGGTCGGTGCCGCGCCAGCCGAAGACCGGGTCGTAGAGGGCGAAGAAGAGCGGGGTCATGCCGCCGATCTCGCCGGATTCGAGTACCCAGAGCTTGTAGGAGACCTGGCCGCCCGATGAAGCGCAGGGGATGCCGTAGAGCATCGCCGTGCGCGAGAGAGGGCCGATCACCGGGGCGAGCGGCTTCAGCAGGGGGGATTGCGGATCCTCGCAATCGCTCGCCGTCCGATGGCGCTCCAGGAGCCGTGCCGGCAGTCCCTGGCGCATGATCAGCGCGGCCTTGCCGATCGGGGGCGGCGGCGGCAGGGCACGGCCCGGTGCGATGCCTTCGCGCCGGGCCTTGCGGTCCAGCAGCGCATCGGTCCGGTCGATCACGGCCGCGAGCCCGTCGAGCCGGAAATCGGCGTCGTGGGGCGCGCCGGTCACGTCCAGATATTCGATGCGCAGCCGCCGCCCCGGACCGCCCCCCTGAAGGATGGCGTCGATCGTCTTGGCATCCAGTAGCCAGAAGGCCTCCGGGCGTTCGAAGCCGGCATAGCCGCGCTCCGGCGTCAGCGTACCGAGCGGACGGTTGTCGAGCCGCAGGGTAATCGGCCGCTCGCGGTCCGGGATCGCGGTCTGTGACGCAAATCCGAGGGCAATGCGATCGTCGCCCGCAAAACGCCCGAAGGTGAGGGCCTGAAGCCCGAACAGCGACGGCAGGCTGGCCCGGCAGGTGCCGGCCTCGCAGTTCAGGGCCCAGCCCTGCACGGTCTCCTCGGCGGCTCGAACGGGGGCTGCGGCCAGCGCCGTCACGGCCAGAACCGACGCGATCGCGATCGTGGCCGCCGCCGTTCTGCGGGGCGGTCGGAAGTCCGCGGCGGCTGCGCTCATCGGGCGCGGATGGCCGGCATGTAGACGCGGTCCCGACGGCAGGCCTTGCGATCCACCTCCGGGCAGGCGCGGAACTGGCTCAGGTCCTTGCTGAAGCAGATCTGCACCTCGCGCAGGCGGCGATCGTCGCAGGAGATGGCGATCTCGTTGCGGTCGAGTTCCTTGTTGGCGGCCAGGAAGGCCTCCTCGACCGCCTTCACGTCGACCATCAGGGGTTCGCGCGGGGCCTGGTAGTCGGCCGGCACGATGATCCGGTCGAATGCCTTGCGGGTGGCCTTGAAGTAGTCGGCCGGCGTCAGGCCCGAGCAGGTGCCGTGCGAGCGCCATTCGTGGATGACGAGGCCGAAGGCCGGGAAGATGTCGAGCTGGTCGCGGATCAGCCGGTCGGGCAGGCGTCCGGCGTTGTCCGGGCAATTGCGCGGATAGCCGCGCTCATATTGCGGCCAAAGCCCATGCACGACGAAGGCGAAGGGGCGGGCGCATTGCTGATCCCGCCGCTGGTCGCCCTGCGCTTCGCAGTAGCTGGGCGACCAGGACAGCGATAGGACCCAGAAATCGAACCGGCCGGGCTCGTCGCCGGCCCGGGCCGGCCCAAGGCTCCAGGCAACCGCGCAGGCCGCGAGGCAGGCGGCCCGTCCGGCCGTACGGCCGATCCGCTCAAGCCATCGCGCCATGGCTCACCACCAATACCGGACGGCGCGGCAGTTGCCGTCCTGGACCCGCCAGCGATCGTAGCCCTGGACGCAGAATTCGACATTCCAGGACAGACCGAGGAAACCGTAATTCTGCTCAATCAGATAGTAGAGCGTCTTCGGCCGCGGACCGTCGTTGAGATAGGCATGGGCATAGCAGTAGCGCCGCAGCACGGGGCCGGAATTGAGATTGCCGAAATGGCTCTGCCGGATGCGATCGACCTGCTGGATGGCGAGGCCCCGGTGCAGCACGTTGGCGTCCAAATGGACGAATTTTTCGCGGATCGTCTCCACGACGCCGGCATCCCCGCAGGCCGGCACGTCGCTGGGGGCAACCATCGCGTCGAGAAGCCCGGCCCGGGCCGACGGAGCTGGCAGGCCCGTCGCCGCAACGGCGGCGATCGCCAGGGTGGCGGCGCGGAGACGCCCGGACGAAACGAGGCGGGATAGGCGCGACATGACGGAATCCTCAGGCTTGGCGGCGTCGGCCGAGACTGCGGGAGGGTGTCGGGCAAATCAAGCGTGCAGCTACCGGCGGGATACGGTTCTCGGGCGGTGCGGCTACTCGGCCACGAGCCAGTCGACCCGCCCGCCGGCACCGCGACCCGTGGCCAGCCATTCGGCGAGTGCGGGCACCAGGCGACCGAGTTCCGCCTCCAGCGTCCAGGGCGGATTGACGAGGATCAGCCCGCTGCCGGTCAGGGAACGGCCCGGCTCGACCTGCGCGGTGCGCAATTCGACCCGCAGAATCTTGCGGATGCCGGTTTCGATCAGTATCCGATGAAAGGCGCCGGTCTCGGCCTCGTCCTTGATCGGATACCAAAGCGCGAAGACGCCCCCGGCGAAACGCCGCAAGCCGTCGACGAGGCCGTCGGCAAGACGCCGGAACTCGTCCGGCTGCTCGAAGGGCGGATCGACCAGGATCGCACCGCGCCGCTCCTTGGGCGGCAGGAAGCTCTTCAGCGCCAGCCAGCCGTCCAGTTCGATCGTCTTGACCTGCACGTCGCCGGCGAAGAGCGTCGAGAGGCGGGTGAAATCGGCAGGGTGCAGTTCGGTCAATGTCAGCCGGTCGACCTTGCGCAGCATGTGCCGGGCGATCATCGGCGAGCCCGGATAGACCGTCAGTCGGGCGGGTTCGAAGGCGGCACCGGGGACGACCTGCTCGATGCCGTTGGCCGCGGCGATCGCGGCCAGCCAGGGCGCGAGCAGGGCGGCGCTGTCGGGGTCGAGCGGCGCTCGCAGGATGCGGCCGATGCCGTTGCGCCATTCCCCGGTCTTCTGCGCCTCCGGGCCCGAGAGATCGTAGAGGCCGGTGCCGGCATGGGTGTCGAGCAGACGGAAGGGCGTCTCCTTCTTCTGCAGATGCACGATGATGCGGGCCAGCACGGCGTGCTTCAGTACATCGGCGAAGTTTCCGGCGTGATAGACGTGGCGGTAGTTCATCGGCGGATCAACGGTTCATCTGGTGGGTTGAAGACGAGGCGACGTGAATTTTCGACCCGGACCGGCGACGGCCTGGATCGAGGGCCGGGCCGGGGCGTGGAGGGCCGGGCCGGGGAGCGGCGGTCTCGGCACGGGCAAACAGCAAGGAACCCGATAGAGGCTCGGCGGGTTTCGAGGTGGGCGGCTTCGAGGTAGGCGGATGCGAGTGGGCGGAGTTCGGCCGGCGGGCTGACGGGGCGCGCGCCGCATCCGATTGCCAGGGGAGGGGCGGGCGGCGAGACGGAGGCATCCCGCCACGAGAGGTTGGTGGGATGGATCGCAGGCCAGAGGGCAATCCCGGCATTCGCCGCTCGCGGCTACCAGATTGAATCGACCGTTCGATCAAAGAACCGGTGGATCGGATGCATGAGACGGGCGGGATGCGTCCGCTTCGATCGAGCCACGGGGCTGGTGCGGTGGACGGCCGAGCACGCTGCCCCCAAGGCCCCCGGGGCGAGGCTCCCGATCCGTGCGGGCGGCCGGATCGCAGCGATTGCGCAGTCGTGACGCCCTTCCCGGGGGAACGGGCCGGGCGCAGCCGGGACAAAGCCGTGGCCGCCCGGATCGGCAGGACGCGTCGGCGTCGGCGCGATGGTCCGGATCGGCGCGGCGCCGCAGTGTCGACACGCAGGCGGGCATTGGGCCGGGAGGCGGCGGGTCGGGGCGAAATGAAAACCCGCGCCATGCGGACATGGCGCGGGCGGATTCATCCCGAGACAGCAATCCCGGGCGGGACGATATCAGTCGTCCAGCATCGGCTGGTCGTCGCCGTCGCCGCCGGCGCCACCTTCGAGCACCTGCAGGTTGACGGCCTTCGGACCCTTGCCGCGCTTATCCGGCTCGGTCTCGAACGAGATCTTCTGACCCTTGTCGAGCACGCCCAGGCCGGAACGCTCCACGGCGCTCACATGGACGAACACGTCCGCACCGCCCTCGTCGGGGGTGATGAAGCCGTAGCCCTTCTCGGCGTTGAAGAACTTCACGGTGCCGTTCTGGCGCGGGCCGCGATCGACCGGAGGACGCGGACGGAAACCGCCCTCGCCACCGCCGGCTTCCTCGCCCTCGAAGCGCCGACGCGGACGGAAGCCGCCGCCGCCGCCGAAGCCGCCGCCAGGGCCACCGCCACCGCCACCGCCACCGAAGCCGCCGCGGTCGCCACCGCCGAAGCCACCACCGCCGAAGCCGCCGCGGTCACCACCGCCGCCGCCGAAACCGCCCTGATCGCCGAACTCGCGCCGCCCACGGCCACCGAAACCGCCACGATCACCGCCACCGCCGCCGAAACCGCCGCGATCGCCACCACCGAAACCCTCGTCGCGGCCGCCGAAGCCGCCCCGATCACGCCCGCCGCCGAAGCCGCCGCGATCACCGCCTCCACCGCGACCGCCGAAACCACGATCCCTCATTCCAAGCCCTTTCCCGCGGGGACATCCCCGAAGACACAAAAAACCTCACGCCGCGCGAGGCCGATTCCAGGCAGTCACGTTCCCGCGTCGGGACAGATGTTGCGCGTTTTCGCAATGAACCGGCCGCGCCGACCGTCTCGCCCAAGTTCCGAACCGCCACCAATGAACTTTATGAACGAGACCTGTTAAAAGGGCAAGGCCGGGTCCCGTTTTTCTGTCGAACCTGCAGACTCGAGCCTGTCAACTCTCGGACAATTCGAAGCGCTTCCGTGGCTGCGTGGTATCGGACCGGCGCAGGTCTTCAACTGCGCGGTTTCAGCGGTGCCGATGCGAAAAGAACCGAAAGCTGCTTGGACCAGATCACAACCGCCTTGAACTGTGCGGGATCGATCCCTTCCGGCAGGGTATAGATCTGGTCGCCCTTGACGCTGCGGAGTGTGCCAAGCGAGACCGACTTGGTCTTATTCACATCTGCGGACTTCTTCGGGTCCGGATGCGGCACCAGGAGTATTTCCAGGGCCGGTCCGGCCGAGGTGGCGAAGCCGGTCAGCTTCAGTTGGAAGCCGCGCTCGGTCTTGGCCAGATCGACCGCGCCGCTGCCCTTGCGGCCCGGGTCGCCGTCGTGGAACCGGCCCTGCAGGCTGGTGACCGGGATGGCGGCGACCTTCGCGGGCGCCTTGCCGCGGTTGCCCTTCGCCGGCTGGGCATCGCCGTCGCGCGACGGCGTGCCGGTCGCTGCCGGGCCCGGCGCGGCGATTGCGGCCGGATCCGCGGCCGCCTCGGCGGCCGGCGCACGCATGGGGCCGGGGACCGCCGCCGGAACGGTTTCGGCGGCGCCGGCCGGCGTCTGGCCGCGACCGAACACAATGGGGGCTCCGAAGGCCACGGAAAGACAGCAGACGAGGCTGACGACCGCGATGGTGCTGGCGCGCATGGCCGGACTCCGGAGCTCCGATTCGAGGGCGTGAAAGTTGGTTAAGGAAGCGTTGGCGACTTGGCCGCAGCCTTCGATCCCGATGGCGTATCAGAACAACATTTCCGGCATGAGCCATGGATGCCGCCGGCACCCGCTTCTTGGATCAAATTTTCGTGTGCGGTCGGAAAACCGCCCCAAAGTGCCGTTTGCCGACCCTTCGGCGCAGCGGAGCCGGCGCGGCCGCCTGTGGAAGGTGGGGATGGTCCGGAGCCTTTCAACCCGCCCGCCCGGCCTGTGATGCAGATCGAATCGACGGCGTGGTTTCCCTTGCCGGGCGTGCGCCCTAAGACAGGGACGTACAGCCGGAGCCCGACATGTCCGAAGACCAAGACCCGCCGTTTCGCATCGCCCTCGTTCCCGTCACCGACTTCCAGCAGAACTGCTCGATCCTCGTCGAGACGGCCACCGGCATCGGCGCGGTGGTCGATCCGGGCGGCGACGTGCCGCGCATCCTGGCCGGCATCGGGCAGATGAACGCCCGCATCGAAAAGATCCTGCTGACGCACGGCCATCTCGACCATGCGGGCGGTGCGGCCGCCCTGAAGGCCGCGCTCGAGGCCCGCCAGGGCGGACCGGTCCCGATCGTCGGGCCGCACCGCGCCGAGGCCGCGATCCTGGCCAACATCCCGACTTCCGCGGCGAAATGGGGCCTGAGCGGATACGAGGCCGCCACGCCCGACCAGTGGCTCGAGGAGGGCGACCGGGTCACGGTTGGTTCGATCGGCTTCGACGTGCTGCACTGCCCGGGCCATTCGCCCGGCAGCGTGATCTACGTGCAGCGCGAGGCCGGCTTCATCCTGATGGGCGATGTCCTGTTCCAGGGCTCGATCGGCCGCACCGATCTCCCCTTCGGCGACCACGCCACGCTGATCCGGTCGATCCGCGACAAGGTGCTGCCGCTCGGCGACCATTTCGTCTTCCTGCCCGGCCATGGCGGCATGAGCCGGATCGGCGACGAAAGGGTCTCCAATCCCTTCATCCAGGATTGAGCCAAGCCCGGCGGCGCGGCTGCGGCCGGGCTGCCGTCACTTGACCGGCAGGTAGCCGCCCGCGACGCTGCCGCGCTCGGTGCAGGCCGGGAAGGGCGCGCCCGGCTTGCCGCCGTCCGGCACCTCGACGGAGACCTGCAGCGCGCCGGCCTTGCGGGCGATCCGCACGGTCCAGCCGACGGCGGTCTCCCGGGATTCCGCCGCAAGATCGGGCCGGCCGCCCCTGGCGGTGCCGGTGAAGCGGCAGGTCCACAGGCCGCCGGGATCGCGGGCGTCGATTTCGACGATCCAGCTGCCGGCATCGCCCCGGCGCACCACCAGCCGGCCGCGGGCGTTGGCCCAGTCGCCGGCGAAGTCGGCGCGCGGCGTCGGGTCGATCGAGGCCAGGAAGGCGGAGCGCGCGGCGAGCGCCGTCGCCAGACCGGCGCGGTCGCCCTGCAGATCGTTGCGGTCGGCCAGGAAGGCGGCTTGGTCTTCGCGCAGGATCTTCGCCGTGACCAGATCGAGCCGGCGCAGCAGGCCGGCGATGGTGCCGGCGATCTCCAGGTCCCGGGCCGAGAGCCCGGCATCGGCGCAGATGGCGCGCTCGGTCGCGTTATGAGCCTTGGTGCAATCGAAGGAGGCCGGCGCGGCCAGGGCCGGGGCGGCGCCGGGGCCGCAGGAGACGGAACCGGCAAGGAAGCAGGCCGCAAGAAGGCCGGCGGAGGCGGAGCGGATCATGGATGGATCTCGACGGGCACGGGATCGTTGCCGTCGCCGGGGTCGTAGGTCCAGCGGCCCCGGCCGGCTTCTTCCGAATAGACCAGTTTCGTGTCGGTTCCCAGCTTCCGCGACAGTTCGAAGCCGGTTCCGTCCGCATCGAGGCTGTAGAGCCAGGCCGGCGGGGTGCCGGTGTCGAAGCGGATCAGCGCGCCGATATCCTCGGCGACCAGCCCGTCCGGCACCTGTCCGGCCAGATCGCCGGCATAGCGCGGCAGGGCGCCGCGCTCGCGGCGATAGCTCTCGACCAGCGCGACGATCGGCGCGGCCGCGGCGGCGGCCTCGCGCCATCGGGACTGGTCGGCGCTGCGGTCGCCATGGCCGAGCAGCACCAAGGCCGCGCCGGCCAGGAGGACGCAGACGACGAGGGCCATGACGGCGATGCGGCGCAGGGACGGCAACATGGGCGAAGGCTAGCATGGTTCGGATCCGGTCCCCAATCCGCCCGGGCCTCGGATCGGGGTTGCAGCGCCGGCATGGTGAATGGCGCTGCGGGACCGTGCCGAGGCGTGCGATCCTGCCCGAATTTCGCCCCGTCGGCCGCGCAGGCTGCGCATCCGACCGCTCCGTCGCCCGATCGGGTCGGCGGGCGGCTCTCGCGGGGCGGGCTGCGAAGCGCGCGGCCCCGACCCGTCCACCATCCCGGCCGAGCCGGAAGGAGCGATCGCCATGACCGGCGTCCAGGCATTCATGACGACGGCCCTGCTCGCCACAGGTTTCGCCCTGGCCGGTCCGGCAGTCCTGCCGGCCCTGGGTCCGTCTGCGATCGGGCTCTCCGGGGTCGGGCAGGCCCAGGCCGCCGCCCCGGAGGCGAAGCCCGCAGCGCAGCTGGCGAGCCCGGTCGAGGACTTCAACCGCACGCTCGGCGAGGTCAAGAAGTCGCTCGGCGACCTGACCGGCCGGATCGAGCAGTCGACCAAGGACATCGAGAAGGTCACCGCGCCGGATGCGGCCCGCAAGGAACTGGCCGAGCTGCAGGCGCTGATCGCCGACGCGCTCGGCTCGGTCTCCGACAACGGGCCGGTCGCCACGCTCGGCCAGAAGGTGATCGAGTTCTCGCGCGCCAAGCAGCGCCAGATCGAGGCCGACACCAAATTCACGGCCGAGGAGCGCGCCTTCCTGCTGAAGGAATGGACCCGCATCGGCACCGAGGCCCGCCGCGCGGCTGAAGACCTGACCAATGCCCGGCAGGAATTCGCCAAGCTCCTGCGCACGGTGCAGACGCGCAGCGACTATATCGAGGAGCTGCAGGCGCTCAACAATGCCGACCAGATGCTGCAGGTGATCAAGCGGCTCGCCGACGACATCCGCAACGCGTCCTCGGCCCTGAAAAACTTCATCCAGACCGTCACCCCGCCGCAATCCTGATCCCGTCGGCGGCATCTGGGCCGCACGGGTTGCGTCCCATCCCCGTGCGGCCCGAAATCTCCCCGGCCCGAATCTCTCCCGCATGGGCCTCTCCGGGGCGGCCCGGCGGGACCTGTGCCGAACCGCCGCAGATTTCCTGAAGACCCGCGAAAGCCTGCCCGCCATGGTCGCCGAGATGCCTTGCCGCCGCCCGTCCCCGCTCGCTGAACCCGTTGTCCCCGCCGGGGGCTTGAGCCTGCCGGCAGCGGCGATCCGGCCAAGGACTGGGACGACCCTTTCGGAGTTGCCGAAGGTCGGGGCGGCCGCGACCCGGCGCGCGGCCCTGCGGACACCCCACGCCCGGCGCGCGACCTTCGCCCTGGCGGCAGCCCTGGTGGGCGTTGGCCTCGCCGGCTGCAAGCTCTCCGAGGAGACCGGCTTCGTCGAACTGCGCCGGCAATATGCGCAGACCGGCGCCGGCATCTACCGCCTGGAAGGCGAGGAGGTCCCCGGCCTCGCCAACCCGACCGCGACCGCCTCGGCCATCGTCCGCCGCCGCACCGGCACCGTCACGGTCGACTTCTTCCGCGCCGATCGCGCCTACGAACTCTGCCGCTTCCCCCTCGCCAAGAACCGCATCGTCACCGTGACGCTGACGCTCGAGGGTCGCGAGATCAAATGCCGCGTCGAGGCGTGAGGGCGGGGCATTGCGGCGTTCCGGCCGGTCCGGCTTGAACCCCTTGCCGGCGGGCGTCAATCGGCCCCGGACGGCGATCCCCGGTCGCCTGCCGACCGGCCGGACGTTTCCGTCCGATCGGGAAATGCTCTAAAGTCTCGCGCATGAACATGCGCACGGTTCTTTCGGCGGACGGACGCCTGCGCCGCGCCTTCACGGTCGAGGACGTGGAGCGCATGGTCGAGGTCGGCCTGATCGGTCCCGACGAGCGTCTGGAGATCGTGGCCGGGGAGATCCTGCCGATGTCGCCCAAGGGAGCGCGCCACGAGGCGCTGCGCGTCGCCCTGCTCGAACATCTCTTCGACCATCGCCCACCCGGCCTGCGCATCGCCTCCGAACCCGGCTGGCGCCTGGGCGAGGCGCTCTATCTCGAACCAGACCTGCTGCTCTATCCGTCCGCCATCCCGCTCGATCGCCTGCGCGGCCCGGACGCGCTGCTGGTGATCGAGATCGCCGACTCGACCCTCGGCTTCGATCTCGGCCCCAAGGCCGCCGTCTATGCTGACCAGGGCGTACCGGAATACTGGGTCATCGACGCCGCCACCCGGGCGACGCATATCCACCGCCGGCCGGGGGCGGAGGGATATGCGGTGATCGAGGTGGTCGCGGCGGAGGCGGAGGCACGGGCCGCTGGGGCGGGGATTTCGGTGGTGATCGGGGCGTTGGGGGAGGGGTGATCGCGTCGGCGGCTCCTCAGAACGGCGAGGGGATCGAGCGCGGACACGCCCATCGGTGTGAAATACCGCAGGTCGCGTGTGAGCACCGTGTAGCCGTGGACGGTCGCGGTAATGTGACCGGCGCGAGGCGTTTGACTTTCTTGACACAATAACGGTGTCCTGAAAATGTCATTTATTTAGTAATAAATTTGATAAAATTAAGTAATACCTAGAGATACATTGAGCGCTGGTTCTCCAAATTCTAATAATGCATCACATATTCATCCAGTGACATATGTCAAGCAAAGCCTTCCGCAATTGTGAAAAGCTTGGAGATATCTCGGCAAGTTTCTTTGGGGAAATAGAACAGAATAGATCTACTCCAACTGTTGTTTTGTCATAATCAATGTTTGCTTTTCGCAATTGTCTTATAATTATTGACTCGCATACAATTCCTTCGTAATTTTTCTGTGGTACTAAATTTGTATTTATGCTCCCGTCGTCTTGCAAGAACGGTGCAATCCAGGATTCTAAAGACCTATCGGCAATACATATTATTAATTGGTCTTCCTTTATTCCAAGCTTATTTAAGTGAAAACGCAATTCAGTATTTAATGAATCACAGCTTTTATTTCTTTTTTCTCTATCGAATATCACGACGACTGGATGGTGCCGATTACCAAGATTCTGAAAATGAGCGTATATGCGCGTTGCGATTGCCTTCATCTCGACGTCAGAGTTGTTGATCCCAAGAAGTATAACTCTCTTTCCCGGACAAATACGGTTAATTACAAGTTTTTCTTGCTTTCCTTCGACTATAAAAGCTGGGTCTGCCATTGATTTTAACCAAGCGATCCAGTTGTGTAAAACCAGCCGAGGCCAAAGCCAGTTTTTTTCATTATTTGACGTAGTCGTTTTGTATCGGAGATCGCGCTTGTCATTGTGTATCCAGCTTTGAAGTCGACAAGTACGATCTCCTCTGGTCTTAGCAAATTTATTAGCGTTTCGCTGTGAGTTGTTATGAGGGCAAAATTATTTTTATTCTTCTCGCAAGATGCCCTAAGTAAGTTTACTATCTCGCTTAACATGCGTGGATGTAGGAAATTTTCCGGTTCCTCAATCACAAAAATCGATCGATTACTTAGAATCGCAGTTACTAAGGCAAGCCATTTCACAGTTCCGTCAGAAAGGTAGCGCAACGGGACAATGAACTCGCAGCCGTCGCCTCTTAATGTGGCGCGCATTTGCAGGCGGTTCTCGATTACCCTATTTTCAACGTCTATATCTATAATGTCATCGTTCACAAGTTTCAGTAGCGATTTAATTCGAGGTAGAATATCTGGTTCATACATATCAAACTGATTCAAGTAAAAATTAAGACGATATTCGTCCTCAATTTGGGGTTTCTTGAGATGAAATATTGTTGCAGCAAGACCGCTTCCATCCGGATTTACTATTGGCTGAGTAGAAATATCTTCATCGCGCTTTACGTTCTCCGGGACAATATTGAAAGCACGGCCGGCATGAAGATCAATCGTGATCCTCGAAAAAAGATATCCAAATATATACGATTGAGATATCAAGGATATCTCAGAGAATATGTCTTTCTGACTGTTTATAACTTCGTCGAAATAAATCTTTCTATTTCCCAGAAAATCTAAAAAATCTCTCGATTCACTTAGATCCACCGAAATTTCTTTGCCTTTTGACTTTATTATTAAATCGCTAAGTTTATCGTGATCGATAGCTTTTGCTGTAAGTGAAAACAAACCAATGCTAATCTCTTGGGAACCAAACCCTACCTCGCCTTTCTGAGGGTCGAAAAAAATATTAGCGCTATACTTGTACGCAATAGTTTTCTTGTGATTTCTATTTTTACCATTCCTTGGACGCTCTGGGCCATCGCCAAAAACAGTTATACTTAAATATTGGGTTTCCCCTCGCCGTGCGGTCTCTGTTGCTCGATCAAATACTTCTCCTGCACCACCTGAGCGGCCAATTGCCTCTGATGCTGAAAATATGCAGATATTTGAAATGAACTCAAATAAACGTACGATAGTAGTTTTACCAGCCCCATTTGTCCCAAGCAGTACATTCAATCCTTGCCGAATTTCAAACGAGAAATTGCGGAGGCTTCGAAAACCATCAACTTCGATTTTTCTGAGCATGTAAGAAACCAAAAACTCACTAAAGCCACACATTTATAGAAAGCGAACGCACGCAAGTCTAGGCCTTATGTTCTCCCCTTCCAACGCCCCTTGCCCTTGGCGGCGACCGTCCCCGCTGCCGTGCTCGAGGCCGGGCGCTTCGGCAGCTCCCCCGTCCCGAGCGGGATTTCCGTGCGGCCGACGGTCATTTCGTCGAGGGAGTTCTTGCGGGCGCGGCTGGGGGGGAGGTTGCCGGCGGCGCCGTATTTGCGCGGGCCGGTGAAGCCGCCGGTGGTGTCGTCGACGGCGGCCTGGCGGGCGATCGGGTCATCGGCGACCATCAGGTCGGTCTCGCGCAGGCGCTTGATCTCGTCGCGCAGGCGGGCGGCGGTCTCGAATTCCAGGTTGGCGGCGGCGTCGCGCATGCGCTTCTCCAGGTCGGCGATATGGGCCTGGAGATTGTGGCCGACCAGATGGCCGCCCTCGGCGAAGCCGGCATCGACGGTGACGTGGTCCTGCTCGTAGACCGAGCCGAGAATGTCGGAGATCTCGCGCCGGATCGTCTCGGGCGTGATGCCGTGCTCGACATTGTAGGCGGTCTGCTTCTCGCGCCGGCGGTCGGTCTCGGCGATGGCCCGCTCCATCGAGCCGGTCATGTGGTCGGCATAGAGCACCACCCGGCCGTCGACATTGCGCGCGGCGCGGCCGATGGTCTGGATCAGCGAGGTCTCGGAGCGCAGGAAGCCTTCCTTGTCGGCATCCAGGATGGCGACCAGGGCGCATTCCGGGATGTCCAGGCCCTCGCGCAACAGGTTGATGCCGATCAGCACGTCGAAGGCGCCGAGGCGTAGGTCGCGGATGATCTCGATCCGCTCCAGCGTCTCGACATCGGAATGCATGTAGCGCACGCGCACGCCATGCTCGTGCAGGTATTCGGTCAGGTCCTCGGCCATGCGCTTGGTCAGGGTGGTGACCAGGCTGCGGTAGCCGCGCGCCGCGACTGCCTTGACCTCGCCGAGCAGGTCCTCGACCTGGGCCTTGGCCGGGCGGATCTCGATCGGCGGGTCGATCAGGCCGGTCGGCCGGATGACCTGTTCGGCGAAGACGCCGCCGGCCTCGTCCATCTCCCAGCCCCCGGGGGTCGCCGAGACGCAGATGGTCTGCGGCCGCATCGCGTTCCATTCCTCGAAGCGCAGCGGCCGGTTGTCCATGCAGGAGGGCAGGCGGAAGCCGTATTCGGCCAGCGTCGCCTTGCGCCGGAAGTCGCCGCGATACATGCCGCCGATCTGCGGCACGGTGACGTGGCTCTCGTCGACGAAGACCAGCGCGTTGTCGGGCAGGTATTCGAACAGCGTCGGCGGCGGCTCGCCCGGCTTACGGCCGGTGAGGTAGCGCGAATAGTTCTCGATGCCGGCGCAGGAGCCGGTCGCCTCCAGCATCTCGATATCGAACACGGTGCGCTGCTCGAGCCGCTGCGCCTCCAGGAGGCGGCCGGCGGCGTTGAGCTCGTTCAGCCGGTGCTTCAGCTCCTGCTTGATCGAGGTGATCGCCTGCTGCAGCGTCGGCTTCGGCGTTACATAGTGCGAGTTGGCATAGACCTTGACGAATTTCAGGGCCTGCGCCTTCTGCCCGGTCAGCGGGTCGAACTCGACGATGGATTCGACCTCGTCGCCGAACAGGCTGATGCGCCAGGCGCGGTCCTCATAGTGGGCCGGGAAGATCTCGACGGTATCGCCACGCACCCGGAAGGTACCGCGCACGAAGGCGGCCTCGTTGCGCTTGTATTGCAGGGCGACCAGGTCGGCCAGAAGCTGGCGCTGGTCGAGCCGCTCGCCGACCTCGATCGAGAAGGTCATCGCCGTATAGGTCTCGACCGAGCCGATACCGTAGATGCACGAGACCGAGGCGACGATGATCACGTCGTCGCGTTCGATCAGCGAGCGCGTGGCGGCGTGGCGCATCCGGTCGATCTGCTCGTTGATCGAGGATTCCTTCTCGATGAAGGTGTCGGTGCGCGGCACATAGGCTTCGGGCTGATAGTAGTCGTAGTAGGAGACGAAATATTCGACCGCGTTGTTCGGGAAGAAGCTCTTGAACTCGCCATAGAGCTGGGCGGCGAGCGTCTTGTTCGGAGCCAGGATCAGGGCCGGGCGCTGGGTGCGCTCGATGACCTGCGCCATCGTGTAGGTCTTGCCCGAGCCGGTGACGCCGAGCAGCACCTGCAGGCGCTCCGCCTGCTCGACGCCGGCGACCAGATCGGCGATCGCGGTCGGCTGGTCGCCCGCCGGGGCATATTCGGACACGATCTTGAGCGGGATGCCGCCTTCGGATTTCTCCGGCCGCTCGGGCCGGTGCGGCGTCCACAGCTTGCCGTCCTTGAACAGCGGATTGCCGGACGAGATCAGCGCGGAAAGCGCCTCGACGGTGGCGGTCGCGCTGGCGCGCGGCATCGCCTGCGCCTCCTCGAGCGTCAGGTCGAGCCCGGCCATCG
The DNA here is from genome assembly GCF_018729455.1 of Prosthecodimorpha staleyi. Taxonomy (NCBI): domain Bacteria; kingdom Pseudomonadati; phylum Pseudomonadota; class Alphaproteobacteria; order Hyphomicrobiales; family Ancalomicrobiaceae; genus Prosthecodimorpha; species Prosthecodimorpha staleyi. The sequence goes on along the minus strand of NZ_JAHHZF010000003.1, from coordinate 210,452 downwards.
GCATCAGGCCGGCGCGGGCGCGCTCTTCCGGCGAGGCGTCGCCATCCGCGCCGCGCTGGCGGCCCTTGGCGCGCGGCTTCTTGTCGGCCTTCCCGGTCGCGGCGGCGGGACCGGCGGCCTTGGCGGTCGGCGGCGCGGCCGGACGCTCGCGTGCGGCCTCCTCGGTGATCTGCTGCGCCCAGCCGGCGACCGGCCCGCTCAGCGGCACGCCCTCGAAGCCGGCCTGCGGCTGCTCGCCGAAGCCGTCGCCGGTCAGGCTCGAACCGGCGGGCTGCGCGAAATCGGCTCCGCCGGCCTCGGCATCGAGCGGCACGGAGGCGTCCAGAGGGGCGACGAGGGGGCCGCGGCGGCGGGGCGCTGCAGCCGGGGAGGCGGATTTCGGGGAACGGGCCATGGCCCGAATATGGCCCGAGTCCCCCGCCCGGAAAAGGGCGCCGGCCGCCGATCCCGTCAGACCGTGTCAGGAGGGCGGGAGGGGGAGCCCTTCACGGGGTGTTGGTAGACTGGGTAGGCAGAGTGCAAATGGCCGCCGGGAAGCCCGCGCCTTCAGGCTGCCGTGTGGGTCCGCCCGGGGCGCCACTGGCCCCAGAGAGTTCCGGCGACGATCATGCCGGCGCCGGCCAGAGTCGCTGCGCCCGGCACCTCGGCGAAGAACAGGAAGCCCCAGACCGAGCCCCAGACCAGGGCGGTATATTCGATCGGCGCCAGAGTGGCGGCCGGGGCGCGCGCGAAGGCCATCGCCAGCAGCATGTGGCCGACGACCCCCATCGCGCCGATCAGCGCCGCCAAGGCCCAGCCCTCCGCGGAGACCGGCACCCAGACCCAGGCGGCCGGGGTGGCCAGGATCAGCGCGGGGCCGATATTCTGGAACGCCACGATGGTCACCGCCGGGTCGCGCGTGGCGCGCGAGCGCAGCAGCACCAGCGACAGCGCATAGGTGAAGGCCGAGGCGACGGCAGCCAGCACGCCCCAGCCGGCGGTGAAGCCGGCGCTGCCGAGCCGGCCGCCGACGATCACCAGCATGCCGGCGAAGCCGATTGCCAGGGTGGCGCCGATGCGCCAGGAGAAGCGCTCGCGCAGGATCACGACGCCGAGCAGCGCGATCAGGGCGGGTGCGATGAAGGACAGCGCGATCGCCTCGGCCAGCGGCAGGGCGGTCAGCGAGTAGAAGAAGGTCGTCGCGGTGACCACGACCAGCATCGCCCGCCAGGCATTGGCCGTGATGGTCTCGCGCCCCGGCCAGCCCGGACGCAGCCAGGCGGCGAGCAGGAGTGCCCCGAGCGACCCGGAGGCGAAACGCAGGAAGGCGAGCTGCGCGACCGGCATCTGGCCGCCGAGATACTTGATGGCGACATCCATGGCGGCGAGCAGGCCGACACCGGCGACCGCGAGAAGGGCTGCGGCATTCATGGTCGGCGGCGTCTCCCGTGGGGGCGGCCCGGTGGCCGCACCCGGCGCGCGTTCCGATCCCGGGAGATCGTTCGCAGGCCGTTTCGTTGTTCGGACTGGCGCGCCGGTCGTTCCGGGCGGGAAACGGCGCGGCGCGTCGCATCCTTAGCGGTTTTGCGCATCCGCGGCGAGCCTTGCCGGGCGCGGAGCCGGGATGCGGGCGCCGCGGGGGCTTTCGCCGACCTGCGGGGCCGAGTTTCGGCTCTGCGGGGGTCTTCGAGGGTCCCGAAGGGATCGTCAGCCCATGCCGGCCGGATGACGGCGCAACGTGGCGGCCAGCTGGATCAGGCTGAGGGCGAGGAAGCCGGCCAGCAGGCAGGCCAGGGCGATGCGGGCGTCGGGGGTGATCGAGACCGGGTCGCCGAGGCCCGGGATCAGGAACAGGGCCAGCAGGGCGCCCCAGAACAGCGCGGCGACGATCAGCATGCGCCGGCTGGCCTTGGGCCGGAACAGGAGTTCGGAGGGTGAAAGCGGCGAGCGCAGCACGGGCGTCGGTACGGTGGGCCGGCCGGCCACGTCGCGCAGATCCAGCCGGAGCCGGATCAGGCTGCCGATCGTGAAGGCGAGCATCGAGATCGCCAGCGCCGTGGCCAGGGCCGGAATCGAAAGCCGGTGATCGAAGCCGACGACCACGGCCGGCATGGCAAGGCCGATCGCCAGGCTCGCCGTCAGGCGCACCGTGCGCTGGCGTTCCTCGACCGCGTCGCGCAGGGCCGCGTCGGCCGCATAGGCCTTGACCGGTCCGAAGACCGAGAATGCGGCGAGCGGGACGAATGCCGGACGCCCGTCGCTGTCGGCGAAACGGTAGTCCGGAAGGCGGGGAAAGAGGGCCCGTAGGCTCATGGGAGTTTCTCCTCGGCAGGACTCCTGACAGCTCTGGCGTCGCGGCCGCGGCCGGGCGTCCCGCCGGCCGCGCTCCGTGAACGGCGGCAGCGGCGGGCGGAGGCGGTCAAACCCGCTTCCGCACCGCCGCGATCGTCTCGGCTCAGTAGCTGTTCTCGTAGCGGCCGTTGGCGCGGGAATTGTCGTGGCGGGCACGGGCGCGCTGGGCCGGGGTCACGCAGACATGGTCGCCCGGGAAGGCCTCGCGCCAGACATAGCCGTTGCGGCAGGTGTCGCGGCCATAGGCGCCGCCCGACGGATTGACGCGATACTTGGCGGCGAAATTGTCGGCCTTGGCGCGAGCGCGCTCGGCCGGGGTGACGCAGACGGTGTCGCCGACGAAGGCCTCGCGCCAGACGTAGCCCTGGCGGCAGGTGTCGGGGCCGTAAGCGCCGGCGGCGGCCGCGGGGCCGGTGGCGGCGAAGGCCGAAAGGACGGTGACGACGGCGGCAGCACCAAAGGCGACGAAGCGGGCGGTCAGCATGGTCGGTCTCGCGGGGTTCGGAGGGGGCGGCCGGTTCGTTTCTTCCCGTCCGCCGATGTTTCGAGACTATTGCGCGGCCACTGAACCGGCTCTGAGGGACGGTTGCAGAAAGCGTTCATCATGAAATCTCGTGTCCGGACGGTTACGTCGCGGCGCTGCATCCGCACGGGCCGGCCGCTCCGCGTCCGGATCGCGCCGGGCGGTGAGACCCTGACCGGGCGCCTCGATGTCGGTCCTTCACCCGTCCCCGGGGCGTCATTGCGGCCGGGCGCGGGCGCACCAGTCGAGGCTTTCCGGCTCGAAGGCCGGCCGCTTGCCCTCGATGTCGCCGAGTACCGACACCGCATGGGCGGCGGCTTGGTCGGCGGAACGGTGCAGCATCACGGGCCGGCAGTCGCGCACCAGCGTCAGCTTCGGGTCGTCGAGGCGGCCGAGCGGCTTGCCGGCGGCGTCGACGATCCGGCCGAGCACCTGCACGATGCCGCCCTTGGGATCGAGATAGATGCGGCCCTCGCGGCGTGCGACCCGGCCGGTCTCCGGCCCGCCCGGGGCGTCGGCCAGCGGCGCCGTCAGGGTCGTGAACAGGAAGGCCAGACTGCCGTCGGGCCGGAAGCAGGAGGTCTCGACCTGGCGGGCGATACCGTCGATGTCGAGCGTGATGCGCAGCACCGAGGCGGCCTTGTCGTCGCGCCGGTCCCAGAACGCGAAAGCATCGCCATAGCCGTTGCCGAAATCGCGTCGCCAGCCGACCCAGCCCTCGGGGCCGGCCTTGGACAGCACGGCCTCGCAGGCCGCCCAGGCCTTGCGGATCTCCGGCAGGGCCGGATCCTCCGCGGCGCGTCCGGCCGTGGCGGCCGACAGCAGCCCGGCAGCGAGGCCTGCGAGCATCGTCGCGGAGTGGCGCAAGGACGAAAGGCGGAACGGCATGGCGACTCCTGCTCGGGATCGCCGCAGCCTAGCAGATTGCTGAAAAACGCGCCGGAATGCGATCAAACGCGGGTCGTTCCAACTCTGTCATCCCCGGGCTTGTCCCGGGGATCCAGACTTTCCAAGGACTTGGCCATCGCACTGGATCCCCGGGACAAGCCCGGGGAAGACAGAATGGCGGGTTCGGAGTGATTTTCAGCAGCCTGCTAGATCAAGCCGCGCCGCCGGGGGAGGCCCGGCGGCGGGTCGCCGTGCGGATCGCCCGCAGCAACGGATTGGCCTCGGCGATGGGCCGCCGTCGGCATGCGGCGGCCGGTCAGGGGGCTCACAGGGTCCGGCTGGTCAGGCCTTTCATCAGCACCGGGCCGGTCGGCCGGCCGGTCGGCGAGCCGGTTTCGGGTTCCAGCGTGATCTCGAACAGCTGGTCCGGGCGCGGGCCCGGCAGGCTGCCGAGATCGAGCGAAAGGGTCCGCGCCCGCCCGGTCAGGCCGACCGGGACCGGGCCTTGCGCCTTGTCCTGCAGCGTCCAGACCTGCAGCGCACGGCCGGCCGGCACCGGCAGGTCGGTCAGCGGCACCAGGCGCACGCGGCCATCCGCGAAGGCCTCGACGACGGCGCCGGGCTTGCCGGGTTCGATCAGCAGCACCGCGACCACCTCCGGCCGGGGCGCTGCCCGCATGGCGACCGAAAGGGCGACGGCGGCGACCAGGGAGGCGGCCACGGCCAGCCCGCGCCAGACCCGCAGGTTGGCCCACAGGCCGGGGCTGGCCCCGGCATCGGTACCCGGTCCGGGTTCGCCAGGGCGGCGGAAGGGCAGCACGGTGCCGCCGGATTCCGCCGAGGCTGCGATATCCTCGGCGACCGGACCGGCTTCGATCCGGGCGGCGGCGGTCTCGCCGGGCGCGGCGCGTTCGGCGGCCGCAATGCCGGCTTCGATCGCCGGCCACAGGCGGTCGGGCATCGGGCGCTGCGGCGCGGTGGCATCGAGCTCGGCGAGCCGGTCGCGCCAATGGGCGACCTCGGCGGCGAACAGGGCGTCGTCCTCGGCAAGGCGCTCGGCGGTGGCGGCGTCCTCGGGCTCGGCCAGTCCGAGCACCCATTCGGCCGCAAGGACCGTGCGGCGGGCGGGATCGCGGGCGAGGTCGGTCATCCGAGGCACTCTTTCAGGGTCGACAGGCTGCGCCGTATCCAGGATTTGACGGTGCCGAGCGGCATGCCCAGCCGGCCGGCCAGCTCGCCGTGGCTGAGCCCTTCGGTATAGGCGAGCACAATGGCGGCGCGGCGTCGGGTGTCGAGACGTTCCAGGCAGCGGCGCAGCGCACTGGCCTCCGAGAGCTTCAGGACCATGGTCTCAGGATCGTCGCCCTCGGACGGCCGGTCGAGTTCGTCGGGTTCCGCGACCAGGTCGGTGCGCGCCTCGGAGCGCAGGATGTTGAGCGCCCGGTTGCGCAGGATGGCATAGATCCAGCTCCGGCCGCGGCCGAGGCGGGGGTCGAAGCTGTCGGCGCGGCGCCAGATCTGCACGAAGGCATCCTGCACCGCCTCCTCGGCCAGGGCCCGGCGCTTCAGGATGCGCTCCGCCACGCCGAGCATGCGCCCGGCTTCGGCCGCATAGATGCGCGCCAGGGCCGCCCGGTCGCCGGCGGCGCATCCGGCCAGCAGCGCCTCTGTCTCGACGCCGTCGGCGTCGCGATCGGTTCGTGCGTCCAAGCCTGCTCCTCCCTGCCTTTGCGGACGTGTCGCCGCGTCCAAGCGATCCGGCTGCGCATTCCGACAGTAGCGTCTCTTTCGGTCCGGTCCCGCATCCCGACGGAACCGGTTCCGTGGTCCCGTCCCCGCAAACCAGCAAAGCCGGTCTCTCGGCCTCGAATGCGCATTCCAATAGAACCGGACGACAGGTCTACCCATGGCGCCGGCGATCGGATGCGGGGCGGGTCAAATAAAGATGATGGCCGCATCCCGGCCGGCGTCCGGCGGGTATCCATGGCGCGGGTCGGAACCGGCTCGCATCCAGATTTTTGACCGGAGACATCCCATGATCCTGCGTAGCGCCGCCGCCCTGACCCTTCTCCTGCTCCCGACCGTCGCCCAGGCGGAGACCATCGCCGCCTTGGTCGGCCCGGACATGATCGCCGTCATCGACACCGCCGAGAAGCGGGCGGCCAAGCCGGTTCGCGTCACCGGCCTCACCGGCCCGATCGTCGGCATCGACATCCGTCCGTCCGACGGCATGCTCTATGCGCTCGGCGCGGACGGCACCGTCGCCACCGTCGACGCCATGACCGGCAAGGCCACCGTCAAGGTCAAGCTGGAGACCTCGCTGCCGGCCGGCGTGAAGGGTGCGGTCGACTTCAACCCGGTCGCCGACCGGATGCGCATCATCGGTGAGGACGGTACCAGCCTGCGCGTCAATGTCGACGACGGCAAGGTCGCGGTCGACGGCAAGCTGCGCTACGCCGACCAGGACGCCAACAAGGGCAAGATGCCGAAGGTCGGCGCGGTCGCCTATACCAATTCGATGAAGGGCGCCAAGGAAACGACCCTCTACGATCTCGACGCGGCGACCGGTGCGCTGGCCCGCCAGGTGCCGCCGAACGACGGCATCCTGAACACGGTCGGCACCGTCGCCGGCACGGTCGCGGCCTTCGATATCGTCTCGGACGGGCAGGGCGGCAACGCCGCCTGGGTGCTGGTCGGCACGAGCCTGCACAAGCTCGACCTCGCCGCCGGCACCATGGCGAGCCCGGTCAAGATCGACGGACTGACCGGTCCGGTGCGCGACATGGCGATCATGACGCGCGGCTGATCCGCCCGCTGCAGACCGGAGCGGGCCGGACCCCAGAAGGGCGGACCGATCCGTCTTGGACAGGAATCCCCTGAACCCGCATCCGTTAAACGCCCGATCGGAGCCTCAGAGATCCGATCGCGGCGCCCGGGTCGGCCGCCGCGCCGTCACTCGGTCTCGTAGCCCATGATCGACAGACCCTCCTCGAGCAGGTCGCCGACATTGGGGATGCCGAGCAGGTAGCGGGCGGTCGAGCGGACCGCCCGTTCGCCGGCACGGCGGACGGCGACGGGCCATTCCTGCGGTTCGAAGTCGCCGCGGCCGACCCAGACAAGAGCGACCAGATCGGCCTGTTCGTCGATGTTGAGCCCGTCGATGACGCCGCGGATCTGCTCCTCGGTGCCGTCGTCCGCCAGCGTCTCCAGGACATGCAGCGCGCCGTCCTCATAGCCGTCCTGGCCGCCGTCATAACCGCCGGCGCCCTCCTTGCCGTCGAACATGCGCAGATATTCGATCAGCTCGGTGACCTTGCCCACCGCAATGTCCATCCGTTCCCTCCCGACCATCGGCCCTCTCCCCTGCAGTCTCGGATTCCGTTCCTACCGGTCGGTGGAGATCGGTGGGCGAAAGGTCGAACCTGCAGTCCTCCACGCGATCCGGAGGCCTTCGGGCGCGTCCATCATGCCACAAATCCCACTGATGCAGGCATCATGGCCGGGTCTGGACCTCTCCGCCTTGCGTCGGATCAAGCCCGTCCGACCGCGCGGGGGGCTTCCGGGATGGCACGGTGGCCAATTCGGCAGTGTCGTAACGTCGCAAGCCCGGGCTGCCGGGCGGTCCGGCGGTCGGGCGCCGCGTCCTGCTGCGGCGCGGCAAGTGCCTGAATCCGTGCAGCCTTGTGTGCAAGACAGATCAGGATTCGATCTTACGGATCCGTCTCGACCGAAAAGACCCCTATGCGGCGCCTCCATGACAGCAACAACGCACTTGTGCATAGTGCCGGGCGCTGGGGGACGTAGAGGGGATGCGCGGTCGTCAAGACGCGCAGGGCGCCGCTGTGAACATTTGTGTTCGGCGGTACGGCAACGTCTTCCCGGAACTGAAGAAAGAACTGGGAGGGAATCATGCATCTCGTTACGGCATTGGCCATCGTGATCGGCGCCATGGGGGGCCTCGCCACCTATGTCTATCTCGGGCCGCTGGCGCCCTACGGCCTGGCGATCTGGGCCACCTTCATCGCCTGGGCGAGCTTCTTCCACTGCGGCGGTAACGAAGCGGCCCTGCGCAATTCGATCTTCGCCAATCTCTGGGGCGCGCTGTGCGCGACCGTCGGTCTGGTCCTGGTGACGCAGGTATCGCTCGGCGCCCTGCCGGTTACCGCCGGCGTCTGGGTCGGCGTCAGCGTCGCCGTGATGATCCTCGGCGCGCATGTGCCCCTGTTCGGCGCCATCCCGGCCGCGGTCTACGGCTATGCCTCGACGGCCGCCTTCGCGCTGCTCGCCGACAAGCTCGGCACGCTGCTCGGCGGCGGGCTCGGGACCAATCCGTTCCTGACCATCGGCGCCTCGATGATCATCGGCAACCTGCTCGGCTACGTCTCCGGCAAGATCGCCGGTGCGCTGGCGAAGTGAGCGGACGGGATATCGGAGGCGGCCAAGCCGCCCGTTGAAGCCGATCGGTTGACGGATGGGGCTCGGCCACAGGCCGGGCCCTTTTCGCATGAGAATTGCCCGGATTGCAGGGGCGGCAGTCCCGGATCGGGCTTGGCCGGCGTCCCGGCTGCGGGTATGTCCGGAGCGGGTCGGACGCGAGGGGCGTCCGCCCGAACCTCCGGACCGCCATGCAAAGTCTTCTTTCGACACCGATCGCGCCGATCGTCCTGCTTGCCGCGTCGAATGTCTTCATGACCTTCGCCTGGTACGGGCACCTGAAATTCCCGCAAAAGTCGCTATGGGTCGTGGTGCTGGCAAGCTGGGCGATCGCCTTCTTCGAATATTGCATTGCGGTTCCGGCCAACCGCTACGGACACGCCTTCTATTCGGCCGCAGAACTGAAGACCATCCAGGAGGTCGTCACCCTGGTCGTCTTCGCCGTCTTCTCCTACTTCTATCTCGGCGAAAGCCTCGGCTGGAACCATGCGATCGGCTTTGCGCTGATCGCGCTCGGTGCCTTCTTCATCTTTCAGAAATGGTGACCAGTCGTGAACCCGGTCTTCATCGAAATCATCGGAGCCGTCGCGGCGCTGTGCACCACGCTGTGCTGGCTGCCGCAGACCATCCGCGTCATCCGGCTGCGCGACACGTCGAGCCTGTCGCTCGCCACTTTCTCGATCTTCGTGATCGGGATCGTGCTGTGGCTCGCCTATGGGATCATGATCGTCAGTTGGCCGCTGATCCTGGCCAATGTCTTCACGCTCGCACTGAACGGGACGATCCTGGCATTGAAGCTGCGCTACGGCTGAAGGTGAGGCGCCGGGCCCAGGCGGCGACGCGCACGAAGCCGAGATAGCCGAGCGCATAGACCACCGCGGCCGGAACCGCCGGGATCAGAAGCCACGGCACCATGGCCGAGGTCGCGTAGTTGTCGCCGAGCTCGACGCCGTAGATGCGGCACAGGCCGCGACCGGCCTCGGTGATCCGGCAGGAGTCGTGGTCGGCGAAATGGACCGCCGCCACCGGCGCGGCCAGCACCCCGAACAGGCAGATCACCGGCAGCAGGGCGCCCCAGACGAAGCGCTGGCCGAGATCCTCCGTCGAGCGGTGGACCAGGACCGTCGCGATCAGCATCGGCAGGCCGACGAAGACCGGCATGTCCCAGGCCGCCTCGACCGAAACGCGGATCACTTGACCGAGATCGACCGCGCCGATCCGGCAAAGCGATGCGGCCTCGGCGTCGCAGCCTGCGCTCGACCCGAACAGGGCGGCGAGGGCGATCAGTGCGCTCGGTACCAGCGGCAGGGCCAGCACGAAGGCGGCCAACTCGAACAGCGGTTCCGCCTGTTCGGTCGCCGGCGCGACGCTGTGGAGGGACGACGGATCGGACGACAGGGGATGGCGCGGCACCGTCAGGGTGCCCCGGCGTTGGACTACGGACATGACACAACCCTCCCGGACACGCGAACGGCCCCCTACCGGCCTCCGCCCGATCGCCGTCGGAACGGCTTGCGGGCAGGGGTCAGGACTCGTCACGCCGGAGCGGGATCTCCGAGGAAAGGCGATCGATCCACCGCATCAGGCGCGACCGATTCCTGTCCGGATCGATGCCCCCGATCTGGCTGCGCGACGATAGTGCAAGGGTGCTATGGTCTCGTGTAAGTTCAATGTACCTCACGACAATCGTATCGGGGAAGCGAAATATTAGGGTTCTGGAAAGGTATCGCTCCTCGCCGAGACCGGCGTCGCTGGCAATCCGGCGGGTGAGCGGATCGGCTTCTGCGATGCGCTTCAGGGCCCGGGCCAGCTCGCGCGCGGGGACCGCGAAGACGGGGGCGGAACGGTCCGGCCGCGCCGCGCGGCAGAGCGACGGCGGGCAGACCAGTCCGTCGGCTTCGGGGTGCGGACGGGTCAGCGTCTCGAAGTCGACCCGGCCGAGATCCGGGTCGCCGAGGAACAGCCGCAGGGTGCCCTCGCGGCCGACCACGGCGACGAGCAGCAGGGACGAAACCAGCAGGAAGCCCGCCATGTGGATGGCGATGGAAATCGCGATGCGACGCATGGCGGGCCTGCCTCTTGGCCGGGCCGGAACGGTCGAGGCCGCCGGTCAGGCGACCTTGACGACGATGCGGCCGCGCACCTTGCCGGCCAGGATGTCGGGCGCGGTGCCGATCACGTCGGCGAGCGCGATCTCGCTGGTCATGGCCTCGAGCTTGGCGAGGTCCAGGTCGGTGACGACCCGCGCCCAGGCGGCCTCGCGCAGGGCCTTCGGCGCCATCACGGAATCGATGCCGAGCAGCGCGACGCCGCGCAGGATGAAGGGCGCCACCGAGGACGGCAGGTCCATGCCGCCGGCGAGCCCGCAGGCCGAGACCGCGCCGCCGTAGCGGGTCATCGACAGGACGTTGGCGAGCGTTGTCGAGCCGACGGAATCGACGCCCGCCGCCCAGCGCTCCTTGGCGAGCGGCTTGGGCGGGCCGGCCAGTTCGGCCCGTTCGAGGATCTCGGCCGCGCCGAGGCCCTTCAAGTAGTCGGCCTCGCTGGTCCGGCCGGTGACGGCGATCACGTGCCAGCCGAGCCGGGCCAGCACGGCGATCGCCACCGAGCCGACGCCGCCGGCCGCGCCGGTGACCACGACCGGGCCGCGCGCCGGGGTCAGGCCGTGCTTTTCGAGCGCCATCACGGCCAGCATGGCGGTGTAGCCGGCAGTGCCGACCGCCATGGCGGAACGGGCCGAGATCGCCGCCGGGCGCTTGATCAGCCAGTCGCCCTTGACCCGGGCGCGGCCGGCATAGCCGCCCATATGGGTCTCGCCGACGCCCCAACCGTCGAGGATGACGGCATCGCCGGGTGCGAAATCGGGATGGGCCGAGGCGGTGACGGTGCCGGCGAAATCGATGCCGGGCACCATCGGGAAGCGACGCACGACCGGGCTCTTGCCGGTGATGGCGAGGCCATCCTTGTAGTTCACGGTCGACCACTCGACCGCGACGGTCACGTCGCCGTCCATCAGCTCGCTCTCGGCGATGGCGGTCAGCGCGACGCTCTGCTGCTTCGTCGCGTCGTCGCGGGTGACCAGGACCGCGGGGAACTTATCCATGCTTTGCGTCTCCTCCGGAACATGTGCGGCGGAAACTGCCCGACGCGCCGGAGATCGGCAAGCGGCGCGGACGGCGGATGAGCCCTGCGGTCAGCGGGGCTCGAACCGATCGCGCGGTGCGGCGCATCATTCCGCCGGGGCGGGACCCTGCAGGCGCGGCACCGCCGCCTCGCGGATCGGCATGTGGATGACGGCGGCGAACAGTCCCAGCGCCACGCCCATCCACCAGACCGGGTCGTAGCTGTTGTTGAGGTCGTAGAGCTTGCCGCCGAGCCAGACGCCCAGGAACGACCCGATCTGGTGCGAGAAGAAGACGATGCCGCCGAGCATGGCCAGATAGCGGGTGCCGAACATCACCGCCACCAGCCCGTTGGTCGGCGGCACGGTCGAGAGCCACAGGATGCCGATCACGGCGGAGAAGATCACGACGGTGGTGGGCGTCGCCGGCACCAGCAGGAAGACCGTGAAGGCGACGGCGCGCAGGAAGTAGATCAGGGCCAGGATGACGCGCTTGGAGACGCGCATGCCGAGAAACCCGGAACCGAGCGAGCCGAAGATGTTGAACAGGCCGATCAGCATCAGTGCCGTCACGCCCCACTTCGCGTCGAGGCCGAGATCGCGGATATAGGCCGGGAAATGCACGGAGATGAACGCGACCTGGAAGCCGCAGACGAAGAAGCCGGTGAACAGCAGCACGAAGCTGCGATGGCCGAAGGCCTCCGACAGGGCCGCGCCGACCGACTGGTCGACCGAGCCGATCGCCCGCGGCGCCGGCTTGCCCTGCAGCGGGATCGACAGGAGCGGGATGATCATGATGATCCCGGCCAGCGCCCACAGCGCATCGTGCCAGCCGAAACGCTCGATCAGGCCCTGGCTCAGCGGCGAGAAGAAGAACTGCCCGAAGGAGCCGGCGGCGGTGGCGAAACCGAACACCATGGTGCGCTTCTCGGGCGGCACGGCGCGGCCGAGCGCCGCCATGATGATGCCGAAGGCCGAACCGGCGACGCCGAGACCGACCAGGATTCCGCCGCCGACCTGCAGCCAGGCCGGTTCCGGCGCCCAGGCCATCACGATCAGGCCGATCGAATAGGTGATGGCGCCGAGCGAGAGCACCCGCGCGGTGCCGAACCGGTCGGCGAGGCCGCCGAAGGCGACGGCGCCGACGCCCCACATCAGGTTCTGCACCGCCATGGCCAGCGAATAGGTCTCGCGGCTCCAGCCCTTGTCGGTGATCATCGGCAACTGAAAGAAGCCCATCGCCGAACGCGGGCCGAAATTGATCGCGGCGATCAGGCAGCCGGCGGCCACCATCAGCCAGAGGGGAAAGCGCAGGGTGCTGGTGGTCATGGCCGGTCTCGTCGGTGCGCGCCGTGGCGAAAGGCCGAAGGCCCCGGCCGCCGCATCCGCAGAGCGGGGGTGAAGGCGGATGGGGCTGAAATGGTGCGCGAGTCAGACCTCAGAATAGGGAGTGCCGACCGTCCGGCCTAACGAATTGTCCTGATGCTTTCGGTGAACGGCGTTGATGGATCGCCATCCATAGACAAGAATCGCTGCGGTATCAGATCCAGCCGCCGTTCACGGTGCGGTAGAAGACATGGACGCCGATCCTGGTTTTCCGGATCATGCCGCGGCGCCAGTTCGGATAGACCCAGGTGGCGTGATAGTGGGTCGAGTCGCCGATCTCCGGCAGATAGGTCTTGCCCGTGGTGACCGCGCGGGCGATCTCGACGGCCTTGTCCCAGGCCTCCGGCTCGTTGACCTCCTCCGGCCTGCCGTCGCAGGCGAAGGAGAACTGGCAGCGGCCGAACCAGCGGGCATTCTGGTAGACCACGTCGCAGATGCGCTTCGGATAGGCGGGATTGCGCAGCCGGTTGAGCACCACCTGGGCGACAGCGGCCTGGCCGCGCTCGTTCTCGCCGCGCGATTCGAAATAGATCGCCTCGGCGAGGCATTTCTGCTGGCGCTGATCGTCGGCGCCAGCCGGCAGGTCGCCATAGGCCCATGCATGCATGTTCGCCGGCAGCTTCGGTCCGACGCTGGCCTTGGCGCCCGGCTCACCGAGAACGGATCGGAACGGCGCCTCAACGTCGGGCGCGTCGGTGGCATAGCTGAGCATCGGCACCTGGGCTTCAGGGGCGAAATCGCGCCCGCGCGAGGCGGTTCGCACCGCAGTCCGGCGGCGTGCCGCGGCCGACGTTTCGGTGGCGGCCGGGGCGATCCCGGCGCTGCGCCCGACGGCATTCGGGGCCGTGGCGCTGGCATGGATCATGATCCAGGGCGCCGGCGCAAAGCCGCCGGCCACGCCGGCATCGGCGCTCGGCAGGGATAGGGCGGCGGTGGCCGATGCCTCGGCGGTCTCGCCGGTCGTCGGCGGCGCGGCGGAAGCGACGGGTGGGACCGGGCCGGCGTCGATCGGCGGCGGCGCGATCTCGGCCGACGGCCCGGAACGGTCCGAGACCGCCGGATCGGCCACGAAGGTTTCGATCGGCTCGACCGGGATGCGCAGAACCGCGACCTTGCGATTCTCCACCGGGACCGGCGCGGGCGGCAGCAGCATCGGGCCCTGATGCGCGGCCACGGCCGGTTGCCCGGCCGATGCCGGGTACCCCGCCGGCGTCGGGCGCCCTGCCGGCGCCGGAAGCACCGACGCGGCGGCGATGTCGGCCCGCATGGCGGCGTCCGGCGTGATCGCTCCGGTGACGACCGGATCGGCCACTCCCGGTCGGGCGAGGCCGGCTGCATGGGCGGCCGGTGCTGCCGCCAAGACGGGCGTGGCGTCACCGAGGGCGCGGCCGTCGCCGGCCACCCGGCTCGCGTCGCCCGTCGCCGTTTCGGTCCCGGCCAGTCCGGTCCGCAGGGCGGAATATTCCTCGAACCAGGCGGTGCCCGGCGGCGCGAAGGCGATGACGGTGATCCCGGCCCCGGGAGCCTTCGGCGCGGGCGGTTCCGCGGCGAAATGCTGGATGGCCGGAACGCTGAGGGCGGTCAGACCGGCGATGCCGAGAACCCGGCGAATTCGACCCTTGGACGGACGCAACTGACTGACCCCATACGACGCGTGAACCGGCACTCAATGGCCACGGCTGGCATTTTCTGCCTGGTAACCTTGAGAAGCCGTTAATGGTGGCGAGATCGTGGGCGAGGCCGATCCGGAGCGGCCGGCGGCATCCGGTGCACCACCGATTCCGATCCGCTTACCGGATGGAGAGCATCACCTGTCAGGGGCGATCGCGCCGGCCCCGAACAACGCAAGATCCCATCAGGCTGCTCCGTTCTGATCGGAAAAAACCTTCGTCAGCAATGATCGAATGAGGAGGATCCGGTCCTCTCGATGCGGGCGACCCTCCGGTCGCCATCCTCGGCTGCCGCGGTTCGCCGGACCGCGCCCCGCCCGATACCGACGGAAGCCCGATATCGACAAAAGCTGGAAGCCGGCGCTCAGCTGCCGACGGGGACGGTCAGCCGCCGCTCCAGGTCCTGCGCGAGGCGGCGGATCGCCTCGAAGGGACCGCCCGAGTCCGCGAGGGCGGCGGCGGCATCGACGGTCGCGAGGCCCCGCTGACCGTAGCGCAGGCGGATCGCATCCTCGACCCAGTGGCGGACCTGGGCGGCCCTGCGAAGTCCGAGCCGTCCCGCTTCCGTCGTCCAGGCCGCGTGCTCGGCGACGGCGGCCTCCAGCGCCGCCAGTCCTTCGCCGGAGGCCGAGGATACCGAGACCACCCGGGCGCGCCACGCGTCGGCGGCGGCATGGGTCAGGGTCAAGGCACCCTCCACGTCGGCGCGCGCGCGTCGCGCGGTCTCGCCCATGTCGGCCTTGGTGACGGCGACGACATCGGGCAGTTCCATCACGCCGGCCTTCATGAATTGCAGGCTGTCGCCCGAACCTGGCTGGATGCACAGAAGCACGGTGTCGGCCGCGAAGGCGATGTCGGCCTCCGACTGGCCGATGCCGACCGATTCCACGATCACCCGGTCGAAGGTCGCCCGCATCAGCACCACCGCTGCCACCGCGTGGTCGGACAGCCCGCCGAGCCGGTCGCGCGCCGCCATGGAACGGACGAAGGTCCCGCCGTCGTCGGGATCGGTCCTGAGACGCGTCCGGTCGCCGAGCAGGGCGCCGCCCGTGAAGCGCGAGGAGGGATCGACGGCGATCACCCCGACGGTCCGGCCGGCCTCGCGATGGCGACGGATCAGGGCGTTGGTGAGGGTCGACTTGCCGACACCCGGTGGGCCCGTAATGCCCAGGACCAGCCCGTCCGCCCGCCGCGTCGCCGCATCGAGCAGAGCCGCGAGCGGTTCGGTCCCGTCGGCGGTTTCGATCAGGGACAACGCCCGCGCCAGGGCGGGCTTGCCGCCCGCGCGGATGTCGTCGAGCGAGGGAAACGGGCGGGCCATGGCGATCGGTGGTCTCCGGCGATTGTCGGCCCGGCCGCGTGGCGGGCGCCTGCTGCAGTCATCCCGTCCGGCGGGAAAGCTGTCAATCGAGACCCGATCAGGCCCGTCGAACCGCCCGGAGGGGCGCAAGTCCAACGCAACGCCTTTTCTGTGGCATGCCAAATCTTCTCGAGTCGGTCAAAACGATACCGCCTGCCGGGCGATCGATGTCAGGATTCACCGGGCCGGATTGGGGATTCGACTTAAGTTTCTTCTTCTGGAAATTCCTGAATTCTCGTCTGCTATCTTTCAAAAATCGCAAGAATGTCGCCTGGAGAACAGGCCTGTCATTCGAATTCACTGCAGTCATGACGTTGCTGTCGTCAATCCTGAGGACCTTCGGTTCCGCCTTCTACATAGGCATTTCTGCAACAGCCGACAAAAGGTCGCAGCACCTGCTTTTCCCTGCGGCATATTGCTGTTAAGGGCGACATGTTCATAGGGCTCCTCTCAGGGACTCCCAGCCCGCCGAGGACCGAACACCCCTCGGACGCCTGCGTCCGAGGGGATTTTCCTGCGTGTCCGGGCGATCGCGAGAACGCGCCGCGGCCTTGCACATCTTCCTGCCGTATGAAAGATGTTTGCTCGTTTTGATTTGAAGCCGTTCGAACCATGCTCGATCTTGCATTTGGACCTTGTCTTGGTCCTGCCCGCAGCGTGTCGGCGGCCGAGCTGTCCTTTTCACCTCAGACGCTTCAGAGCCTGACAAGAAAGACATCGCGAACTTT
The DNA here is from genome assembly GCF_018729455.1 of Prosthecodimorpha staleyi. Classification (NCBI taxonomy): domain Bacteria; kingdom Pseudomonadati; phylum Pseudomonadota; class Alphaproteobacteria; order Hyphomicrobiales; family Ancalomicrobiaceae; genus Prosthecodimorpha; species Prosthecodimorpha staleyi. Next base: position 194,011 of record NZ_JAHHZF010000003.1, on the reverse strand, counting down.
AAAAAGATACATGAGTGCTGCCGATAGCGGCCTTCTCATTCCCCAAGTCATTCAGAAGCATCACAACATTCTTTGGGTTGTTGACTGTGATGGCGAAATTTGGTTCGCGTTGAAGGAAACCGGTGACGATCGCACCGGCGGATTGCTTTATCCGCTTCCGAGATCTCCCGAATTCAGACGCCCACCAAATCATGTCAAGTTGGGTCATCCGGCACTCGTGAGACCGCAGCAAATGGCTCGAATTGGCGGGGAGATTATTTTCGACCCTGATTTCGGTACAACGTCAAATTGGGTGATCAACAACGCCTCTGGACGATTCGGCATTCGTCCCCATCTCAAGCTGAGACATCTGGAGGCGGTGCGCGACGCATTTTCGGACTTTGGCATTGCTTTGGAACTGGAGTTCATTGAGGCTTGAAGCTGGGCATCTGGAGGTAGCAGACATGATGGAACTCCGCAGGTTGCGCCCGTCCGAATTTCGTTTGCTAGGCAATGAACTTGCAAATGGTGCTAAGGCGAGTGCCTTCCTGGCCGCCCTCAAGGCCTGTCTCAAATCTGTCAATGCCGGTGATGCCGCAGACGCGGATGATCTCTTTGTGATGTCCAGGAAACTCAGCGCTGCAGGCGTGTGGGACCAAATGCCGGTCGATAGATTGACGGCGACGTTGCATCGCGCCTCACGCGCGGCCGTCGACCCCGTCATCGACGGAATGCCACAAGCCCTCGCCGAAAACATTCGTTCTTTGCTTGACGCAATGGAGAACGACGAACTGCGACGCCGAGCCTAGTGGTCAAAATCTGACATTAGCGTCCCGCAAATGTCAGATTGAATTGACCATGCGGTCAAAGGGTTAGTGGTTCGATCGAAATCCTTTACCCCGTCGGGCTCATGAACCGGTGCGGTGGCGACTTCAATGGCCGCCGGCGATTGCCTCCTTGTCGCGATCGCCGGGACCTCAGCGAGATCCTGTTGGAGTTCCGGCCGATCCAGGCGCGACCGGCCGGAACTGGATAGCTTTCAAGCCGTCGTGTCGGCGTGGCCGCTGTGTCGCTTCTCCTCGATGGAGGCCTGGGCGGCGGCGAGGCGGGCGATCGGCACCCGGAAGGGCGAGCAGGAGACATAGTCCAGCCCGACGCTTTCGCAGAAGCGGATCGAGGCCGGGTCGCCGCCATGCTCGCCGCAGATGCCGAGCTTGATCTTCGGTCGCACCGCACGGCCGCGCTCGACCGCGATCCGAACCAGTTCGCCGACGCCGGCCTGATCGAGCGACACGAACGGATCCTGCTCCAGGATGCCGCGCTGCAGATAGGGCCCGAGGAACTGGGCGGCATCGTCGCGCGACAGCCCGTAGGTGGTCTGGGTCAGGTCGTTGGTGCCGAAGGAGAAGAACTCGGCCGTCTCGGCGATCTGGCCGGCCATCAGGCAGGCGCGCGGCAGCTCGATCATGGTGCCGACCGAATAGTCGATCGTCGTGCCCTTCTCCTTGGCGACGGCGGCCGCCATGGCGTCGATGCGCGCCTTGACCAGATCGAATTCCTGGCGCATCGCGACCAGCGGGACCATGACCTCGGGCACCACCGGCCGGCCGGTCTTGCGGCCGGCCTCGACCGCCGCCTCGAAGATGGCGCGTGCCTGCATCTCGGCGATCTCGGGGTAGTTGATCGCCAGCCGGCAGCCGCGGAAGCCGAGCATCGGGTTGAATTCATGCAGTTCGTCGGCGCGTTCGCGCAGCTTCTGCGGATGCACGCCCAGACCCTTGGCGACCTCGGCGATCTCCTCCTCGGTCTTGGGCAGGAACTCGTGCAGCGGCGGATCAAGCAGGCGGATCGTCACCGGCAGGCCGTGCATGATCTCGAACAGTTCGACGAAGTCGGCGCGCTGCATCGGCAGGAGCTTGGCGAGCGCCTGACGGCGCCCCTTCTCGTCGTCGGCGAGGATCATCTCGCGCACCGCGACGATGCGGCCCTCGTCGAAGAACATGTGCTCGGTGCGGCTGAGGCCGATGCCTTCCGCGCCGAAGCGGACCGCGACGCGGGCATCCGCCGGGGTCTCGGCATTGGTGCGCACCGCCATGCGGCGGGACGCATCGGCCCATTCCATCAGCTTCGCGAAGTCGCCGGACAGTTCCGGCTGCAGCATCGGTACCCGGCCCTTGAGCACCTGGCCGCTGGCGCCGTCGATGGTGACGATGTCACCTTTCTTCAGCGTGATCCCGCCGGACGTCAGGGTTTCGGCCGCATAATCGACCCGGATCGAACCGGCGCCGGAGACGCACGGCTTGCCCATGCCGCGGGCGACCACGGCCGCATGGCTGGTCATGCCGCCACGGGTGGTCAGGATGCCCTCGGCCGCATGCATGCCGTGGATATCCTCGGGGCTCGTTTCGATGCGCACCAGGATGACCCGGCGGCCCGCCTGCTTGGCCGCCACCGCATCCTCGGAGTTGAACACGACCTCGCCCGACGCCGCGCCCGGCGAGGCCGGCAGGCCCTTGGCGACCAGGACGCGCTCGGCGGCAGGGTCGATGGTCGGGTGCAGCAGCTGGTCGAGGCCGCCCGGTTCGATCCGCAGGATCGCCTCGTCGCGGGTGATCAGCCCCTCGCCGCACATGTCGACCGCGACCTTCAGGGCCGCCTTGGTGGTGCGCTTGCCCGAGCGGGTCTGCAGCATCCACAGCTTGCCGCGCTCGATGGTGAATTCCACATCCTGCATATCACGGTAATGTGCTTCCAGCGTGTCGCAGATGGCGACGAACTCGCGGAAGGCTTCCGGCATCACCGCCTCCAGCGAGGGCCGCTCGGAACCGGCCTCGATGCGGGCCACTTCGGTCAGATCCTGCGGCGTGCGGATGCCGGCGACCACGTCCTCGCCCTGGGCGTTGACCAGGAACTCGCCATAGAGCCGCTTGTCGCCGGTCGACGGGTTGCGGGTGAAGGCGACGCCGGTCGCCGAGGTTTCGCCCATGTTGCCGAACACCATCGCCTGGATGTTGACGGCCGTGCCCCAGCTCTCCGGAATGTCGTGCAGACGGCGATAGGTGATGGCGCGCGCGTTCATCCACGAGCCGAACACGGCGCCGATCGCGCCCCACAGCTGTTCGTGCGCATCCTGCGGGAACGGCTTGCCGGCTTCCGTCTCGACCATCGCCTTGTACTTCCCGATGACCGTCTTCCAGTCGTCGGCGATCAGATCGGTATCCAGGCTGTAGCCGTTGTCGTCCTTGTAATTCTGCAGGATTTCTTCGAAGTGGTGATGGTCGATGCCCATCACAACGTCCGAATACATCTGGATGAAGCGCCGGTAGCTGTCGTAGGCGAAGCGCTCGTCGCCTGCCGCGGTCGCCACCGCCGCCACGGTCACGTCGTTGAGGCCGAGATTGAGCACGGTATCCATCATGCCCGGCATCGAGGCGCGGGCGCCGGACCTGACCGAGACCAGAAGCGGATTGGCGTCGTCGCCGAAGCGCCGGCCGGCCAGGGTGCCGACATGGGCCAGCGCGGCGTCGACCTCGGCGGCCAGTTCCGGCGGGTAGGCGTTGCCGTTCGCGTAATAGTAGGTGCAGACACCGGTGGTGATGGTGAAGCCGGGCGGCACCGGCAGGCCGAGATTGGACATCTCGGCGAGGTTGGCGCCCTTGCCGCCGAGCAGGTTCTTCATGCCCGCGGCGCCTTCCGCCTTGCCGTCACCGAACGTGTAGACCCACTTCGTCATCGGACCCTCTCCGTCGGCCGCCGCCCCGTGGCGGCCACGCTCGCAATGCAACGCTCTCGGCCGCCATGCAAGCATCTTGTGGTCAATCCGGTTCCCTGCGGAGCCGCACCGGTTTTCGGCGGACCCGCCGCACCCTACATTGCGACCTTCACAAGCTGACTCAAAACGGCCATCCTCGCGGGTCAGATGATGATCGGCCGTACCGGTCCGGAGCACCCTTTCGATGAACGTCGCCCGCCTGCATCCCCGCCGCCGGTCCGGCCGGACCGCCCTTGCCGCGCTCGTCGCCGCTCTCGCATTGGCGACCGTTGCGGGCGCCGGGCGCGGCGAAGCCAAGACCAGCCAGGACCAAGTGCCGGTCGGCGGCCATGCCACCTCGCTCGCCGGCAACTATCTCGCCGGCCGCCTCGCCGGAGCGCTGCGCGACATCGAGAACGCCGCGACCTTCTATCGCGAGGCGCTCTCCAACGATCCCGGCAATCCGATCCTGATCGATCGCGCCTTCCCGCTGCTGCTCGCCGATGGCCGCATCAAGGACGCCCTGCCGCTCGCCCAGCGGGTCGTCCAGCGCGACAAGGCCAACCAGCTGGCCCGCCTCGCGCTCGGCATCGACGCCTTCAAGCGTGGCCAGTACGAGCGGGCGCGGACCCATTTCTCGCAGATGGCGGCCCGGCCGCTGACCGACCTGACCGCCGCCGTGCTGACCGCCTGGACCTATGCCGGCCAGGGCGACACCGACGCCGCCCTGAAGGCGATCGACAAGCTCAACGGCCCGGAATGGTACGGCATCTTCAAGAATTTCCACTCCGGCCTGATCGCCGATCTGGCCGGCCGCCGCGCCGAGGCCGGCAAGCGGCTCGGAGCCGCCTACAAGTCCGACCAGAACACGTTGCGCGTCACCGACGCCCAGGCCCGCGCGCTCGCCCGCCAGGGCAAGATGCTGGAGGCCGCGGGCATTCTCGACAATTTCGAGAAGATCGTTCCGGATCATCCGCTGATCCAGGAGACCCGCGAGGACCTCACCGCCGGCAAGGTTCCGGCGCCCCTGGTGACTTCGGCGACGGCCGGCGCCTCGGAACTGCTCTACGGCCTCGGCGCGGCGATCGGCCGCGACGGCGGCGAGGAGATGGCCGCGGTCTATCTGCAGTTGGCCCTGTTCCTGGAACCCAAGGCCGAACTGCCGCTGCTGACCTTGGCCTCGCTGCAGGGCCAGATGAAGAACTACGAGAAGTCCGTCGACATCCTCGGCCGGATCGCCGCCGATTCCCGTCTGAAGCCGATGGTCGACATTCAGATCGGCCGCTACTACAGCCTGCTTTCCAAATTCGACGAGTCCCGCCGTGCCCTGGAAGCGAGCCTCGAAAAGGCTCCGAAGGATGTCGACGCCATCCTGGCGCTCGGCGACGTGCTGCGGTCGAACAAGAAATTCGCCGAAGCGGCCGAGGTCTATTCCCGCGCCGTGGCGTTGAACCCGCAGCCGCAGAAGTCGGACTGGTCGATCTACTATTATCGCGGCATCTGCTACGAGCGCACGAAGCAGTGGCCGAAGGCCGAGGCCGATTTCTTCAAGGCGCTGGAGTTGAACCCGAACGAAGCCTCGGTGCTGAACTATCTCGGCTATTCCTGGATCGACATGGGTCTGAACCTCGACAAGGGCCTCGACCTGGTGCGCCAGGCGGTCGAACTGAAGCCCGACGACGGCTATATCGTCGACAGCCTCGGCTGGGCCTACTACCGGCTCGGCCGTTACGACGATGCCGTACGCGAACTGGAACGCGCCGTCCTGCTGCGCCCGGAGGATCCGGTCATCAACGACCATCTCGGCGACGCCTACTGGCATGTCGGCCGCCAGTTGGAGGCGACCTTCCAGTGGCGCCATTCGGTCGATCTGAAACCCGAGCCCGAAGACCTGGCCCGCATCCAGAAGAAGCTGAAGGAGGGGCTGCGGGAAGGCTCGGCCCCGGCTTCCGCCCGCAACGACGGCCAGCCGCCGGCGCAATAGGCCCGACCGCCGCGCAGGATGAGGCCGACCGGACGCCGATGTAGTAAGTTTGCCAAAATCCGGTGCCGGCCTGCGCTTCCGATTCCTTCCCCTTCTGCCTCCGGCGGGGCGAAGAGGATAGCGCGTTGGGGGATCTGGGAAAAGTTGCGCGCGATCTTCCGGCTCCATCCCTTTCTCCCCCAAGGGGGCGAAGGGGATGGAGCCGTGGAGCCGGAGGCGCTGGGAAGCCAGTTTCTGTCAATTATTCAACGGCTTTTCCCCTTCTCCCCCAAGGGGGGGAGAAGGTGCCCGAAGGGCGGATGAGGGGGGCGAGACCGGCAACCGACGCTGCCCGTCCGGTTCCATACCGCCCGGTTCCTTCTTGCGTTTCCCGCTGCCGGCCGATCGGCGTTCGCTGCGAAAACCCCCTCATCCGGCCTTCGGCCACCTTCTCCCCCAAGGGGGCGAAGGGGAAGGAGCCGTGGAGCCGGGAGGCGCTGAAAGGTCGTATACCGTAGATTTTTCAACGGCTTTTTCCCTTCTCCCCCAAGGGGGGAGAAGGTGCCCGAAGGGCGGATGAGGGGGGCTGGATGCCGCAGCATTCTCGGAATCGGCGGCCACGCCGGGGGCGGGGATGATCGGCGACAACGCGCCGGTCTACGGCCGCTGCATGCCGGCGTCGCCGTTGAGGTCGGAAGCGCGGGGGCCGGGGGCATAGAGGCCGCGGCCGGGGCGGTGCAGATGGCCGCTGCGGACCATGCGATGCAGGATCACCGAGAGATTGGCGGGTGAAATCGGCGGATCGAAATCCCCCAGATGCGACTGGATGTCCTCGACGCTCAAGACGCCGTCCGAACTACACAGCACGTCCAGAATGAAATTCGGAACATCGGGACCCGAATGCGCGGCGGTCGATGGGGCGCGTCGCCGATCGAGCTTGACGACGGTCGCCGTCGGTTCGGCCGGCCGTGCTCGGCCCCGCGCCTCGGCCCGCTCCGCCCGCTCGAAAGTCTCGTCGGCGGCGGGCGGATCGCCCGTGACGGCTTCCATCCGCTCGACGGCCGGATGCACCACCTCGTGGAACAGCCTCTGACCGAAGCGCGGGTTGCCGCGGGCATAAAGTTCGAACTTGCCGACCAGAACGCGCATGTCGGTCTCGAAGGCGGCCTGCACGGCGGCGAGAGCCGGGTCGTCCGCGCTGTCGTAAGAATTATGCCCCATGGAACGCCCCCGCTTGACGCCCGTCGATCGACGATGCCTGACATTCTGCCATGGTCGGCTGGATATTACAACATGACCGTCTGGTGCCGCGAATCACAACCGACCCGATAACCACAGGTCGTTAACGAAGCCTTAACGGTCGCTGGCCGCGAGGATTTTCTTGATGTAGTAGTAGAAATAATACCAATCACGGAGAGACTTCAATGCCCGATCTCGGCGTCGCCACCCTGCTCCTCGCCTCGGGAACGGCTGCGGCTGCCGTGATCGGGCTGATCCGCTACCGCGTGGTGTTCCTGTCGGAACCGTCCCACGGACCGAACGGTCACGTGGTGCACAATCTCTATCTCGGTGTCGAACGGCGCAAGCTTGGCCGCCGTCGCGCCGCCGCGGTGACGGGCGGGTCGAACCATGCGGATCGCGATCCGCCGGATGGTTCCGCCGCCTCCGGGGCCGGCGACGGCCCGGAACAGGGCGGCGGGCGGACCGGGGGCCTGCACATCTATGTCGTCTGGAAGCGCTGACGCGGCGGGCGGCCGCGAACGATGCCGGACCGGCAGCGGCTTCGCCGGCGGTTCGGCGGCGGCCGATCGTCCGGTCGCTCCGGCGATCCGGCCGCCTTGGCTGACCCCGCAGCCCCGTTCGGCGGGTGCCCCGGGCCGGACTGCGGCCGCCGGCCACCCGGTCGGGGACTCGATTGCGAGCGATCCGGGCGGACCGAGAGGCTTGGGCGACCCTGAAACCCGGCCTTTCGCCGATCGGCGCCGAGGTCCTTCGGTCGACCGCCGGAAGGACCGGACCGACCGGCCGGCCTCCGATCGACTTTGGAATTCCAGGGTCTGTTAACCTTCATCGTCCAAATTCCCCTCGCGTCCGTCGACGGGTTGGGGGAAGTCATGTGGATTGGCAAGGGGACGAGCCGGGCCGAAGCGGTGCCGCCGTCGAACCTGATCGAATCGGGGGCGACCTTCTCCGAGGCGGCTCGAGCCGATCTGGAAACCGCCCGCCGACTGCTCGAGGGGCAGTTCCGCCCGGTTCTCGACCGGCTCTACGACAGCATCCAGCTGACCCCCGAAATGGCCGCGATGGTACCGGACGCGGCGACGCGGGAACGCCTGGTCGCGGCCCAGATCGCCCATTGGGGCACCCTGCTGGCCGGCCGGGCGGATGAGGCGTTGCGCGAGAAGGCGCGCCGGATCGGGCTCGCCCATGTCCGCGCCGGCCTGGAACCGCACCACTATGTCGCGGCCTACTCGCTGATGGCGCGCGGCTTCGTCGATGCGCTGATTGGACGCCACAAGGCGGCGGGCCCGGTCAATGCCTTCCTGCAATGCGTCTTCCTGGACATCGGACTGGCGCTTTCGGCCTATGGCCAGCGCAGCGAGACGCTGACCCGCGAACGCGAGGCCGAGGCCCTGGTCGGCGCCATCGAAAGCGAGATGCAGCAGGCCAATCAGTCGATCGCCAGCCAGGCGACCGCCCTCACAAACGTGGTGCGCGACCTGCGCCAGGCGGTCAATGCCGTCGCGCAGGCCAATGAAGGCGTGCTGCGCAGCTCCGGCATCACCACGGACGGCGCCCAGTCTGTCGCCTCCGCCACGGAGGAACTGGTCGCCTCCAGCCGCGAGGTCGGCCGGCAGGCCGACGGAACGGCAGGGCTGGCGGGCGATGCCGTGCGCAAGGCGGGCGAAGCGGCGCGCATCGTCCAGGATCTGAAATCCGCCTCCGACCGGATCGGCGAGGTGGTCAAGCTGATCGACGGCATCGCCCGGCAGACCAACCTGCTCGCGCTTAACGCGACCATCGAGGCGGCCCGGGCCGGCGAGGCCGGGCGCGGCTTTGCCATCGTGGCGCAGGAGGTCAAGCAACTGTCGCAGCGGACCGCGCAGGCGACCCAGGACATTGCCGACCAGATCGCCGGCATGACGCTCGCGACCAATGCGGCCGTCTCGGCGATGGACGAGGTCGGCCAGTCGATTGGCGGGATCGAGTCCGTGGCCGCCAACGTCGCCGAAAGCGCCAGGGGGCAACTGCGCGCCCTGCAGGAGGTGACCCAGAACGTCCAGATGGTCGCCGCCGTGGCCAGCGAGCTGCAATCGAGCGTGGGGACGATCGGCACCGGCGTCGACAGCCTGAACCGGGCCTCCGGCGTGGTCGGCGACGCTGCCGGCGAGGTGATCGCGCTGTTCGAGCATCTGGAACAGCGCCTGGTCGTCACCGTCCGCGCCTTCAACACCACCGACAACCGCCGCCACGAGCGGGTCCCGGTGCGCTGGCCGATCCGGATGTCCGGCGCCGGCCTGAATGTCTCCTCCCGCACGGTGGAGATTTCCGCAGGCGGCGTCCTGGTCGAATATGAAGGCCCCGAGGTGCGGGACGGCAGCGAGTGCGATCTGGAGATCGCGGAGGTCGGCCGGCTGCGCGGTCGTCTGCATGGCCGCCAGCAGCTCGGTCTGCGCTTCGAGTTCCTGGCGCCGCCGGAGGCGGTCAGCACCCGCCTGGGTGCGCGCATCGATCAAGCCCTCGAGGCGCAGTCGTCGCTCAAGAAGGCGCTCCGGGGGGCGGCCGACCAGATCCAGACGATCTTCCACGACGCGCTGGACAGCGGCCGCATCGACCTCGACACGCTGTTCGACGAAAGCTATCGCGAGATCGCCGGCAGCAATCCGCGCCAGGTCACCAACCGGGCGCTCGATTTCCTGGAGGGCGTCCTGCCGCCCATCCAGGAGCCGATGCTCGGCGTCGACAGCCGCATCGTCTTCTGCGCGGCGGTCGACCGGAACGGCTATCTGCCGGTCCACAATCGAAAGTTTTCGCAGCCGCAGGGCACCGACCCGGTCTGGAATGAAGCCAATTGCCGCAACCGGCGCATCTTCGACGACCGAACCGGCCTGTCCGCCGCGCGCAGCGTGCGCGATTTCCTGGTGCAGACCTATCTGCGCCGGATGGGCGGCGGAAACACCGTGCTGATGATGGATGCGTCGACGCCGATCACCGTCCGCAACCGGCATTGGGGCGCTCTGCGCGCCGGCGTCCGCTTCGACTGACGACGGATGCCGGCCGTCCGGCCGAGATGAAGGGCGGCGGCCGGGTGGCGGGATCGCTCGGGCGGCCCGACGGCCCGCGTGGACCTCTCTTACGGGAGGGCGCGCCCGGCGACCTCCCGCGCGCCGGCCCCGGGGGGCTGCGCCATCACCGCAATTCCTTGACGCGGGTGGTCACCGAGGGTCCGTTCGGCGGGTAGATGGTGGTCTCCAGACTGAACATGAAACCGGGCTGGTAGGAGCGAACGACGCGGGCGAACGGGCCGCCGTCGGAGCTCTGCCGCGTCTCGATGCGCAGCACCGGATAGGTGCAGTCGCCGACGGTGATGGTGCCGCCCTCGCTGACGGTTGCCTCCGACCACAGGCGGCGGCTCGTGCCGGCCGTGCTGGTCACGGTCGCCTCCGCGGTGATCGACTGGCCGGCCGCGACCGGCGGCAGGGTCGTGAGATCGACGGACCAGCTGAAATTCTGGGCGCCCTTGGCGCCGATCGCCTCGGTGGTGAAGAAGGCGCCCTTGACCGTCATCTCCAGCGTGGTCTCGGGCGAGCGGCCGACCCGGTAGCGCAGCCGGTCGCCCCGGCGCTCGATCACCTCGAAATGCGAGCCGTCGTCGAGTTCGGCCTGCATCGGCAGGTGTGACGAGGCGGGGTCGAAGCAGGTTGCGACCGCGGGTGTGGCCAGGACGGCGAGCGCGAACGCGAGGACGAGGCTGAGCGGGAATACGGGCATGGGCATCTCCGGCCGCTGCGAGGCTGTGGTGGGATGATACCGAAGGGCACCGGAAGCGTGCAAATGACCACCAGCTGAAGGCCCGTTCTGGTCAGGTTCATCAACCTGAACTAGGCTCCGGCGTCGAACCATCCGCTTTCTGTTTGCCCTACCAGGTTTGCCGAGATGCATATTGTCCTCGCCATCGCCTCCCTCCTGGGCGTCGTCGCCTTCTGGCTGATCCGCGCCCGTTCGGCCGCCGATGCGGCGCGCGAACTGACCGATGCGGCCGAGACGGTCGGCGGCGCGTTGCGCCGGCGCAAGTTCCGCAAGGCCGCCGAGGCGGCGCAGCTCGACCAGATCGCCGATCCGCGCGAGGCTGCGGTGGTGCTGCTGGTCGCCTTCGCACGCGTCCACGGCGATCTGACGGAGCGCCAGAGGGCCGCGATCGCGGATGCGGCCGGCCGGGTCATGGAGGTCGACAATCCGACCGAACTGATCGTGCGCGCGCGCTGGCTGACCGAGGGCACCACCGATCCGGCCAACCTGGTGCTGCGCTTCACGCGGCTTTTCCGCGACACCCTCGGCCCCGAGGAGCGCCGGCAGCTGGTCGATCTGTGCCGGATGGTGTCGGGTCTGGAAGGTCCGGTCGATCCGATCCAGGACAATGCCATCCGGCGTCTGACCGAGCGTCTCGGGCTGTGAGGACGGCCCCGGGCCGAGCCGTCGCCCGCCTGCCGGGCCTCACTTCTGCGGCACGGGCTCGTCGGGCGGCGAGGCGGTGGCCAGCCGCGACGGCTTGACGGCCGTGGCGATCGACGGTCCCGGCCGGCCGGCCAGCAGCGTGCTCTCGCGCTCGGCGGCATGGATCGCCTGTTCCAGCGCCGCATAGGCCCGCTCGACCGCGGCGCGCCGGTCGGTCGGCGTCTCCACGGCCAGCCGGTCGATCGCGTAGCGGTAGGAGACCAGGCGGAAGCGCATCGAGCGCCAGACCCAGTCGAGCACGCGCGCATTCTCGTCGATGCGGGCGGTCGCATCGCGCAGTTCGGAGACCGCGAGGTCGCTGCGCCGGTTCATGGCGGCCAGCCGGGCACGGTCGTCGGCGGCGACCCGGCGCGCCTCCGACCAGAACGGCCCGATCAGGATGGCATCCTGGTTCATGTCGGAGATCAGCCGCGCCCAGCGCGCCTCGGACGACTTGAAGCCGTAGCGGCTGATCTCGAGCCGGTCGACATGGATCGGCAGGCCGTCGGAGCGCAGCAGGTTCCAATAGGCGGCGACATTGTAGCGGTGGTCGATCTCGGGCAGCAGGCGCGTGCGCTGGCCCTCGACCAGGATTTCGCCGATCCAGTCCTTGGTATGCGGCGGGACGACCAGCACCCAGGCCCGCTCGCGCAGGACGAGCTCGCGATCGGTGTTCTGGAACCCGGAGACCAGTTCGCCGCGGCCATATTCGGCGACGAGACCGCCGGCGAAAGGCAGCACGGCGTCGCTGATCGGGTTCGGTTCGACGCGGCCGAAGTCGCCGGTCTGGCGGATGCAGCCGCCGAGCGCCGGCAAGGCGAGTGCGACGGCGAGCGCGAGCGGGACGAGGCGGGGCGGGCGCGCCGCCGCATCGGTGACAGCCCGGCCGGGACGTCGGATCGCGGTCCGGCTCATGATCCGGTCACGCGCGCTTCCGGCGCCGGTTCGGCCCCTTGCCGCGCGGCCCGGGGTCGGGCGCGGCGCGGCGGACCTCGGCATCGACCGGGACGGACGGCCGTTCGTAGCGCACGCCGGTGAAGAGCAGGATGTGGGCCGGGCCGCACGCCGCATCCGGGCGGCGGGGATGCGGTTTGCGGGCCGGATCGAACGGGATCAGGATGCCCATGGCGGTCTCCGGGGGCAGATTCGCGGAATTGGGGCCATCCCGGTCGGGCCTCGACGCACCCTGAACGGAAACCGGACGGACGCGATTCCGCCGTCAGGCCGATGTCACGCCGGCATGGTTAACGAAGTCTTAATGTGACGCATCGGCGCCACGATCGGGCGCCGACTGTGGCCCGGCAGCAAGGGGCGGCGCGCCCCGGCTGGGCCGCAAAGGCGCCGGAACCCTTAACGGAACCTTAGAGAAATCGGTGCAATCTGCCATGCGGGGTCGCTTCGACCGCGCATTCCACCGACTGTGTTCAGAGTGTCGGCCATGTCCCGGTTTCCCTCGGAAGGCTTCTCCCGCTTTGCCACATTGCCGCCGGCCGGACGGTCCGCGACCGTGCTGCGCGCGGCGGCCGAACTGTTCGCGGCGAGCCCGGACCACCGGCGCGACGACCAGGCGGTGTTCGAGGATCTGTTCCTGTCGGTCTATCCGGAGGCCGCGGCCGAGGATCGTCGCGCGGTCGCGGACCTGCTGGCGCCGGCGGCGGACCTGCCCGCCGCGGTTGCCGCCGCGATCGGCAACGACGACATCGACATTGCCGAAACCATCCTGTCGTCGAGCCCGTGCATCGGCGCCATCGACCTGATCCGCATCGCCTGCCACCGCACGCAGGCCCACCGCCGCGCCATCGCGCGCCGGCCGGGCGTGGCCAGCGGCGTCGTCACGGCACTGGTCTTCGACGGCGACGCGGATGTGATCGAGATCCTGCTCGACAACCCGGCCGCGGACCTGACGCCCGAGGACCTGGACCTGATCGCCGAGCGCGCCGGCCGGCATGCCGGCGTCGCCGAGCGGCTGGCCCGCCGGCGCCCGGCCATGCAGGCGCTGCCCGTCGACGATTTTCTGGGGCTGGAGGCGGACCGGCGCTGGCAGGCGCTCGCCCAGGAAGGCGCCGAAGCCGCCCGCCGCAGCCTGGAGACCCGCGGCCACCATCAGGCACCGGCCGAGGCCGGCGAGATCGGGCAGGGCCTGTTCGAGGCGGCCGTCGCCGGCGACCGCGCCGCCATGGCCGAATGGCTGTCCGTCGGCCTGGAGCTCGACCGCGACACGACCCGCAGGATCGTCGCCGATCCGGGCGGCGAGGCGCTGGTGGTTGCCGCCATGGCGCTCGGCATCGACCGGACGCTGATCACCTCGATCGCGCTGCACCAGGGCATCCCCCATGGCCGCGACTACTGGCGGCTGAAGGACCTCGACAGTCTCGCCGAACATGGCGGCTGGCGCGCCGCCCAGGCCCTGGTCGACCGCTGGCGCGGCGGCGAGATCCGCGCCGTGGAAACCATCCGCCAGGTCCAGGCCGGCACCCGGCGCGAACCGCAGACGCTCCAGCGCCGCGCCGCGGTCCGCGATACCGCCGCCCGGCGGGCGTGATTCCCGGCGACGAAGCCGGCCTGCCGCAGCGACAGCCCCGCCGCGGAGCGTCTGGGCGACCCGGCCGTCGCCCGACCGCGCGGATCGGCGCCCCGAGGGCGCAAGTCGGCACCCCGAGGGCGCAGCGAGGCGCCCCGAGGGCGCCAGTCGGTACCCGGAGGATGCAGGGAGGCGCCCCGGGGGCGCAGGTCGGTGGCGACTGCGGCCGGCCCTGGTTTGAGCGGCTGGGCGCGCGCTACCGCTTCCGAAAGAAGGCATCGGCGGGATTGTCCGCCTTGACCAGATCGAGCCGGTGGCGGCCGTCGGCATCCTCGATCTCGATCACCCAGCAATCCGGATCGAAGCGTCGTTCGGAGGCGAGCCGCGCCTCGACATCGCGTTCCGGCACCCGCTCGGCGAGCCGCTCGAACAGGCGGTCCGGCCCCGGCCCATCCTCCTCGAAGGCGCTCTGCGGCGCCGGCCCGTAGAGATCGGCGGTGCCGTCGCGGCGCCAGACCTTGATGAAGATAGCCCCGGCCTCCTCCGCTCCGCTACGCGCCACCATCGCGGTGATCCCCTCGGCGGCGAGACGGCGGATATGGGCGGCAACCCAGATGGCGGATTTCAGGCGGATCATGGGGGCGTCCCTTCATCTGCGGCCCTGGACGCCGACGCGGCGGGTCGTCGAAACCGCGCCCGGGTCTCGGGGGCTGCAGCGGCCCGGGACCTTCGCGCCTCGATACCGGCGATCATTGTCGCGGGCTGCCGCCACTATCCGAGCGGCGCGGTCTGGCAGGTCGCCTTGGCGATCGAGGCGTCGGCGTCGCGCTGGTCGGAGGTGTTCGGGGCGAAGATGCGCAGGACGGCGAAGCCGTCGTCGGCCTTCCAGTCGACGATGATCAGATCGTTGAAATCGGCCGGCGGATTCTCGCGGATCTGGGCGATCTGCTCGGCATCGGCGACCAGGATGTCGAGCGGCTTCTGGCCGAAGGAGCGGTCGCTCAGGTTGTAGGTATTGACGCCGTGGCCGTCGAACACCGCCACCGTCCAGAAGGTGTCCGGCATGGCGCCGCGGATGCGCACCGGGCCGTCCTCCAGGTCGAAGCGGCAGACATACTGGGCGAAGGCCGGGTCGAGCAGCGGCAGGGTCGGCGTGCCGGAGCCGGGCCGCGGGATTGGATTGAAGCGGTAGTCGGGTCCGTAGCCGGCGACGCGCGTGAAGGCGTCGTCGGCGGCGAAGCGCGGCAGGCCGAGCACGGTGACGATATGGATGATGCCGCCGAGCACCAGGCCGAACACGATCGCGAAGACGAGGCGCATCAGCGGCACCCCTTCCATTCGATGCGCGGCATGATCAGCGCGCCGGCCGTACGCGGATTGGCGGCGCCGGAATCGTAGAGCCGCAGCACCACGGTGAGCGCCCCGGAGTCCGGGATCGGCATCCAATTGCCGGGCCGGGCCAGTGGCGACAGCGTGATCTCCAGGCTGCCGTCGGGCTTGCGCAGCACCTCGCGGCTGTGGAAATGCGTGCGGCCCGAGCGGTGGCGCGGCACCTCGCCCTTGGCGTCGACCACCGACAGCGTCCAGAGCCGCGCCAGCGGCGTGTCGCCGGTCAGCACATATTCGCAGCCGCCGCGCAGCGGCGCGCGGTCCGAATCGCGCGAGGCGAAGAAGGCGATGCCCTCGCCGCCGCCGAGCGGAATTTGCGCCGTGCGGGCGAGAATCGCGCGCGAATAGGGATCCGGCGTCGCGCTGCCGCCCTCCGGCCAGGCGGTCCAGTCGCCGGCCTTGTAGCTGCGGAACGCCCAGCCCTCGCCGACCGTCAGCCAGGCCGAACCCAGGCCGACGACGACCGCAACCAGAACGGCGACGATGAGGCGGAGAACGAAGGGCAAGGCGCGGTCCGCTCGAACGGGGGCGACAAGGCTCGGCGCCATCCTTCCGACAGCCCGCGCGCCGCGTCAACCGCGAATGCGGACCCGCCCGCCGACCCGGCTGCCGGCCCCGCCGCCACACGCCTTGTGCGGGCCGTATCGACGGGCGGTGTCAGCGATCCGCCAGGACGATGTCGCCGACGAGCGAATCGGTGACCAGCGGCAATTGCCGGTTCTGGGTCGCGGCGGCCACGTCGGCGCGGACGGTGCGCATGATCAGGCCGAAGTCGCGGCGCTGGCCGATATGCTTAAGGAGCGCCGTGGTGAAGGGGCTGTTCGGGCCCTCGCCGTCGGCCGCGGTGGCGCCGGCATCGGTCGCGAAGGCGATCAGGGTGCCCTGTGCCACCGGGCCGGGGCGGGCGAGGCCGCGCTCGACGCTGCGCTGAAGGCCGCCGCCGGCCATCCGCATGGCGCTGGCGAGCGGGTTGTCGCGGCAGGCATCGAGCACGACGATGCGGCTGCGGGCGCCGCCCATCTGGCGCAGGAGCTCGGCGAGCGAGACGGTCTCGATCTCCGCGTCCCGGCTGTCGGCGAGCCGTGCGTCGACCGGCACCAGATAGTTCTCGCCGGCATTGTCCTTCGGCATCTGCAGTCCGTGGCCGGCATAGAAGACGAAGGCGATCTCGGCGCGGTCTGCCTTGGCGCGGAAGTCGACCAGCGCCCGCATCAGGCCCGCCCGGTCGGCATCGAGCACCGGCTCGGCAACCTCGAAGCCGAGCCCGGCCAGCGCCCTGGCGACCGCCCGGGCGTCGGCGGTGGCATTCGCCAGGGCCCGCGTGTGGCGATAGCGGGCATTGCCGATCACTAGCGCGACGCGGCTGCCGGCGGCGACGGCGGGCGGTGCCGGAGCGGTCGCGGGGGCCGGCGGGGTGGGGGGCGGCAGTGCGGCGGCGAGTGCTGCGGCGGCCTTCGCCTTGTCGCGGGCCTCGATGGCGGCGGACCGGTTCGAGCGTGCCCGTTCGTGATCCGGCTTAAGGGCGATGGCCTTGTCGTAGTCGGCGATGGCCCTGTCGAAGTCGCTTTTGTTGAAGTAGGCGACGCCGCGATTGTTGAACGCGTCGGCATAGCCGGGCTTGAGGGTGATGGCCCAGTCGTAGTCGGCAATGGCCCTGTCGAAGTCGCTTTTGTTGAAGTAGGCGACGCCGCGATTGTTGAACGCGTCGGCATAGTCGGGCTTGAGGGCGCTGGCCCGGTTGAAGTCGGCAATGGCCCTGTCGAAGTTTTTCTTATCGTCGTAGGCGACGCCGCGATTGTTGAACGCTTTGGCAGAATCGGGTTTGAGGGCGATGGCCTTGTCGAAATCGGCGATGGCCCGGCCGATGTCGCCCTTGGCTTGATAGGCGAGGCCGCGATTGTTGAACGCCTCGGCAAAGTCGGGCTTGAGGGTGATGGCCCTGTCGTAGTCGGCGATGGTCCGGTCGAGGTCGTTCTTGCCGGAGTAGGCGTTGCCGCGATTGTTGAACGCGTCGGCATAGTCGGGCTTGAGGGTGATGGCCCTGTCGTAGTCGGCAATGGCCCTGTCGAAGTCGCTTTTGTTGAAGTAGGCGACGCCGCGATTGTTGAACGCGTCGGCATAGTCGGGCTTGAGGGTGATGGCCCTGTCGTAGTCGGCAATGGCCCTGTCGAAGTCGCTTTTGTTGAAGTAGGCGACGCCGCGATTGTTGAACGCGTCGGCATAGTCGGGCTTGAGGGCGATGGCCCGGTTGAAGTCGGCAATGGCCCTGTCGAAGTTTTTCTTATCGTCGTAAGCGACGCCGCGATTGTTGAACGCTTCGGCATCGTCGGGCTTGAGGGCGATGGCCCGGTTGAAGTCGGCAATGGCCCTGTCGAGTTCGCCTTTGGCATGGTGTTCGTAACCGCGATTGTAGAACGCTGCGGCGTTCTTCGGGTCTTTGGCGATGACGGCACTGCAGGCCCGGATGGCCGGTTCGCCGGATTTGTCGCGGCAATCCTCAGGGTCGCCGGCCTGGGCTCGCCCTCCGACGGTGGCGGCGAAGAGGGTGACGGCCAGGGCGGCGGCGATCCGGAGGGCGGGCATGGGGGCCTCGTCGGGAGCGCGGCCGACCCGTCTCGGGGCGCGGCCGTTCAGGAATGCAACCGCGACTATGCCGGACCCTCCACGCCCGTCAACGCCGACGGCCTCCAACGGCGTTGGAGGGGCGGGCTGACGAAGGGGGCGCGGCTGTCCGTCTTGCCGCCCCACCCCATCCCCCGGTTCCTTCGCCTTCTCCCCTTGCGGGAGAAGGTGCCCGAAGGGCGGATGAGGGGTCGCGATGCGGCTGCCCTGTCTGAACCCCCGGTCCCGCTCGGACTGGGCTCGGACCGGGGAACTGGCGGAAAACCGCTCGATCCAACCCCTCATCCGGCCTTCGGCCACCTTCTCCCCCCTTCAGGGGGCGAAGGGCAGATCGCGGGATCGTGCCACGACGGCCGAGGCTTCCATCCGCATCGCCTCGAATCCTTCGGTTCCTTCGCCTTCTCCCCTTGCGGGAGAAGGTGCCCGAAGGGCGGATGAGGGTTCGCGATGCCGATGATCTGTCAGAACTTTCGGCCCCGCTCAGACCGGGCTCGGACCGGGGAACCGGCCGAAAACCGCCCGATCCACCCCCTCATCCGGCCTTCGGCCACCTTCTTCCCCCTTCAGGGGGCGAAGGGCAGATCGCGGGATCGTACCACGACGGCCGAGGCTTCCATCCGCATCGCCTCGAATCCTTCGGTTCCTTCGCCTTCTCCCCTTGCGGGAGAAGATGCCCGAAGGGCGGATGAGGGGTCGCGATGCGGCTGCCCTGTCTGAACGTCCGGTCCCGCTCGGACCGGGCTCGAATCGGGGAACCGGCGGAAAACCGCGCGATCCACCCCCTCATCCGGCCTTCGGCCACCTTCTCCCGCAAGGGGAGAAGGGGATGTTGCGGGATGCGGCGAGAGGCACCTAAACCAACGGCCCACATCCCGGCCGATCCCCCGGTTCCTTGGCCTTCTCTCCTTGCGGGAGACGGCGCCCGAAGGGCGGATGCGGTCGAGCGGTCTCACTCCGGAGGCGCGGCACCGGCCCTCTGGGCGCCGCGCGCTAGTCCCAGATCTGGAATTCGTTGGGGCCGTCGCTCTGGTCCTTGGGATCGGGCATCATGACGCTGCCGTGGCAGTTGCCGCGTTGGTCGACGGCGATCCAGGGATGGGTTGCGAAGGTCTTCTGCCTGACGTTGCTGTCGGGGCGGAGGGTATGATACTTTTTCCACCCGCCGTTGAAATCGATCCAGTAGATGTTGAGCGGAATCTTGGTGCCGTTGTAGAATAGAACGTTGACGGCGACGTTGCTGTTCTGGGACCGGTAGCGGCCCGGCGGCGGGCAGCCCTTGCCCGAAGCGGCGGGCGGTGCCGGGATGGCCGGTGCGGCGGCGACCTGTTTCTGGCCGCGGTTGCGGACGCATTCGCGTGCCAGATCGATGGCGGCGGCGGCGCCGGCCAGGGTCCAGGTCTGCTCGCCCCGGTCGAGATTGATCGAGAAGGACGGGTTCGACCGGAAGGCGTCGATCTGGTCTTTGTCGATCGCCATCATGGCCCAGCCCTGGCCGTCGGCGTTGAAATTGGCGACTTCCGCCGCCGCGCCGAAACCGAAATAGGCTTCGACCTTGCCCTTGCGGCCATAATAGGGGACGCCGACCTGCCAGGAGCGCCCGTCCGTCGCCAGCCGCAATTGCACCTTGCCGTTGTCGATGTCGGCCGTGCAGTAGTCGAAGCCGGCCGGCGCCGTGACCGCCGCGATGCTCCAGCGGCCGCGCTTGTCGTAGGCGATTTCGTCGGCGGCTGCGGAGGACATGATTGAGAGGCCGGCGAGCAGGGCGAGGCTCGCGCAGGCGATTTTCCCAAGGGACATGGATGGAACCTTCAGCTTCGCCGGAACGGAAACGCGACTTTTGGTAT
This sequence comes from Prosthecodimorpha staleyi, assembly GCF_018729455.1. Classification (NCBI taxonomy): domain Bacteria; kingdom Pseudomonadati; phylum Pseudomonadota; class Alphaproteobacteria; order Hyphomicrobiales; family Ancalomicrobiaceae; genus Prosthecodimorpha; species Prosthecodimorpha staleyi. The sequence continues at coordinate 174,227 of NZ_JAHHZF010000003.1, read as the reverse complement.
GGTTCCGGCGAGGGGCTGTCAAGCTGACTTGGGCGTCAGTTTGGGGAACTCGGCCCGTGCGGCGTTCGCCCGGGCTCGGCCCCTTCGGCGTGCGGTAAAAACGTTACCGGACCGCCACCACCAGGGTCTCGACGCCGCGGCGCACTGCGTCGCCGGCGACATAGGTCAGCCGCCCGATGCCGGCGCGGACGGGGCGTACCGCGGCGGCCTTCTCGGCGCTGCCTGCGACCGGACGCAACGGCGCGCCGGGCCGGGTTTCGAGCGGGGTCAGGGCGCCCTGGCGGCCCGGCGCGGCGCCGAAGCCGGGCTGGCCCGTGCCGGGCTGGCCCGTACCGGGCGGGACGGACGCCGGCGAGGCCTGACGCATCAGGCCCTCGATCTCGGAGAGGACGCCGACCGCCCGGGTGGTCAGCGTCTTCGGCCGTTCGGCGCCGCCGGCGACCTCGGTCAGGCCCGGTTTGCCCCCCTGTCCGGCGGCGGCCACGGCGGCGCCCTGATCGGACTTGCGCGAGGGCGGCGGCATGCCCGGACCCTGCTTCAGCTCGATCGACGCGTGGGCATATTCCATGATGTCGTGCCAGATCGGCGCCGGCACGACGCCGCCGGTAACCTTCTCCATCGGCCGGTAGTCGTCGTTGCCGACCCAGACCACGCCGACCATGTTGCCGGTGAAGCCGCAGAACCAGGCGTCGCGCGAGGATTGCGTGGTGCCGGTCTTGCCGGCGGCCGGGATGCCTTCGAGGCGGGCGCGCGTGCCGGTGCCGCGTTCGACGCCGGCATTCATCATCTGGTTGATCTGCTGGACCTTGTCCTCCGCGACGATGCGCTTCGGCGCCGGGCCGTTCTTCTTGCGGTCCCAGATGACCTCGCCGGCCCCATTGAGGACCTGCTCGATCGGCATCGCCTCGACCTTGTAGCCGCCATTGGCGAAGGCGGCGTAGCCGACCGCCTGGTCGATCACGCGCACCTCGACGGCGCCGATCACGAAGGGCCAGTCCGGCTTGTCGGGCAGCGGCAGGCCGAACATCTGGGCGAATTTGGCGACCCGCTCGCGGCCGATCTGCTGGGCGAGCTGGACCGGAATCGAGTTCAGCGAGCGGGCGATGGCGTCGGTCAGGTTGACGCGGCCGGAATAGCGCCCGCCATAGTTCTTCGGGCACCAGTCGCCGATGCAGACCGGCTGGTCGGAGACGACCGAGCGCGGGTTGTAGTTTCCGTAGACCAGCGCGGAAAGATAGACATAGGGTTTAAACGACGAGCCCGGCTGCCGCTTGGCGTCGGTGGCGCGGTTGAACTGGCTGGAGCCATAGTCGCGGCCGCCGACGATGGCGCGCACCGCGCCGTCCGGCTCCATGATCACCACCGCCGCCTGGCTGATGTTGAGCTCCTGGCCGACCTCGCGCAGCTGCCCCTCGACGACCTCCTCGGCCTTCTTCTGCAGGCCGATGTCGATGGTCGACTTGACCGTCAGGGTGTGGACGGGCAGATCGAGCTCGTCGATCTTGCCGAAGGCGTAGTCGAGGAAATAGTCCGGCGTGTAGTCGCGCTTGCGGTCGACCGGCTTGGCCGGGTTGCGGCGCGCGGCCAGCACCTGGCCCTCGGTGTAGAAGCCGGCCTGGACCAGGTTGGTCAGCACCTCGTTGGCGCGCGCGCGGGCGTTGGGCAGGTTGACATGCGGGGCATATTTGGTCGGCGCCTTGAACAGGCCGGCCAGCATCGCCGCTTCCGACAGATTGATGTCGCGCACGCTCTTGCCGAAATAGAATTCCGACGCGGCCGCCACGCCGAAGGTGCCGCCGCCCATATAGGCGCGGTCGAGATAGAGCTTGAGGATCTCCCGCTTGGTCAGATTGGATTCCAGCCACAGCGCCAGGAAGGCTTCCTTGATCTTGCGTTCGAGCGAGCGTTCGTTGGTCAGGAACAGGTTCTTGGCCAATTGCTGGGTCAGCGAGGAGCCGCCCTGCGTGACGCCGCGATGGCGCAGGTTCTCGACCACGGCGCGCGCCGTGCCGATGATGTCGATGCCGAAATGGTCGAAGAAGCGGCGGTCCTCGGTCGCCAGCAGCGACTTGATCATGTGATCGGGAATGTCCTGCAGCGGCACGGTGTCGTTTTGCAGGATGCCGCGCTTGCCGATCGGGTTGCCGTAGCGGTCCTGGAAGGTGACCGAATAGTCGACCTCCTTGCGCCAGTCCTTCTTGGTCTCCTCGAAGGCCGGCAGCGCGAGCGCCAGCATCAGCACCGTGCCGGCGACGCCGAAGGTGGCGGCGTCGTCCAGGACTTCGACCAGGCCGCGCCGCCAGCCGGTCACGGTGAAGCGGCGCATGAAGATCGAGAACCGTTCGTAGAACTCGATGAGGCCGCGGCCGGCGCGCCAGATCGAGGTGTCGATCCAGGCATCGAGTTCCAGGAAGCCGAAGCGCGACCGGCGCGGTTCGGCCGTGCCGCGTGCCGCGCTGCCGCCGGGCGCGGCGTTCCCGCCCGCAGGGCCGGCCGGATCGGCAGCGCCATCCCGGCGGGCGACCTCGGCTGAGGCCACGAGGCGCGTCGCCTCGTCGGATCCGGTCAGGGCGGACCCGGGCAGGCCGGACGCGGCGCGGTCGGCGGTGGCCCGGTCGGCGCCGGCCGACGGATCGGCAGCGGTCGGGTCGGAATCTTGGCGGCCGTTCGGATCGGAAGGCGTCACGCGGGTCGGTCCTGGTCCGGGGCGACGCCGATGCCCATTCTCGGGACGCGGCGACTGCGTTAAGGAGAGTTTAAAGCAGGGCACGGGTCGCGGTCGAGATGCGCGTCGGGGTCTTGGGTCCACTTCTTCTTGATCGGGTCTCGAACATGGCCGGAGCCGGCGCGGTTCCCTTCTGGCGCGCCAAGCGCCTCGACGAAATGACGGATGCGGAATGGGAATCGCTGTGCGACGGCTGCGGCCGCTGCTGCCTCAACAAGCTCGAGGAGGAGGAGACCGGCGACATCTACTGGACCGATGTCGCCTGCCGGCTGCTCGACACGGAAACCTGCCGCTGCCGCTCCTATCCGAACCGTCACGATTTCGTCCCCGACTGCGTGCGCCTCGACGTCGAGGAGGTCACCAACCAGACCTATACGTGGCTGCCGCCGAGCTGTGCCTACCGGCTGATCGCCGCCGGCAAGCCGCTCGCCTGGTGGCATCCGCTGGTCTCCGGGGACCCCGAGACGGTGCATCTGGCCGGCGTCTCGGTGCGCGGGCGGGGGGTGAAATCGGAAGCCGATATCCCCGTGGAAGAGCTGGAAGACCACGTCGTGGAGTGGCCGGGCGAGCATCCGAAGCCGCGCAAGCCGATGCGCCGGACCGGATCGGTCGGATGAGTATCCAATTATATCAATGGTTTGATAGGGTTTTCGAACAGATATGAATATATAGAGTTGTTGATTTGCATGTTTTCGCGTTGACAGCGTGACGCTGCTCACCTAAAGTTCTTGCATCATCCCAAAATTGTGATCGCAAGGCACTGATCCTGCAGGGCTTCGAGGCTCTCCAGGACGGGCACAGGCGCGTCGCCTGGCCGGAACGGAGACCGCCGATCCGATGACCGACCATGACGAAGCCGTGCCGGCCGACCCGGCAGCGGACCCTGGCGCGCGACCTGAACCGGCGCCTGCCGGCGTTTCCGGTCATGCGCCGGGGCCGGCTTCCGCCGCTCCCGATGGCCCTGCCGCCCGGCCCAAGCGCAAGCGCCGCGCGGGACCGCCGGAACGCCGCCAGCGCTTCGACTGGCGGGCGATCCGCGCGGCCTATGAGAGCGGGTTGCGAAGTCAGGTCGAACTGGCCGCCGACTACGGGGTCAATGCGAGCACCATCAACTATCACAAGACCCGCGAGGGTTGGTCCGAGCCGGCCGAGACGCCGCGGCTCGGCATCAACGAGGGCGACCGGGTCATGCTGGTCCTGCGCCTGTTCCGGATGGTCGACGCGCAGATCGGCGAGATCGAGCGCCGGCTGACGGCGGCCGATGGGACCGGGCCGGACGAGAAGGACGCCCGCACGCTGGCCGCGCTCGCCCGCACCATCGAACTCCTGATCGACCTGGAGGCCAAGACGCGACCGGAAGCGCCGGCCGCGCCTGAGGAGGGCGACGAGGATGCGTTCCGCACGGAGCTTGCGCGCCGCATTCGCGGCCTCGCAGGCGAGGTCTGATCACGAGCGGCTGCTTGCCGGCCTGTCCGCCGCCGAACTCGACCGTTTGCTGCATGACTGGCTGGTCTGGGCGCGCGACGACCAGGTGCCGCCGCCGGGCGACTGGACCACCTGGCTGGTGCTCGGCGGCCGCGGCGCCGGCAAGACGCGCGCCGGCGCCGAATGGGTCAAGGGCCTGGTCGCCGGCCGGCCGCCCTTTGCGGAACGGCCCGTCGGCCGCATCGCGCTGGTCGGCGAAACCTTTGCGGATGTGCGCGACGTGATGATCGAGGGCGTTTCCGGGCTCCTGGCCGTGCACCGGCGCGGCGAGCGGCCGGACTGGAAGCCGTCCCTGCGCCGGCTCGAATGGCCGAACGGGGCTGTCGCGCAGGTCTTTTCGAGTGAGGATCCGGAGGCCCTGCGCGGGCCGCAATTCGGCGCCGCCTGGGCCGACGAGGTCGCCAAGTGGCGTCATGCCGAGGAGTCTTGGGACATGCTGCAATTCGGACTGCGCCTCGGCGCCCTGCCGCGCCAGATGGCGACCACCACGCCGCGCCCGACCCTGCTGATCCGCCGCCTCCTCGACGAGGCCGGCACGGCGGTGACCCGCGCGGCGACCCGCGCCAACGCCTTCAACCTGGCGCCGCGGTTCCTCGATACCGTCGTGGCGCGCTACCAAGGCACCCGGCTCGGCCGGCAGGAGCTGGAGGGCGAACTGATCGACGACCGGCCGGACGCCCTGTTCCGGCGCGACGAGATCGAGCGCTCGCGGCTCGCCCGGCCGCCGGCCGATCTCGTCCGCATCGCGGTCGCGGTCGATCCGCCCGCCGCCTCGACCCGGGCGGCGGATGCCTGCGGCATCGTCGCGGCGGGTCTCGGCGCGGACGGCATCGGCTATGTGCTGGCCGATTTCTCGGTGCAGGGCGCGCGGCCGACCGAATGGGCCGCCCGTGCGGTCGGGCTCTATCGCAGCCTCGACGCCGACGCCCTGGTGGCCGAGGTCAACCAGGGCGGCGACATGGTCGCGGCGGTGCTGCGCGAGGTCGATCCCGGCGTGCCGGTCAAGGCGGTGCGTGCCCGACGCGGCAAGTATCTGCGCGCCGAACCGATCGCCGCCCTCTATGCCCAGGGTCGCGTGCGCCATGCCGGCACCTTCCCGGAACTCGAAGACGAGATGGCCGATTTCGGTCCGTCCGGTCTTTCCTCGGGCCGCTCGCCCGATCGCCTCGACGCGCTCGTCTGGGCGCTGACCCACCTGATGCTGGAGGATCGCGGCGTACCGAAGGTTCGCACCATGTGACGCGGAGGGGTGCCGGTTCTCCTCTTGAGCGTAGGGCGGATGTCGCGAAAAGCCGTTAATCTCGCAGCCGATTCCCGGCCGGAGCCGCAGGCGGAGAGCCGGGACCCAATCCACTGCCAAGTTGCCTCAAGCGCATGATTTTGCTGACGATCTTGATGCCGCTCAGAGGCGAGTAGGCCCCGGATCGGCGGCCCTTCGGGCCTTGTCCGGGGATGCGACCGCGAGATCGATGGGCCATGCGGGAGGATCGCCACAAGGCCGGAATCCAGCTGGATCCTGCTCAGGACCCCGCACCCCCGTATCCCGGACACCGCACCCCGGACCCCGCACCCCGGACCCCGCACCCCGTATCCCGTATCCCGCACTCCGGCCTCCCGGATAGGCGCCCCTCTCCCGGCGCATTCCCGGCCGGAGCGCAGCGGAGAGCCGGGACCCACTCTGCTGCCGGCTTGCCGCAAGTGTCTGATTATCCTCACGATCTTGATGCCGCCGTGAGGCGAGTGGGCCCCGGATCGGCGGCCCTTCGGGCCTTGTCCGGGGATGCGGTCGCGAGATCGATGGGCCATGCGGGAGGATCGCCACAAGGCCGGAATCCAGCTGGATCCTGCTGCGGACCCCGCATCCCCGTATCCCGCACCCCGGACCCCGCAACCCGGACCCAGTATCCCGCATCCCCGGCCTCCGTATCCCGGACCCCGCACCCCACCCCCCGGCCTCACGGATAGGCGCCCCTCTCCCGGCGCATTCCCGGCCGGAGCGCAGCGGAGAGCCGGGACCCACTCTGCTGTCGACTTGCCTCAAGCGTCTGATTATCCTCACGATCTTGATGCCGCCGTGAAGCGAGTAGGCCCCGGATCGGCGGCCCTTCGGGCCTTGTGCGGGGATGCGGCCGCGAGATCGAGGGCGCAATCCGGGGGCTTGGGGCCTCCGAGCAAGATGCCGCCATGACCGGACTGCGCCTTCGCGGGCCGGCCTCGTGATCCCGGCCGCGGATACGGCCATCCGCCTGTTTCACCGCACCCTTCGGAGAGCTTCATGACCCGTCTGGACTGGCTTGCCGGGCTGCGCCGCCGCGCGGCCGCCGTCGACATCAAGGCGTCGCGGACTGCGCCGCTGATCGCCTTCCAGGCGCATGGCCGGCCGGTCTGGACGCCGCGCGACTATGCGGCGCTGGCGCGCGAGGGCTTCCTGCGCAATCCGGTCGTGCACCGATCGGTCCGGCTGATCGCCGAGAGCGCGGCCTCGATGACCTGGATCGCCTATGACGGCGCGGCGGAACTCGACGCGCATCCGCTGCTCGACCTTCTGGCGCGACCCCATCCCGGCCAGTCGGGCCGGGCCTTCCTGGAGGCGGTCTATGGACACCTGCTGGTCGCCGGCAATGCCTGGATCGAGCGGGTCGACATGGACGGGAGCCCGCGCGAACTGCACGCCCTGCGTCCCGATCGGGTGCGCGTGGTGCCCGGGCCCGAGGGATGGCCGGAGGCCTGGGACTACACGGTCGGCGAGCGCACGCATCGCTTCCTGCGCCCCGACCGGCCCGGCGCGCCGCCGCCGATCCTGCAACTCGCGCTGTTCCATCCGCTGTCCGACCATTACGGACTGGCGCCGCTGGAGGCCGCCCAGGTCTCGCTCGACGTGCACAACGCCGCCTCCGCCTGGGCGAAGTCGCTGATTGACAATTCGGCCCGGCCGTCCGGCGCGCTGGTCTATCAGCCGAAGGACGGCGGCAACCTGACCGACGACCAGTTCCAGCGGCTGAAGCGTGAACTGGAGGACGGTTACCAGGGCGCGCGCAATGCCGGCCGGCCATTGCTCTTGGAAGGCGGGCTCGACTGGCGCGCCATGGGCTATTCGCCGAAGGATCTCGACTTCATCGAGGCCAAGCGCGAGGCCGCCCGCGAGATCGCGCTCGCCTTCGGGGTGCCGCCCATGCTGCTCGGCATTCCGGGCGACAACACCTATGCGAACTACCAGGAGGCCAACCGCGCCTTCTGGCGCCAGACCGTGCTGCCGCTCGCCGCCCGCACCGCCGATGCGCTCTCCGCCTGGCTGAGCCCGCCGGATCGCCCGGTCCGCCTCGCCCACGACACCGACGCCGTCGAAGCGCTCGCCGCCGACCGCGACCGCATCTGGACCCGCATCGCCTCGGCCGACTTCCTCAGCGAAGACGAAAAGCGCGCTGCCGTGGGTTACGGGCCGCGGGGGTAGGGCGGGCTTCGGCGGGGACCATGCCTAACCGGTCTCAAGGCGGTCCGGACCGCAGCCTCATCGTGTTGACGGGAGATCGACCCCCTCATCCGCCCTTCGGGCACCTTCTCCCCCCTGCGGAGGGAGAAGGGGATAACTCGTTGAAGGATCGGGAAGAACGGCCGCCGATCCCTCGGCTCCTTCCCCTTCGCCCCCTGCCAAGGGGGAGAAGGTCGCCGAAGGCGGGATGAGGGGGCTGGAGGCTGCAGCAGCCTCGGAATTGGCGGTTTGGACTGCGGCATGATCGCGGCCCCAACGCAGCCTGATCGTATTGACGCGGGATCGTCCCCCTCATCCGCCCTTCGGGCACCTTCTCCCCCCTGCGGAGGGAGAAGGGGATAACCCGTTGAGGGATCGGGAAGAACGGCGGCCGATCCCTCGGCTCCTTCCCCTTCGCCCCCGGCCAAGGGGGAGAAGGTCGCCGAAGGCGGGATGAGGGGGCTGGATGGTGCGGTTGGCGGTCCGGGGAGACGGGCGGGCGAACTGCTAACCGGAGACGGATGGCCATGAACGAGCTTTTTGCGGTCTTCGCCGAGCGCGGGGACCTGGCGCATGTGGCGCTGTTTTTGTGGGCGTCGGGGGCGAGCGGGTTGCTGGTCTGGACCTGCAAGGAACTGGCGGCCTCCAACCGGCGCTTCAACGACTTCGTTTCCGAGATCGCCCGGCTGACCCGCGTCTTCGACGAGGAATGAGCGCGGCTTTCGATCCGCTTCCCGAGCCCCATGAGGTGTTGCATGACTGCCCTGATCGCGCTGATCCGGCCCGCGCGGGCCGACCACCACACCGTCTTCGCTCGCTTCGCCGAGGCGCTGGGGCGCCGGGCGCGGATGCGCGTCCGGCCGTCGGATGTCCGGGAGGCCGCCTGACATGGCGGGCCTCGCCGCCGCGCCGGAGGTGAAGCGGGCCGTCGCGCCGCTCGCCGATCTCGATCCGGACGGAAGCTTTGCCGGCTATGCGAGCCTGTTCGGCGCGGTCGATCTCGCCGGCGACCAGGTCGAGCGCGGCGCCTTCGCGGCCTCGATCGCCAGGCGCGGCGCGGGCGGGATCAAGATGCTCTGGCATCACGATCCGGCCGAGCCGATCGGCCGCTGGCTGTCGATCGAGGAGGACGACCGCGGCCTCTTGGTCAAGGGCCGGTTGCTCGGCGAGATCGGCCGGGCGCGCGAGGCGTTGGCGCTGATGCGCGCCGGCGTGCTCGACGGGCTGTCGATCGGCTTCCGGACCGTCAAGGCCGTGCGCGAACCGCGCAGCGCCCGCCGGCGCCTGATCGAGATCGACCTGTGGGAGATCTCGCTGGTCACCTTTCCGATGCTGCCCGATGCCCGCGTCTCCGCGGTGAAGACCGCCGCGCCGCCGCACGGCCTGCGGCTCGCCCGCACCATCCGGGCGGCCGCCCGTTCGCTCGGCCCCGCCCCGAAATCCGCCCCCAAACCGGCCCCCTGGCCCTCGAACCCGACGAGTATGCGATGACCGATTGCCTGACCGCGGCTCCCGAAACCAAGTCCGCCGCCGCCTCCGGCGCCGCCGGCACCCGCCCCGGCGATGCCGAGGTGGCGCTCGCCTTCCAGGATTTCATGGGCGCCTTCGAGGCGTTCCGCGACACCAACGACCGCCGCCTCGCCGAACTGGAGCGCCGCGGCGCGCCCGACGTGGTGACGGTCGAGAAACTCGACCGGATCGACCGCGCGCTCGACGAGCAGAAGCGGCTCGTCGACGACCTCGCCTTGAAGGCCGCCCGCCCGCGCCTCGGCACGGGACCGGAGGACCGGCGCACCGAACCGACCGAGCACAAGCGCGCCTTCGACGCCTATGTGCGCGGCGGCGTCGAGACTGGGCTGAAGCAGATCGAGGCCAAGGCGCTGTCGATCGGCTCCAACCAGGACGGCGGCTATCTGGTGCCGGCCGAACTCGAACGCGAGGTCACCCGCCGGCTCGGCGACCTTTCGCCGATCCGCGCCATCGCGGGCAACCGCCAGGTCTCGGCCGCGGTCTACAACAAGCCCTTCTCGGCGAGCGGGCCGGCGGTCGGCTGGGTCGCCGAGACGGCGGCCCGGCCGGAGACCGCGAGCCCGCAGCTGCAGCTGCTCGCCTTCCCGACCATGGAACTCTACGCCATGCCGTCGGCGACCGGGGCGCTGCTCGACGACGCCGCCGTCGACATCGACCAGTGGATCGCCGAGGAGGTCGAGCAGGCCTTCGCCGAGCAGGAGGGCACCGCCTTCGTGACCGGCGACGGCGTCGCCAAGCCGAAGGGCTTCCTGGCCTATACCAAGGTCGCCAACGCCTCCTGGAGCTGGGGCAATCTCGGCTATCTGGCGACCGGCGTCTCCAGCGCCTTCCCGGCCTCCAACCCGTCCGACAAGCTGGTCGATCTGGTCTATGCGCTGAAGGCCGGCTACCGGCAGAACGCGCATTGGGTGATGAGCCGCAAGACCCAGGCCGAGATCCGCAAGCTGAAGGACGCCCAGGGCACCTATCTCTGGCAGCCGCCGGCTGCGGCCGGCGCGCAGGCCACGCTGATGAACTTCCCCGTCGCCGAATCCGAGGACATGCCGGCGATCGCGGCCGACAGCTTCGCGATCGCCTTCGGCGACTTCCGGCGCGGCTACCTGGTGGTCGACCGGATCGGCATCCGCGTGCTGCGCGATCCCTATTCGGCCAAGCCCTACGTGCTGTTCTACACGACCAAGCGCGTCGGCGGCGGCATGCAGGATTTCGACGCGATCAAGCTGATGAAGTTCGGCGCCAGCTGACCGCACCGGTCGCCTGACCGTCCCTCGAGCCTGTCCCCGGAGCCGCGATCCCGCCCCCGTCCGCCGGGCGGTCGCCGGAGGCGGCCCGGGGGCAGGCAATCGCCCCGCGGCGACGGCATCGAACCGCCGTCCGCCGCCATTGCAGCCCGACCGTCCGGAGCGACCATGACCGCCGCCCTCATCACGCCGCCGGCCGTCGAGCCGGTTCTGCTCGCCGAGGCCAAGGCGCATCTGCGCCTAGACCATTCCGACGACGACCTGGTCGTCTCCGCGCTGCTGGTCGCCGCCCGCAGCCTGATCGAATCGCGGCTCGGCACGCTGATGATCCGCCAGGGCTGGCGGATCTATCTCGACGCCTGGCCGGCCTCCGGCATGGTCCGGCTGCCGCTCGGCCCGCTCGTCGCGGTCGACCGGATCACCGTCTACGGCGCCTCCGGGCTGCCGGCCGAACTGGCGCCGACGCAATACCGCGTCGATGCGGCCGGCGATCCGGCGCGCATCGCGCTGGCGCCCGGCACCGTGCTGGCGCCCGGCGTGGCGATCAACGGCATCGAGATCGACATCACGGTCGGCTTCGGCCTGTCCGGGGTCGACGTGCCGCAGCCGCTGCGCCGGGCGCAGCTGATGCTCGCCGCGCGCTGGTTCGAGAACCCGCAGGGCACCACGATCGGCATCGTGCCGGCGGCGATCGCCGACGAGGTCGAGGTGCTGCTCGCGCCATGGCGGCGGGTGCGGCTGTGAGTGCGCCGGCCCGTTCCCTCCACCCCGGACGGCTCACCAAGGTGGTGACGCTCGAACGCGCCACCACCGCACCGTCCGGCGACACCGTCTGGACCGCGGACGGCACGCTGCGCGCCGGGATCGAGCCGGTCGGGGCGGGCGAGCGCGATCTCGCCGGCCATGTCGAGGGCACCGCGACGCACCGCATCCTGCTCAACGGCCGCGCCGCGGTGACCAGCCGCGACCGGCTCGCGCTCGGCGAGCGCCGGTTCCGCATCTTGGCCGCCTACGATCCCGACGAGACCGGCCGCTGGCTGGTCTGCCTCGCCGAGGAGGCATCCCGATGAGCCACGATGCCGGTTCGAAACTGCTCGCCGCCCTGCGCGGCCGGCTCTCGGCCGATGCCGCCCTGCAGACCCTGCTCGGCGCGCCGGGGCGCATCCATGACGGGCCGCCGCGCGACGCGGCTCTGCCCTATCTGGCGATCGACACGATCGCCGGCCGGCCGATCGGCGGCGTCGAACTCGACCTCGTCGAGCACGAGATCGTCGTCTCGGCCTGGTCGCGGGCCGGCGGCAAGCGCGAGGCGCTGGCCCTGGCCGACCGGGTCGACCTGACGCTCGCCGAAACGCCGCCGGCGCCGGAGGGCCACCGCCTGGTCTCGCTGCGGCTCGCCCGGCGCGATGCGCGGCTCGCCCGCGACCGCGTCACCGCCATCGCCACCCTGACCTTTCGCGCCGTGACCGAGGCGCTCTGACCCGAGGGGGACATCATGGCCGTCCAGGCCGGCAAGGACCTGCTCCTGAAACTCGACGAGACCGCCACCGGCAGTTTCGTCACCGTCGCCGGCCTGCGCAGCCGCCGGCTCGCCTTTTCGACCGGCACCGTCGACGTGACCCATGCCGACAGTCCCGACCGCTGGCGCGAACTGCTCGCCGGGGCCGCGGCCAAGCGGCTGTCGGTGTCCGGCGCGGGCGTGTTCAAGGACGCGCCCTCGGATTCCGCCGTGCGCCGCCTGTTCTTCGAGGCTCTGATCCGCCCGTGGCAGATCGTGCTGCCGAATTTCGGCACGCTCGAGGGCCCGTTCCAGCTGGTCTCGCTCGACTATGCGGGCGACCACGAGGGCGAGATCAGCTGGGACATGGGCCTGGAATCCGCCGGCGCGATCACGTTCGCGGCCGCCTGAGGCGCCCTGACCGCCAACGCGAATCCGCTTTCAACAACAAGGAGACAGCCGATGCCCAATGCACGACGGGGCGAGGTGGAGGCCGTGATCGACGGCCGGCCGCGCATTCTGGTCCTGACCCTCGGCGCGCTGGCCGAACTGGAGGCGGCCTTCTCGGTCGCCGACATGGTCGCGCTCGGCGAGCGATTCGGTTCGGGCCGGCTCGCCGCACTCGACCTGATCCGGCTGATCGGGGCCGGGCTGCGCGGGGCCGGGGAGGCGGTGACCGATCTCGACGTGGCGGCCATGCGCTTCGAGGACGGCGCGCTCGGCGCCGCCGGTCTGGCCGGACGCCTGCTCGCCGCCACCTTCGGGCAGGCGCAGCCTGTTGGCGAGGTAGGGGCGGCCGGCCCTTTTGCGGCGAGCCCTTTCCCTGGGACGACACCCTGAGTTTCGTGGTCGGCCGGCTCGGCCTGGCGCCTGCCGCCTATTGGGCGATGACGCCGCGCGAATTGTCGGTGGTGCTCGCCCCGCATGTCGGCCCGGCACCGCTGCGCGCCGCCGATCTCGCCGCACTCGCCGCCCGCTATCCCGATCGGCCGCCGGCCTGAGCCTGCCGGTCGACTTTGCTGGCCTGGCACGACCGACCGATCCCCTTGCCGCCCGCGCGCGGGTCTCCCGGCTTTCCCCTTCGCCCCCCTTCAGAGGGAGAAGGGAATAACCCGTTGATGGATCGTGAAAAAGCCGGCCGCCGATCTCTCGGCTCCATCCCCTTCGCCCCCTGCAAGGGGGAGAAGGTCGCCGAAGGCGGGATGAGGGGGTGCGATGCCGCGGCATC